>WFSF01000162.1 GCA_015486155.1 Armatimonadota bacterium
AAGTCTGCCTGCGGCAGACCGCTGGCTAGGCCTACGGCCGCCATGGCGGCTCGCCTTCGGCGGGCTTAGCCACATCCCGGCCCTCTGGGCTTAGGGACCTTTGCCCGCCACGCAAGCGGAGCTTGCGAAGAGTGGTTCGTTTGTGTGAAGTGGTTTGGCGGGGATGGGTATCTCCGCCCTATCATGCTTCGTCCGCCTATGGCGGACTATGCAGGACAAGCAGAACGGCCGGCGGGACGAGGATCGTCCCGCCGTTTTTCATGGCCACTTTGCCGGGGCAGGAGCGCGGCTCCTGCCCCGGCCGCTTTGAGGAGGAGAGCGTGGAGATCGTCATCTACACAGAGGGATTGCCCTTCGATGGAAGGACGCCCTTCGAGCAGTCGCTGGGGGGAAGCGAGAGCGCGGTGGTGTTCATGGCGCGCGCGCTGGCGCGGCGCGGCCACCGGGTGAAGGTGTTCTGTCACTGCCCGCGGCCTGGGGAATACGACGGCGTGGTGTACGAGGACTTGCCGGAGTTCGCCGATTTCCTGGCCGCGGGAACCTGTGATGTGTTCGTGTGCTGCCGCCACTTGCGGGGGCTGACGGGGCCGTTGAGGTCGCGGGTGAACGTGGTGTGGAACCACGACCTGCTGACCAAGGAAAGCGCGCGCTACCTGTCCTCGCTCATGTTCAGGGTGGACCGCGTGTTCGTCCTGTCCGAGTTCCACAGGGAGCAGTTGCAGGGACACCTGGACCTGCCCGACGACCGGGTGCTGGTGACGCGCAACGGCGTCGCTCTCGACTTGGTGGAGGAGGCGGCCGCGGGCGCGAAGAGAGACCGCGACCGGGTGATCTACACCAGCCGGCCGGAGCGCGGCCTGGAGGTGCTGCTCACCATGTGGCCGCGGCTGAAGCAGGCGCGGCCTGGGCTGAAGCTGTCGATCGCGCACTACGACAACCCCGGCGCGGACGCGCAGATGGCGGAATACCTGCGCACCCTGCGCGCGACCGCGGAGGCGTTGCCCGATGTGACGCTGCTCGGGGCGCTGTCCAAGCGGGACTTGTACCGCGAGCTGGCGGGCTCCGCGCTGTTGCTCTACCCCTCCACTTTCCCGGAGGTCTCGTGCATCGCCGTGCTGGAGGCGGCGGCCTGCGGTACGCCGGTGGTCGCCTCCCGGTACTGCGCGCTCAAGGAGAGCGTGGCGGATGGAGAGACCGGGGCGCTCATCCCCGGCGACCCGCACGGCGAGAAGTACCAGCGGGAATTCGTGAAGGCGGCGTTGTCTCTGTTGCGCGACGGGGGGCGTCGGGCGGAGATGGCCGAGGCCGGGCGGCGGCGCATCGCGGAGCGGTACCGGTGGGACGCGATCGCGCAGGAGTGGGAGCGGGAGTTCGAGGGGATGCTGGAAAGACGCGCGGGTGGAGGCGGTTCGGGCGCATGTGCCTCCGGAGAAGCACAGGCTGGGAGCCTGTGCCACCGGGGCGCGCGCGCCCGCCAAAGCCTGTCTGTGTGCATGATCGTGAAGAACGGGCAGGGGACGCTGTACCGCTGCCTGGACAGCGTGAAGGAGATCGCGGACGAGATCATCGTGTGCGACACCGGCTCGACCGACCGGAGCATGGAGATCGCCCGCGAGTACACGGACCAGGTTTTCGCCATCCCGTGGGAGGACGATTTCGCGGCGGCCCGCAACCGGAGCATCGAGAAGGCGACCGGAGACTGGATTCTCTGGCTGGACGCGGACGAGTACCTGGTGGGGGCGGAGCACCTGGGCAAGTACCTGCGGGACAACATGTACAACGGGTACGTGATCCGCCAGCACCACCACGCGGTGGACGCCCGGTTCGAGCCCGATGTGCCGGTGCGGTTGTTCCGCAATCACCGCAGGATCCGATTCTTCGGGTGTGTGCACGAGCACCCCGAGTTCGCGCTGAACGAGGGGGTGAGGCCCTCGGTGATCCTGAGCGATGTGCACATCGTGCACGACGGGTATGTCACCGAGGCGATCAGGCGCGGCCGGTTCGTGCGCAATTTGCCGCTGCTGCTCAAGGACAGGAAGCGCCATCCGGAGCGGCGGTTGGGGCTGGTGTTCCTGGAGCGGGATTACGTGCACCTCGCGCGCTACGAACTCGAGCGCACGAGGGGGGTGCTCACCGGGCGGGCGGAGGAGTACCTGCGGCGCGCGGCGGCGATCCACCGCGCGCACTTCGCCTCACCCGATGACTCGCTCCACCGGTACAGTCTGCCGCTGTACCAGAGCGCGCTGGAGTTGCTGGGCGAGGGGTTCGCGGTGGAGTACGCGCTCTCGGTGGAGGGCGGAGGCGCGCAGACCCCCACCCGCCTGCGCTTCGCGGATGAGGCGGAGGCGAGGGCGTTCCTCGCGTGGGAGCTGCGGCGATTGCTGGAGGAGGGGAAGCAGGAGGAGTTTCCGTTCGAGGACGCGTAGGGCGGGGCAGTCCCGCCACACGGACGGCGGGCGTAGGCACCATACTTCGCCTAGACTTCGTATGGCAAGCTGCCCGCCCTACAATT
>WFSF01000163.1 GCA_015486155.1 Armatimonadota bacterium
GCCTTGCTCGTCCGCTTCCCCGCCTCCTGGCCCCGCTTCGTCACCGCCCGCGGCAAACTCTCTTTCCTCTCCCTCGCCCTCGAATGGCTCGATGCCCCTCCAGCTCTCCGTAATGCTGTCCTCCAGGAGAAAGAAACTGGGTAACCGTCAGGGAAATGTTCAAAATGACCATGCCTGGCACGAAGATCAACGAAAACCTCATTCTCGGTCTCGACATCGGGGCCAACTCCATCGGTTGGAGTCTTATCGAACACACCGACGAAGGCCCCCAGGCACTGAAGGCTCTTGGTGTCCGCGTATTCCATCCTGCGGTGGAGGGAGGCAGCATCGAGACCTTCCTCACCGGCCAGGACAAGTCCTCTGCCGTGAAGAGGCGCGAGTCCCGCCTGCGTCGTCGGCAACTCGCGCGCCGAAGAATGCGCTTGACCAGGCTGGCACGTGTGCTCCAGGAGGCAGGCTTGCTCCCACCGGGAAATCTCGATACGCCAGAGCAGTTGCTCTCCTTCTTCGAGAACCTCGACCGGCAGCTATTCACACCTGAGCAGAGGAAGGACAATCCACACCTGTTGCCCTACACCCTTCGCGCCCGCGCGCTGGACGAAAGACTTGAGCCCTACGAATTGGGCCGCGCCCTTTATCACCTCGCCCACCGCCGCGGCTTTCTTTCCAACCGCCGCGTTCCACCGGGTGGATTGACCGCGGAGGAGGAGCGGGAGGAAGGCAAAGTCAACTCGGCCATCACCGAGTTGGGCCAGAAGATGACCGCCGCGGGCGCGCGGACCTTGGGGGAATACCTGGCCTCTCTGGATCCCGACCACGAGCGGGTCCGTAATCGCTACCTCTCCCGGAAGATGATCGAGGACGAGTTCGAGCAAATCTGGCGGGCGCAGAGAGTCCACCACCCCGACCTGCTGACGCGCAGGCTGAAGAAGAGAGTGCGCCACGCCATCTTCTATCAGCGCCCCCTGAAGTCCCAACGCAAGGCCGTCGGTCGGTGCAGCCTTGAACGGGGAAAGCGGCGCGCCCGCCTGGCGCGCCTCGACGCTCAGCGGTTTCGACTTCTCCAGAAAGTGAACGACCTGCGAATCGTGCAGGGTCCTGAAGAGCGCAAACTCACGGATGAGGAACGCTCCACTCTGCTGGAGGCGCTGGAGAAGAATGCTCGCCTGAAATTCTCCAAGATACGCAAGCTGCTGGGTCTGCCAAGCCGGGGCTGCAAGTTCAATTTCGAGACCGAGGGAGAGAAGAACCTCATCGGTAATTACACCGCCGCGGAAATCCGCAGGGCCATCGGGGACCAACGCTGGGGCGCCATGTCACAAGAGGAACGGGAGCAGCTGGTCGAGTTGCTCCTGAGCATGCACGACACGCGGGCCATCGCGCGTCGCGCCAGGAAGGTCTTTGGGTTCGATGAGGAGATGTCCGAGAAACTCTCCAAAGTCAAACTGGAGGACGGTCGACTCAGTTTCTCACATCAGGCGCTGGCAAAGCTGCTTCCGCTGATGGAGCGAACCCGTTCTCTGACCGAGGCTCGCCAGCAGGTCTACCCGGAGTTGTCACGGCCGAAGTCGGCCTCTGCTCTGCCTCCGCTTGAGCAAGTCACGCCCGTCAACAACCCGGTCGTCCGCCGGGCGCTCAGCGAGTTGCGACGCGTGGTCAACGCGATCGTCAAGAAGTACGGAAAGCCGGGAGCGATCCGCATCGAGCTGGCGCGCGACATGAAGAAGACCCGCAAGGAGCGGGACGCCATCACCAAACGCAACGCTCTGAACCGAAAGACCCGAGAAGAGGCCGCAAAGAAATTGCTGGAGGAATTCGGAATCACGAAGCCCAGCAGGCAAGATATCGAGAAATACCTGCTGGCCGTTGAATGCGGATGGACGTGTCCGTACACGGGACGGCGCATCAGCCATGAGGCCCTCTTCGGCGATCACCCCCAATTCGAGGTCGAACACATCATTCCCCTGCCTCGCTCCTTCGACAACTCCTTCATGAACAAGACCCTCTGCCACATCGAGGCCAATCGACTCAAGGGCAATCGCACCCCGTGGGAGGCCTTCCACGATACGCCGGACTGGGAGAAGATCATTGACCGCGTGAAGAAGTTCCAGCCCACCGGTCCCGGAGTTCCCTCCGCCGCGAAGGCCAAGCTGGAGCGTTTCCTGACCGAGAAGTTCGACAACGACGAGTTCACCTCACAGCAACTGAACGACACGCGCTACGCTTCCCGTCTCGCGGTGGAATACGTGGGCAGGCTGTACGGCGCGGACGCGACCGGTGTGGATCCAGCGGGCAAGAGGAGAGTCCAGGCGACGCGGGGCCAGGCGACTGCTCACCTGCGCAACGCCTGGGGGTTGAACGCCATTCTGGGCGGCGGCAGGAAGACTCGTGACGATCATCGCCATCACGCGATCGACGCCCTGGTGGTCGCCCTCACCACTCCGGGCACCATCAAGCGGCTCAGCGACGCCGCCAGCCGCGGGCTCCAGTCCCCCGGCCAGCGCCTCGCCCCCATGGAACCGCCCTGGCCCACCTTCCTGGACGACGTGCGCGCGGCGGTGAACGCCATGGTGGTCTCCCACCGCGTTTCTCGCAAGGTCTCGGGGCCGCTCCACGAAGAAACCATCTACAGTCCTCCTAAGCCCGGCCCCGACGGAAAAGAGTACGTTCACCGCCGCAAGCCTCTGGAGCAACTCTCTGCGAGCGACATTCCCAAGATCGTGGACCCAACCGTGCGCGCCTGTGTGGAGGCGAAACTCGCGGAACTCGATGTGCCCAACCCGAAGCAGGCATTCAAGAACGGCCAGAATATCCCCACCCTCGAGGCGCGCGACGGGAAACTCATCCCCATCCGAAAGGTGCGTCTCCGCGAACCTGTAGCCGCGGAGACCATCGGAGGCGGCGCCCGCCTGCGCCACGTCAAACTTGGCTCAAACCACCACATCGAGGTGGTCCAAACCAAGAACAAGCGTGGAGCAGTCAAGTGGGAGGGGGTTCTGGTATCCACCTTCGAGGCCGCCCGCCGCAAGAGAGACGGCCTCCCCATCATCAACCGCGACCACGGACCCGGCCGCGAATTCCTCTTCTCCCTGGCCAACGGTGACATCATTGAGCTGGATGATGAACAAGGGCGAAGAGATTTGTATGTGGTTCGGACTATTACTCGCTCTGGCACCACGCCTAGCATTGAATTCGTCGGCATCAACGACGCGCGCAAAAAAGGAACAAAGCATCAACCTGGCACCATCAAAGGGGAAAACGCGTGGTACACCAGCACCGTGGGAGCCTTGCGCGAAAAGAAGTGCCAGCGCGTGGTCGTAACACCTTTGGGAGAGGTGAGACGAGTAGGCCGTGATTGAAACCATCATTGACCTGGCAGAGGAGCCGGCGCACCTGTCGGTGCGGAACTCACTGCTGGTCATTGCCCGGGGTGGGGAAGGTGAGATCACCAGACCTCTGGATGAGGTCGCGGTGTTGTGTCTCACCAATCCACAGGTGGCTCTAACCCAGCCAGTGCTGGCGCGGCTGGCGGAGGCTGGGGGCGTCATCATCGCCTGCAACGCGAAACACATGCCCGCCGCGATGGTGCTGCCACTGGAGGGGCATGTGACCCAGGGGGAGCGTTTCCGGGCACAGGCGGAGGCGTCGGAGCCCACCAGGAAAAGGCAGTGGCAGGCGATAGTGAAGGCGAAGATCCGCGCGCAGGGCCGCGCTCTCCAGGACCTCACCGGAAGCGACGGCGGCCTGGCCGAGATGGCGGCCAAGGTGCGGTCTGGTGACGTGGGCAACCTGGAGGCGGAGGCGGCCCGCCGCTACTGGCCGGCCCTGTTCGAGGACCCGTCCTTCCGCCGGGGAAGGCATGCGGGCCGCGCCAATCCACACCTGAACTATGGGTACGCCGTGTTGCGCGCCATGGTGGCGCGTGCGGTTTGTGCCGCAGGCCTCCACCCAGGGCTGGGCATCCATCACCACAACCGCTACGATGCTTTTCCCCTGGTAGACGATTTGATGGAGCCGTTTCGCCCCATCGTTGACCGCGCAGTCGTGCTCTACTGCCGGTCCGCTGGCGGATATCCTCCTCTCGACAGGCAGGCAAAGGCCCACCTCATCGGCACACTCACAGCCCACTTCCGGGAAAAGACCACCAAATGCCGTCCTCAAAGCCGCAGCCTCTTCGATCACCTGCACCGAGCGACATCCAGCCTGGCGGAGGTGTTCCTGGGAAAACGGAAGACGTTGTATCTGCCGGAGATCTGACCATGCCGCGGCACGGTCCGGAGAGAAGAAACATCTCGGGGTATAGGGGAATGTGGTTGTTCGTTATGTTCGACCTGCCGGTCTACGACGCGGCGAAGCGCCGCCAATATACACGCTTCCGCACTAAACTGCTGGCCCAGGGCTTCTCCATGCTCCAGTACTCCATCTACGCCCGGTACTTCCCCAGTGAAGCCTCTTCCATGTCCTATCGAAAGAAGGTCAAACAAGCAATGCCTCCCGAGGGGGAGGTAAGACTGCTATCGGTCACCGACAAACAGTTTGGGAAAATGGAAGTCTTCTACTCCGCAAGCCCGCGCAATCCCGAAAAACCTCCGGAACAGGTTCTCCTGCTTTGAGCCTGAATATGCCAGAAACCCCCGTGGCGCCGCCTCCACGGGGGTTTCTATTGTACCAGAGCGGCGATTCCCTACCAACTACAGTGGCGAATGGGTTATCTCCCGCACGGTGAGGATTGTACCAGAGCGGCGATTCCCTACCAACTACAGTAAGCATTCGATATTCCCGCACCAGGGCGGGATTGTACCAGAGCGGCGATTCCCTACCAACTACAGTCCCGTGAAGCGCGCGCCGCATTCGGGGCAGATTGTACCAGAGCGGCGATTCCCTACCAACTACAGTCGCCCGGGGAGGGACCCTGGACTCGGTGGTATTGTACCAGAGCGGCGATTCCCTACCAACTACAGTCCCTCCGTGCGCCTTCGGGAACCGGCGCGCATTGTACCAGAGCGGCGATTCCCTACCAACTACAGTCCGAGACGCAGGCGCGCATCGAGGGCGCCCATTGTACCAGAGCGGCGATTCCCTACCAACTACAGTTAGTGGCAACCTCCACTTCCTCCACGGTGTATTGTACCAGAGCGGCGATTCCCTACCAACTACAGTGTAGAGCACAATCGAGACGGGCCGACCGGAATTGTACCAGAGCGGCGATTCCCTACCAACTACAGTGCTGGTGGTGATGATGACATCTAGGCTTGAATTGTACCAGAGCGGCGATTCCCTACCAACTACAGTGCCTCCCCATTGCACCCAGCGGCTGAACCGATTGTACCAGAGCGGCGATTCCCTACCAACTACAGTGGGAGGGTCAGTATAGTATTCTATAGGAGGATTGTACCAGAGCGGCGATTCCCTACCAACTACAGTCGGGGGTTCAATATCGTTGAGAAGCCGGTCATTGTACCAGAGCGGCGATTCCCTACCAACTACAGTGACACGGCGTATTACGTATACGGCTGCTCATTGTACCAGAGCGGCGATTCCCTACCAACTACAGTCAGTACACGCGCCACTAGCTGCTTGAACATATTGTACCAGAGCGGCGATCCGCCGTCGTTCGCGGTGGCGAACTGTGGCGGACAAGTTCCCTACCAACTTACAGTATGGGTCGGTCATCGGTCGAGCTCTCCTCATTGTACCAGAGCGGCGATCCGCTGACGTCCGTCTTCGGCGGATTGTGACGGATAAGTGCCCAACCAATCTCGGGACAGTGCGAACCCCCCGTCGCCGGGCATATTCTACCTAACTAACGCTCTCCTGTCATCTCATCCCCCCGACAAAGGACCTCCCCTCCCCGGCGCAGAACCAATTATCCCTACACTCGTGTATGGAAGGCAGTATGTCTGAGGTTGAGCAGGTGTTGAAGGGTCTGGTGGCGCGGTTTCGTCCGGAGGCGGCCGGGGGGTTGCGGGCCACGTATCAGTTGCAGCTGAGCGGAAACGGCGGCGGGGCGTGGCACATCGCGATCGCCGATGGGAAGTGCGCGCTCCAAAAAGGCGCGGCGGAGAAGCCGCAGGTCACTATCGCCATGAGCGAGGACGATTTCCGCGCGCTGATCGAGGGCCGCCTGAACGCCATGAGCGCTTATTCCGAGGGCCGCGTGCGGATCGGCGGGGACCTGTTCCTCGCGATGCGCCTGGGGGAGTTGTTCGGGTTCTAGGGGGGCGCGAGCGCCACAGGCCGCAGATCCGCCTACGTCGGGCGCTACTTCTGGTTCTTCCCGTTCTTCTTGGTCTCCGGGCGGGGTTTGTCGTGGAGGGCGATGCTCAGCACCTCGTCCATGGTCTCCACGAACTTGAACTTCAGGTCGCGCTGGACATGGGCCGGAATCTCCTCCAGGTCCTTCTTGTTTTCGGCCGGCAAGATGATGGTCTTGATGCCCGCGCGGTGGGCGGCGAGGACTTTCTCCTTGATCCCGCCCACGGGCAGCACTTTACCGCGCAGGGTGACCTCGCCGGTCATGGCGACCTCCCGGTGCACCGGCCGGCGGGTGAGCGCCGAGATCAGCGCGGTGGCCATGGTGATGCCGGCCGACGGGCCGTCCTTGGGGATCTGCCCGGCGGGCACGTGGATGTGGACATCGGTGCGCCGGTAGAAATCCTCAGGAATCCCCAGCTCCGCGGCCCGCGAGCGCGCGTAGCTGAAGGCGGCCTTGCCGGACTCCTGCATCACATCGCCCAGGTGCCCGGTGAGCAGCAGGTTGCCCCGGCCCTTCATCAGGGTGACCTCGATGAAGAGGATGTCCCCGCCGAACTCCGTCCAGCCCAGGCCGGTGGCCACGGCGACCTCGTCCTCCTTTTCGGCCATCCCGTAGCGGAAGCGGGGCGCGCCCAGGTACTTGCGGACGCTGCGGGCGGTGACCTGCGCGGACTTGATCTTCTCCTGGGCGATTCCCTTCGCCACCTTGCGGCAGATGGAGGAGATCTCCCGCTCCAGGTTCCGCACCCCGGCCTCCCGGGTGTACTCCCGGATGATGGTGCGCAGCCCGGTCTCCCGGAAGCGCAGTTGCCGGGTCTCCAGGCCGTGGTTCTTGAGTTGCTTGGGCACCAGGAACAACTGGGCGATCTTGACCTTCTCCTCCTCGATGTAACCGGGGAACTCGATGATCTCCATCCGGTCCCGCAGGGCCGGCGGCACCGGGTCCACCAGGTTGCCGGTGAGGATGAACATCACCTCGGAGAGGTCCAGCGGGACCTCCAGGTAGTGGTCGGAGAAGGCGAAGTTCTGCTCCGGGTCCAGCACCTCCAGCAACGCGGCCGCGGGGTCGCCCCGAAAGTCCACGCCGATCTTGTCCACCTCGTCCATCATGAACACTGGGTTGCGGGTGCCGGCGGTCTTCATGCCCTGCACGATGCGGCCGGGCAGCGCTCCCACGTAGGTGCGCCGGTGGCCGCGGATCTCTCCCTCGTCTCTCACCCCGCCCAGGGAGATGCGCACGAACTTGCGGCCCATCGCCCGCGCGATGGAGCGGCCGATGGAGGTCTTGCCCACCCCAGGAGGACCGATGAAGCAGAGGATGGGGCCTTTTACGTCCTTCGCCAGCTTGCGCACCGCCAGGAACTCCAGCACCCGCTCCTTGATCTTCTTCAGCCCGTAGTGATCCTCGTTCAGGATCTTCTCGGCCGCGACGATGTCGAGCTTGTCCTCGCTGCGCACGCTCCAGGGCATGGCGAGGAGCCAGTCGAGATAGGTGCGCACCACCACCACCTCGGGGGAGGCGGGCGGCATGTGCTGCAGGCGCTCCAGCTCCTTGTTGGCCCGCTCCTCCACCTCCTCGGGCATCTTCGCGTCCTTGATGCGGGCGCGCAGCTCGTCCAGCTCGGTGGCCCGCTCGTCGCGCTCCCCCAGCTCCTGCTGAATGGCCTTCATCTTCTCCCGCAGGTAGAACTCTTTCTGTGACTCCTCCAGCTCCTTCTTCACGCGGGAGGAAATCCGCCGCTCCACCTCCAGGATCTCGATCTCCCGGTGCAGCACGCTGGACAATTTTTCCAGGCGGTCCCGCTGGCCGGCGGTTTCCAGGAGCTCCTGTTTCGTGTCCAGCGGAATCTGCGTATAGTAGGCGATGAGATCCGCGATGCGCCCCGGGTCGCTGAGACGCCTGGCGGCCTCCAGCGCTTCGGCGGGGAGGTTCCGGCCCAGGTTGATGAGCTTCTCGAACTGCCCGATGACGGTGCGCATGAGCGCCTCGGTCTCGATGCCGGGCTGCTCCACCTCCTGTAGGACCTCGATGTGGGCCCTCATGTACGGGTCGAGGTGAAGGAAGTTGTGGATCTTGACCCGCTCCGAGCCCTCGATCATCACCCTGATGGTGCCGTCGGGCAGGCGCAGCATCTGCACCACTTCGCCCAGGGTGCCCACGGTGAACAGGTCGTCCGGCCCGGGGTCGTCCACCTCGGTGTTGCGCTGGGCGACCAGCACGATGCGGTGATCCCCCTCCATAGCCGTCTCCAGCCCCTGCACCGAGCGCTGGCGGCCGACGAACAGGGGAACGACCAAATAGGGATAGATCACGGTTCCCCGCGTCGGGAGAACCGGAGCCTCCTCGGGAATGGGTCCCTCCTTGGCCTCCGCCTCATCCGGCAGCAATACTTTGGTCTCTGGCGCCTCTGCCACAGTGAATCTCCTTCCCCACTCACCCGCGGCGGGTCGTGTCAGCCCGCGCGCCGCTTCTTCGCCGGTTCCGCGCTGGGCTGCGCCTCGTCTCCGGCCTCGGCTTCCACCGAGGGCAATGGCGTGATCTGCGCCGCTTGCCCTCTTTTCACCGCTTCTGCCGTCACCAGGCATTTCCCTGCGCCCCGCCGAGACGGCACCTCATACATGATGTCCAACATCACTTCCTCGATGATGGTGCGCAGGGCGCGGGCCCCCGTGCCTCGTTTCATCGCCTGCTCTGCGATTTCCTCCAGCGCGTCCTGGCTGAATTCGAGCTCCACCCCGTCCCATTCCAGATACTTCTGGTATTGCTGAACCAGGGCGTTCTTCGGCTCCACCAGGATGCGCAGCAGGGATTCCTTGTCCAGGGCATCCAGGGTGGCGATGATCGGGAGCCTCCCGATGAATTCGGGGATGAACCCGAACTTCAGCAAGTCCTCGGGCAACACCTGGCGCAGCACCTCGCTCATCGGGGGCTCCTGCCGCCCCCTCCCCGC
>WFSF01000164.1 GCA_015486155.1 Armatimonadota bacterium
GCCTCGGGTCGAACCGTTCCAGGTCCTCCGGGTTCAGCCGCGCCTCCCGGTCGGCTCCCGACCGGATGAAGACGGTGTCTCCCGTCTTGATATGCAGCTTGGGGCGCGCCTTGCGCGCTCTCGTCTTCGCCTTCGCCGCCATCTAGACCACCTCCGGAGCCAGGGATACGATTCTCATGAACTCCTTCTCCCTGAGCTCCCGCGCCACGGGCCCGAACACCCGCGTGCCCCGCGGGTCCCGCTGCGCGTTGATCAATACCACCGCGTTCTCGTCGAAGCGGATGATGGAGCCGTCGCGGCGCCGCAGCGGCTGCTTCTGCCTTACCACCACCGCCCGCGCCACCTCGCCCTTCTTCACGGCGGAGGCGGGGATGACTTGCTTCACCGCCACCACGATGGTGTCGCCCACCCGCGCATACCGGCGGTTCGACCCGCCCAGCACGCGGATGCACTCCACCACCCGGGCTCCCGAGTTGTCCGCCACCTTCAATCTAGTCCGTAACTGTATCATCGCTTCGTCCTGCGCTCTGCGCCCACCGGGGCCGTCCCGCGGCCCGGGCGCGATCGTGTCGAGAGATATCTGCTCACGCCTTCGCCGCCTCTTTCTCCTGCTTGGCGGCCGCTATGATCCCCGGCGCCAGGTGAGGAGGCACCTCCTGATAGTGCGAAAACTGCATCGAGTACTGCCCCCGACCCCCGGTCAGCGACCGCAGCTCGGAGGCGTAGTTGGCCATCTCCGCGATGGGGACCAGCGCCTTCACCACCTGCGCGCTCCCCTTCGGCTCCATCCCCAGGATGCTGCCCCGCTTCGCGTTCAGCATCCCTATCACATCGCCCATCTGGTCGGCCGGCACCACCACCTCCACCTGCACCACAGGCTCCAGCAGAATGGACTCCGCCTCCTCCAGCGCCTTGCGGAGCGCCAGCGAGCCCGCCATCTTGAACGCCATGTCCGAGGAATCCACCGGATGGGAGGACCCGTCGTCCAGGGTGCAGCGAATGTCGATCACCGGATACCCGGCGAGAATGCCGTGCTGACACGCCTCCCGGATGCCCTTTTCCACCGCGGGGATGAAGTTCCGCGGCACGGCTCCGCCCTTCACCGCATCCACGAACTCGAACCCGGAGCCCCTGGGCAACGGCTCGACCCGCACCCACACGTCTCCGAACTGCCCCCGGCCGCCCGTCTGCTTCTTGTGCCGGCCCTGCACCCGCACCGACTTCCGAATGGTCTCCCGATAGGCCACCTTCGGCGCCCCGGTCTCCACCTCGACCCCGTACTTGCGCTGCAGCCGGGACACCACCGACTCCAGGTGCAAATCGCCCAATCCCTCCAGCACCGTCTCCTTGGTCTCCGGGTTCAGCGAGAACCTGACCGTGGGGTCCTCCTCGGAGAGCCGCGCCAGCGCGGAACCCACCTTGTCTTCGTCCGCGCGCGACTTGGCGCGGATCGCCACCGAGAACACCGCGCTCGGCAACTCGATCCCCGGCAGCAGGATGGGATCCGACTCATCACACAGGGTGTCGCCCGTGAGGCTGGCGTGCAGCTTCGCCACCAGCGCCATGTCTCCGGCCGTCACCTGGGGAACCCCCTCGTGCTTGCGCCCGACCGGCACCAGCAGCGGCCCCACGCGCTCCCGCTCCCCGCGGGTGGAGTTGTAGGCGGGCGCGTCGCTGTGCAGGGTGCCGGAGTACACCCGGAAGTAGCTCAGCCTCCCCGCATACGGGTCCGCGGTGGTCTTGAAGACGAGGGCGCTGAGCGGCGCCTGGGGGTCGCACTCCCGCTTCACCGGTTCATCGGTGCGGGGGTTCACTCCCTCGATCTCGCCCGCCTCCGCGGGGCTCGGCAGGTTGCCGACGATGCAGTCCAGCAAGGCCTGCACTCCCACCATCTTGGTGCCGGCGACGGCCGCCGCGGGCATCACCTTGCCCGCCAGCGTGACCGCGCGCAGCCCCCTGGCAATCTCCTCCGGGGAGAGCGTATCCTCCTCGAAGTACTTCTCCATCAACTCGTCGTCGGCCTCCGCGGCCGCCTCGATCAGCTTCCTCCGATACTCCTCCACCGTCTCCGCCATCTCCTCGGGGACGGGGCCGGAGGTCTCCTTCTCGCCGCTGACGGTATAGGCCGCTCCCTTGATCAGGTCCACCACACCCCGCAGGTCGCCCTCCTTGCCGATGGGAATGGACACCGCCACGGGATTGCAGTTCAGCTCCTTGCGCACTTCCTCCAGCGCGCGCGCGAAGTCCGTATTCTCCTTGTCCAGCTTGGTGATGGCGAGCAACCTGGGCAGGCCCCGCTCGGCCGCCTCGCTCGCGTAGCGCTCCGTCTGCACTCCCACTCCCGAGGCCGCGTCCACCACCACCACCACTCCGTCGGCCACCCGCAGACCGCAGGCCACGTCTCCCGCGAAATCGGCGTATCCCGGCGTATCCAGCAGGTTGATCTTGTACTCGCCCCGCTCGAAAGGAAGCAATGACAGGCAGATGGAGATCTGGCGGCTGACCTCCTCCGGGTCCGCGTCCGACACCGTGGTTCCGGCCTCCACGGAGCCGAGCCGGTCGGTGACCCCGGAGGCGTACAGCATCGCCTCCGCCAGCGAGGTCTTACCCGACTGACCGTGCCCTATCAACGCCACATTCCGCAATCGGTCGCTACCGTGCACTCTCATCCTGACTGTATCTCCAGATCGCTGCTGCGCGGCGGCGCTATTTCGCCTTCGCCACCACTTTCACCACCCGCCAGCGCTTGCTCTTGCTGAGCGGCCGGGTCTCCATCACCTGCACCCTGTCCCCGACGCCGCATTCGTTCTGCTCGTCGTGGGCCTTGAGCTTGCTCCGCCTCCGGATCACCTGGCGGTACATGGGGTGGCGCACCAGACGCGTCACCTCCACCACCACCGTCTTGTCCATCCGGTCGCTGATCACTACGCCTTCACGCACCTTGCGGGTGCCTCGTTCCGCCATCATGCTTCCCTCTGTCCGGCTGCCTGCGCTTCTCGCTCATGCAGGATGGTGAGAATGCGCGCAATATTCTTTCGCACCTCGCGGAACCGCCGCGGGTTCTCGATCTGCTGCGTCGCGGCGCGGAACCGCAGGTTGAACAGCTCCTGCCTGTCCTTGGCGAGCTGCTCCCGCAACTCCGCCAGCGTCATCTCCCTCAGTTCGGCGGCCTTCATCCTTCTTCGCTCCCGAGGTCGCTCCTCATCACAAACTTGGTGCCGATGGGAAGCTTATGGCTGGCCTTCCGCAGCGCCTCCCGGGCCAGCGCCGGCTCCACGCCTCCCATCTCGAACAGCACCCGTCCGCGCTTCACCACCGCCACCCATTCCTCCGGCGATCCCTTGCCGCTGCCCATCCTCGTCTCCGCCGGCTTCGCCGTCACCGGCTTGTCAGGGAACACCCGCACCCAGACTTTGCCCGCGCGCCGGATATACCGGGTCATGGTGACGCGCGCGGCCTCGATCTGCCGGGCGGTCAGCCAGCAGTTCTCCAGCGCCACCAGCCCATACTCCCCGAAGGCGATGCTGCTGCCCCGGGTGGCGATGCCCCGCCTATGACCCCTCTGTTGTTTCCGGTGCTTGACCTTGGACGGCATCAACATCTGCGTTCTGCTCCTGTCTCTCCGGCGCGGCGGTCTCCGGCTCCGCGCTCGCCTGCGCCTCCGGCTTCGGCGCCTCGGCCGCTTCGGCGGGCGTCGCCGACTCCGTCACCTGCGCGGTCGGCGTCTCCGCGGGCGCGGCCTCCACAACCGGCGTCTCCTTGACCCGCGGGCCCACCCGCCGCCAGCCCTTCCGCGGCCGCTCCGCGGGCGCGGCGGGCGTCTCCGCCTTGGGCTGGACCCCGGCCGGCGGCAGTATGTCGCCCCGGTAGATCCAAACCTTGATCCCGATATTCCCGTAGGCGGTGCGCGCCTCGGTGAAGCCATAGTCGATGTCCGCGCGCAGGGTGTGCAACGGAATCTTTCCGTCCCGATCCCCGTAGCGCCGCGACATCTCCGCCCCCCCGAGCCGCCCCGCTAGCAACACCTTGATCCCCTTGGCCCCGGCCTTCATGCTCCGCTGCACCGCTTGGCGCACTGCCCGCTTGAAGGCCACCCGGCGCTCGATCTGCCCGGCGATGTTCTCCGCCACCAGCAACGCGTCCAGCTCCGGCTGCGCCACCTCCTGCACGTTGATGTTCACTCTCCGCTTCACCAGCCGCTCGATCTCCGCGCGGAGGTCCTCCACCCCCCGGCCGCCCCGGCCGATGATGATGCCGGGGCGCGCGGTGTGGAGGGTGAGCTTCAGCAGGTTCGGCGCGCGCTCGATCTCGATGCGGCTGATTCCGGCGTCCCGGTTCCCGCGCCCGCCCCGGCGCGCCCCGCCGTTCCCGGCGAACCTCTTCCGGAGCAGCTTCCGCACCTTCAGGTCCTCCAGCGCCCATTCCGCGTAGGTGCGCTGCCGCGCGTACCAGCGGCTGTCCCAGTCCCGGATGTAGCCCAGCCGCAACGCGATCGGATTTACTTTCTGACCCATGGTCGCTCCTTGCCTCTCAGCCCGGGCGGAGCCGCGCTCCGCCGCCTCCTCGGGCTACCTCTCCTCGTCGCTCAACACGATGCATATATGCGTGGTGCGCTTGTGCACCATCCCGATCCTCCCGCCGGAGGCCGCCCGCCATCGTTTCATCGTGGGACCCGCGTCCGCGTAGGCCTGCGCCACCCAGAGCTCGTCCCGCTCCATGCCGTGGTTGTTCTCCGCGTTGGCCGCCGCCGAGTCCATCACCCGGCGCACCACCCGCGCCGCGCGGTGCGGCAGCGCCCGCAGGAGACCCTCCGCCTCTCTCAGCGGAAGCCCCTTGATCAAGCGCGTTATCCGCCGCGCCTTGCGCGGCGACATTCGTATATAACGAGCGATTGCTTTTGCTTCCATTCCTTCGACCTACGCCTCCCGCCAGTCGCTCACCTCAGCGCAGTCGAGCGCTCGGTGTGATGTCCGTGGGTGCGGAAGTGCCGGGTGGGGGCGAACTCCCCCAGCCGGTGACCCACCATGTTTTCCGTTATCAAGATGGGGATATGTCTCTTGCCGTCGTGCACCGCGATGGTGTGCCCGATCATCTCCGGCACCACCGTAGAGGCGCGCGACCAGGTCTTGATGATCCGCTTCTCGTTCGCCGCGTTCAAACGCTCGATCTTCCGCAGCAGACTCGGATGTACGTATGGCCCTTTTTTCAGAGACCTCGCCATCTTGGCTCTTCCCTTCTTCCCTTCGCCGGCGACTCCGCCGGTAGTGCTACTTCGTCTTGCGCCTGCGCACGATGAACTTATCGCTCCGCTTGCGCCCTCTCGTCTTGGTCCCCAGCGCCGGCTTTCCGGTCGGGCTCACCGGCCGCTTCCGCCCCACCGGGCTTCGGCCCTCGCCTCCGCCGTGCGGATGATCCCTCGGCGTCATCGCCACTCCCCGCACGTGCGGCCGCCGGCCCATCCACCGTTTCCGCCCCGCCTTGCCCAGCTTGATGTTGCCGTGGTCCGGGTTGCCCACCCGGCCCACGGTGGCGCGGCAACCGATATACACCATTCTCATCTCGCCGGACGGCATGCGCAGGGTGGCGA
>WFSF01000165.1 GCA_015486155.1 Armatimonadota bacterium
CAGCGTCAGATGTGTATAAGAGACAGATCCGCGCCCTGCGGAAGATGCCGCCGGCGGACCTGGTGATGCTGCCGGCGGCATCTTCCGCAGGGCGCGGATCACGTCCCGGCCTCCGAGCAGCCCGGCCGTGGTGACGGTGGGCCCCAGGAGGCGGTTCCGCACCACACACACCTTCACCGTCAGCGGTCCCATGCTCTCCAGTTCGCCGGCCAGCGCGTTCACCATTCCCGCGGCCATCTCCCCGGTGACCAGGGTCACCGACAGCCGACGCGCTCCCGGCAGCGGCCGACGCCGTCGCAGGGCGCGCAGCTCGTCCAGAAACAGCCTGGCGCATCCGATGCCGTTGCCCAACTGCCAGAATCCTTCGTAGTGGGCGCGGCCGGGCACGGGCGCGCCCGCGAGCAGGTAGAGCTCGTCGGCGGCGAACACCAGGCGGGTGCCGAGACGCGCCCTGAACTCCCTCTGCCAGGTCTGCACGCGGTCCAGCACGCGCGCGGCGATGCGAGGCGTGACTCGCCGCATTCGGGGCAGACCGCGCCGGTGGCGGGTGAGGCCCACCGGCACCACCCCGATGGAACGCACCCCGGGGTGGAGCGCGGCGAGGTCCCGCACGGTGCGCTCCAGGTGGGGGCCGTCGTTCACTCCAGGGCATACCACGATCTGGGTGTGAAACTCGATTCCCCGCGCGGAAAGCCGCGCCATCTCCGCGCGGGGGTCCGGGGTGAGGCGGCCGAACATGATCCTCCTCACCTCCGGCTCGGTGGCATGTACGGAGACGTAGAGCGGGGACAGGAAATCCCGCACGATGCGCCTGCGGTCGGCCGGGGTGAGGTTGGTAAGGGTCACGAAGTTGGCGTGGAGGAAGGAGAGGCGGTAGTCGTCGTCGCGCACATACAAGGCCGGGCGCAGCCCTCCGGGCAGCTGGGAGACGAAGCAGAAGGGACACCGGTTGCGGCAGGTGCGAATGCCGTCGAAGACGTCCTCGGAGAAGCGCAGACCGAGGTCGTCGTCCTCGTGTTTTTCGATGTGAAGGCGGCGCAGGGAGCCGTCCGGCTTGCGGATGGTGAGGGAGACGCGCGGCTCCGCGATCAGGTAGCGGTAGTGAATGTAATCCGTCGGGGCACTCCGGTTGACGCGCACCACGGCGTCCCCCGGCTCGATTCCCGCGGCCTCCGCCAGGCTTCCCGGGGCCGCCGACACCACCTGTGCGGGGCGGAGGTTCAACTTCCGCCGCTCTCTCCCGCGATTTCCCGCAGGCGCTCGACCACGCGCTCGATCATCCACTCCGGCGTGGAGGCCCCCGCGGTCACGCCGACGCGGGCCGCGCCCGCGAGCCACTGGGGCTGGACCTCCTCCGCGGTCTCGATGTGATGGGCCTGAGCGCCGGCGCGCTCGCAGATCTCGGCGAGGCGGGTGGTGTTGGCGCTGTTGCGCCCCCCCACCACGATCATCACGGGCACGCTCTCCGCCAGTTTACGCGCGCTCTCCTGGCGGGAGACCGTGGCCTCGCAGATGGTGTTGAAGACCCGCAATTCGTCACAGCGCAGGGCAAGCTCACCGGCCACCTCCCTCAGCGCCTCCGGCCTCTGCGTGGTCTGCACCACCAGGCCGCAACGCCGCTGTCTAGGCACAGCCCGCGCGTCCTCCCCGGAGGTGACGATATAGGCCTGCCGGTCCGAGCTCGCGGCCAGCCCCTCGACCTCCCGGTGCCCCGGGTCGCCGAGAATGACCACCGCGTAGCCCTCGTCGCAGAGGGTCTTGATGTGCTGGTGGGCGCGGCTGACGAAGGGACAAGTGGCGTCGATCACCTCCAGGCCCCGCGCCCGCGCCTCGGACTGGAGGGCCGGATCCACGCCGTGGGCGGAGAGGACCACGGCCCCGTCGGCGATGTCGTCCAGGGATTCCGCCGGGCGTATCCCGAGCCGCTCCAGCCTGGCGATCTCCTGCGGGTTGTGGATGAGCGGCCCGAGGGTGTGTACCGGCCGCGCCTTGTCCTCGGCGGCCTTGACCACGAGCTCCAGGGCGCGCTTGACGCCGAAACAGAAGCCCGCATTCTCGGCGACGACGATCTCCATGGGTGCTCGTCCCCCCTTCACCCGCCGACGCGGCCCACGAACCGCGCCATCCGGGCCATTCCCTCCTCCAGCGCGGCGATGGAGGTGGCGTAGGAACAGCGGACGAAACCCTCGCCACAGGCCCCGAAGGCGGCGCCCGGCACCACCGCCACCTTTTCCTCCCGCAACAGGCGCTCCGCGAACTCCTCGGAGGAAAGCCCGGTGCCGGCGATGGAGGGGAAGGCGTAGAAGGCGCCGCGGGGCTCGAAGCAGTCCAGCCCCATGTCCCGCAGCCGCTTCACGATGATCCGCCGGCGCTGGTTGTATTCCCGCCTCATGGCGGCGACCTCGTCGTCGCAGCCGGTGAGCACGTCGAGCGCGGCCTCCTGGGCCATGGTGGGCGCGCACATCACCGTGTAGGCGTGCACCTTGGCCATCGCCTCGATCAAGTCCGGCGGGCCGGCCGCGAAGCCGAGCCTCCACCCGGTCATCGCCCAGGCCTTGGAGAAGCCTCCGATGAGGATGGTCCGGTCCCGCGCCCCCGGAATCGCCGCCGCGGAGACGTGTCCGCCGTCGTAGTGCAGTTCGGCGTAGATTTCGTCCGCGATGAGAACCAGGTCTTTCTCCGCCGCCCAGCGCACCACGGATTCGAGGTCCTCGCGGCCCATCACCGCGCCGGTGGGGTTGTTCGGGTAGCACATCAACAGCGCGCGGGGCCGGTCGGCGCGCGCCGCTTCGAGGTCCGCCGCCTGCACCCGGAAGTCGTTCTCCACGCGGGTGGGAACGGGGACGGGGACGCCGCCGGCGAGCACGGTGCAGGGGGGATAGGAGACGAAGCAGGGCTGGGGGATGAGCACCGCGTCCCCGGGGTCGAGAATCGCGCGCAGGGCGAGGTCAATCGCCTCCGCCGCGCCGACGGTGATGAGCACCTCGCGGTCGGGATGGTAGGAGATCCCGAACCTGCGCTCCAGGTAAGAGGCCACGGCCTCCCGCAGCTCCTGGGTTCCCCGGTTCGGCGTGTAGTGGGTGTGGCCCTTCTCCAGGGAGTAGATGGCGGATTCGCGGCCCCTCCAGGGGGTGGTGAAATCCGGCTCCCCGATGGCGAGCGAGATGGCGTCGGGCATCCGCTCTACGAGCTCGAAGAATTTTCTGATGCCCGAGGGAGCAAGGCCCGCGACCCGTCTGGCGACTCGTGACTGTGAGGTGGTCATGTCAATCCCGCGCCTCAGGGCGTGACCGGCAACCGCTTGTTCTCGGTGCGCTCGACCATGATGTCGCCGTCCACCTTGTAGCGCCTGAGCACGAAGTGAGTGGCGGTGCTCAACACGTTGTCCATGGGGGCGAGGCGCTCGGCGACGAAATAGGCCACCTCCCGCATGGTCTTTCCCTGGACGACCACCATCAGGTCGTAGGTGCCGGACATCAGGTAGAGGGAGTGCACCTCGGGGAACTCCATGATGCGCGCCGCGATGGAGTCGAACCCCCGCCCGCGCTGGGGGGATATGCGCACCTCGATGAACCCGAAGACGCGCTCGGCGCCCGCCTTGTCCCAGTCGATCACCGCGCGGTAGCGCCGAATGACCTTGTCGGCCTCCAGTTTCGCGACGGCCTCCGCGATCTCTTTCTCGGGCCGGCCCAGCCGCTCCGCCAGTTGCGCGGTGGTGAGGCGGCCGTCCTCTTCCAGCGCGAAAAGAATGTCTTCCATGACTTCCCCTCTGCTCATTTGTGTATCGCGATGCCCAGCGCGTCCTCCGCCGCCTCCATCACCGGCTCTGCGAGGGTGGGGTGCGCGTGCACCATCTCTCCCACCTGTTCCGCGGTGGCTTCCAGTTTCATGGCGAGCGCCAGCTCGTGGACGAGGTCGCTGGCATGGGGGCCGATGATGTGGCCGCCGATGATCTTGTCGTCGGCGGCGTTCACCACCAGCTTCACCAGGCCCTCTCTCTCGCCGTCGGCGACCGCCTTGCCGCAGGCGCGGTAGAAGAATTTTCCTATCTTCGTCTCTATCCCGCGCTCCTCCGCCTGCGCTTGGGTGAGCCCCACGGAGCCGATCTCCGGGTGGGTGTAGACGCAGGAGGGGATGGCGTCATAGGTCATCTCCGCGCTCCCGCCGGCCGCGTTGGTGACGGCCACCTTTCCCTCGGCGGAGGCGACGTGGGCGAGCAGCAGGCCGCCTATCAGGTCTCCGCACGCGTACACGCCCTCCACGGAGGTCTCCATCCGGGCATTGGCCTTCACCCGGCGGCGGTCCATCTCGAGGCCGGCCTCCTGGAGGCCGATGCCCTCGCTGTTGGGCCAGCGGCCCACCGCGGACACCACCAACTGGGATTTCACCTCCCGCTGCTCTTCCCCGCGCGTGAACCGCACCACGCGTCCGTCCTCTTCGGTCGCGACCTCGGTGACCCGGGAGTCCGTGAAAATCTCGATTTTCTTCTTGCGCAGGGCGCGGGCCAGCTCGGCCGCGATCTCCTCGTCCTCGGTGGGCACGATGCGGGGCAGCATCTCCACGATGGTGACCTTGCAGCCGGCCGCGCTGAAGATCTCCGCGAACTCTACCCCGATCACCCCGCCGCCGATGATGGTCATGCTCTCCGGCAGGTGGTCCAAATCCAGCACGTCGTCGCTGGTCAACACCGTGGGCGCCTGGCAGCCGGGGACGGGCAGGGAGGCGGGGACGGAACCGGTGGCGATCACCAGCCTGTCTCCCCGCACCACATCCTCCTTGCCGCCGGTGTCCACGGATACGGTCCGGGGGTCGAGGAGGCGGCCGCGGCCCTCCACCACCGTGACGCCGTTGTGCTTCATCAGGAACTCGATGCCCTTGACGAGTTGATTCACCACGCGCGCCTTGCGCTGCACCACGGAGGGCCAGTTCACCCCCTTGAATTCACCCTCCACTCCATAGCGGTTCAGGCCGCGCGCGAGGCGGGCGACCTCGGCCGACCGGAGGAGCGCCTTGCTGGGGATACAGCCTCGGTTCAGGCACACGCCTCCGAGCCGGTCCTGTTCGATGAGGGTGACCTCGCAATCGAGTTGACGGGCGCGAATGGCGGCCACGTATCCCGCGGGGCCCCCTCCGAGAATCACAACATGAGCCACGACTACTGCCTCCTGATAAGATTGCTATGTCGCCGACTTCGGCTTGGAGCGCTCCTTGGACAGTTCCCTTTCGAGCCGCTCGGCGCGTCGTTTGGCCACGGCGTCATCGGGAAAGCGCCGCAGGATGTCATGCCACTCGTCGAGCGCCTCGTCCAGCCGACCGGCCTTCTCCAGGGCGTTGGGCAGCATGTGGATATGGGGAATGGGAGCGCCAAGGTCCTTGGCCGCGCGGAATTGCTCGGCCGCTTTCAGGTACTTGTTGCGGGCCATGTAGAAAAGGCCGAATTCATGGTGGGCCTTCCAGCTCTTGGGGTTGGCGGCAATGCATTTTTCGTAGGCCGCGATGGCCTCGTCGTCCCGGCCCACGCTCCAGAGCAGCCAGGCGAGCGAAGTGCCCGCCTCCACGAAGTGCGGGTCCACCTCGACCGTCTGCCGCGTCAGCCGCAGGCAGTTGTCGAAGTCGCCCTTGTGCCAGTAGGGTTCGATCCCCATCCACAGCAGATCGGTGAGCGCATCCCGCGTCTCCCCGACGCGTCGCTCCGCCTCCGCCGCGGAGATGGGCTTCAGGGCGGACGGCTCCGGCTCCGCGGCCCAGGCGGGGGCGAGACAACCGAGCAGGACAATGATGATGATCGCGCGGGTCATATCAGACCTTTCCTCGACAGCCGATGTGGGCATTCTAGCCTATTTGCAAGGCGGCAACAAGGACCGAATGGTCAGTCCAAGGCCACCCGGCGGCGAATGCCCGGGAACAGCCCGGCCGCCACCGCCGCCTTGGCGGCGTCAACGGCGATGAAGGGAAATACCGCCTGAGACAATACGGCCGCGATCCCCGTTCTCCCCGCAAGGCTCATCCAGACGCCGTACCAGCACGCGCCGGTCAGGTGAATTATCAGCACGCCCGCCATTCCGGCGAGTAGGGCCCGCCAGCCGCCCTCACCCAACCGCCGCGATACCGCCCCCACCGCGAACGCGGCCACGGGGAAGGCCAGCAGGTATCCCCCGGTGGGCCCGAGCAGGTAGGCCGGGCCCCCGCCGTGCGCGAACACGGGCAGCCCCGCCAGGCCGGCCGCGAGGTATTGCGCCTGGCTCACGAAGCCCAACCTCGCCCCCAGTACGCCCCCGGCCAGCAAGACACACAGCACCTGGGCGGTGACCGGAACCGGGGTGAACGGGAGATGGAACTGGACGCGCGCCCCCAATGCGGTGAGCGCCGCGAAGGCCGTGGTCGCGGCCAGCGCGGCCGCGAGGCCCGGCGCGCGGAGGACTTGGGCGCGGGTTTGCGTTTTCAGGGATCTCGGTCTCATATTACTCCTCAGGCCAATCGGGATGGTGGTTCGGCGCAGCAGCGGGTTTTCCCTGCCCGCGGTGTGGGCGGGCAGCGCCGACCCGAGCGCCCCGCCACCCAGCACGTATTGATTTTATCTTGTCCCCTCTCCCCGGGGCGCGCCGAGTTCGCTGAGGCCGCCGGAGGTGCGCGCGCTGCCCCTCGAGCGCCGCGCGCGACGGCCCCGGCGCGGCCCCCGGCCCCCCGCCCGGCCGCCTTCACCCCACCAAGGACGGAGCTCCCTGAGCAGCTCCTTCTTCCCCGCGATGGCGTCCTTACGGACATAGTCGCCGGAGTAGACCCGGTGGGAGGCGCCGGGGGGCTGCCACCATTCCGGCCGCTCCATGATAGGCACATAGTCGCGGCGAAAACGCGGATCACCGTCCAGATCGGCCTGGTAGGACCAGGTGCCATGGGTGTGGATGAAGGTGGGCTTTGCGACCTCGAAAATGTAATCGTAGAACGCCCTCTGGTCTCTGCCCATGGTGCGGGCGATCGTCCTGTCGCACAGCATCCCCAGGTCGTAGACGCGCAGCTTCGAGTAGTAGAGGGTGGCGCCGACGTCCGGGACGAGCAGCGAACCGTCCTCGATCCCCAGCACCTTCGCGTAGTGATTGAAGCGGTCGGCAGTCCACTCGCGGACGCCGGAGAAGGGAACGGTGGGTTCGGCCGCGAAGGCGCGGCTGCGAGGGGCGTACACGGCGTGAGCGAAGAGAATGGCGGCCGCGGCCAGCGCGAGGCCCACGCCGAGCCGCGCCTCCGGCTTGCCGCGCAACCCATGTACCGCGTCTGCCGCAAGCTGCGTGCAATACGCGTAGAGGAAGAGGAAGAACGGCGTGCCGAAGCGATACTCCGCCATCCAGTCCGACGGCAGGGCCAGATAGGCGGCGATGGAGGCGGCCAGGAACACGCCCAGGACCATGTGTTCGCGGCGATAACGCCGGGCCGCGATCAGCCCCACCGTGGCCGCGGCGAGAGCAAACACGAAGGCCAGGCTGCGCCGCTCCACCGGGGAATCGAGGAGGTTCGGCGGCGTGATGGCGGGCACCGGTTCTTCACCGCCCTGCCAGGCCCTCTCGCTCACCACGCTGCCCGCGAGATCGAGCAGCCGCAAGCCCAGCGCCCTCGCGTTTTTCGTCTCATAGATCGGCGCTCTGCCGGGCCCGCACTTCGCGTAGTAGGTGTTGGGGAGCCATTCGTGAAAATAGGCGACACGGAAAGCGAGAAATCCCCCGAAAAAGATGGTGAGCGCAACGGCATAGACGACCAGGGAGGACAACGCGGCGCGCCCCGGGCCGCGTTGCCGGTACAGCCTCCCCAGTAGCGCGGCCAGCGGATAGACGAAGAAGAAGAGCACCCCCTCCGGCCGCGTCATTCCCACCGCGGCGGCCAGCGCGCCCAGGCCGACCGACCGCCAGAGCCCGACGCGCGGCGCGGTCAACGCCTCCAGGGACTGCCACGCGAGCGCCGCCAGCAACAGCGCATAGAGCGGGTTCTCCAGCCCGGAGACGCACCAGGCCACGAATGAGGTGTTGAGCGAGAGCAGGGTGAGCGCGACGAAAGTGACCGCTCCCGTCTTGTCCCCGCATCGCCGAAAGAGCCGCCGCAGGACTACATAGCACCCGATGACGGCCAGAAAACTCAGAAGCTTGGGAGTGGCCGCGGGGTCGAACGAGCGGCCCCAGAAGAAGGGGACATAGGCGAGCAGCCACAGGAAATTGGAATACCCCTCCACGGGCGGAGAGCCGGGTTGCGGCACCAGGCCGTATCCTTGGGCCAGGCTGCGGGCGTACGAAAACGTGATCCCCGCGTCGTCCACCACCCAGCCGCGGTAGAGACGCGCATGTTCCCAGAAGACCGCCAGCGGGAGCATTACGGACAGCGCGGAGGCGAGCGCGAGAAACCTGCCGGCGAAGCGAACCTTTGATGTCATGTCATTCAATCTGCCGGGAACTCGGTATCAGTGGAATTGCTTACCGCACGGGACGGGCGAGTCCTTCAGCGTCATGCTCGGATAACGCAGCCTCTAGAGAACGTGGATGTCTCCCTGGTAGGGCCAGTCGCCAGGATCGCTCACCAGACCGGATCGACATGGATTCTGCCGGATGTACTCCCACTTCTCCCGATACGACTCATCATTTCTCAAAAGGTGATCGAAAAACTCTTTCTGCCATGCAAATGACTCATTTGTAGGGCGGGGCAGTCTTCGCTGCCCCGCCGCTTGGAGGGCGCGGATCCTGATGCTGGTGCTCCTTTTCCAGCACCCCATGAAAAGCGACAGAGTTTTCGCATCGTCAGGTGCCGGGGCGGCGAAGAAATGGACGTGATCCGGCATTATCACGTATCTCCCCACCATCCACCCGTGGCCCTCGTAGGAGTAACGCCAAGCATCGGTGAGCACACTCGCGACCAGCGGATCAGCCAAAAGCGGCCTTCGCTCCTTGACACAAACGGTAATGAAATACACAGGCGCGCCCTGAATGAGAATGCGATCGAGCCGCCGTAAGTGCTTGCGCTTGGGAAGGGGTGCGCTGTGTTTCTGTTCGCTGTTTCTCATGACCGCGTCAGATCACTTTTCGGCGGGGCAACAAGATTGCCCCGCCCTACAAGGGGCTATCCGCGCCTGCGCAGCGCTTCGCGCAGGGTCATCCAGACGAGGCGGGGGAGGGCCAGCAGGCGGGGGAGGCGTTTGGGTTCCTGGAGCACGCGGTAGAGCCATTCGAGGCCGGCGCGCTGCATCCACACCGGGGCGCGCTTGCGTCGGCCGGCGAGGACGTCGAAGCTGCCCCCCACGCCGATCGCCACCGGTACGCCCAGTTCGTCCTGGTGCCGCCTGATCCAGGTCTCCTGTTTGGGCGCGCCGAGGGCGACGAAGAGCAGGTCGGGGCGAGTCTCTGCGATGACACGCACGAGGCCCGGCTCCTCCGCCGGGGTGAAATATCCGTGGTGGGTGCCCACCACCCGGAGGCGCGGGTAGCGCGCGCAGAGAGCGCGCGCCGCCGCCTCGGCCACGCCCGGCTCCGCGCCGAGCAGGTAGATCCCCCAGTCCCGCTCGGCCGCGCGCTGGCACAGGCGCTCCATCATGTCCACGCCGGAGACGCGCTCCCGCATGGGCAGCCCCAGCACCCGCGCCATCCACACCACCCCGCGGCCGTCCGCGGTGACGAGCGCGGCGGAGCGCAGGGCTTCCTGGAACTCGGGGTCGTCGCGGGCGCGCACGATGCCCGTGCTGTCTGAGGTAACGATAAGGTGGGGGGAGCGGTCCCGGACGAATTCCTCCACCCGCGCCAGGGTCTCCTCCATGCCCATGCGCGCCAGCGGCACCCCGAGCAGGTTCACGCGTTCCTCGGCCGATTCCCCCGGCTCGGCGGCGATGCGCGCGGCGAAGAAGAACAGCACGAAGCCCGCCGCGAGCGCGGCCCCGAGCAGGCCCAGCTTCGCCACGAAGGTGACCCTCACCAGGACCACCAGCACCAGCGCGACCGCACACAGATACGCAGTGGCCGCCTGGAAGAGGAGCACCGTGCGCCGCGGGCTGAGCCCCATCCTGATGAGCGCGTCGTGGAGCAGCTCCCTCCTCTGCCCGAGCGCGAACCTGGACCCTCCCCGCGCGGCCCCGTAGACGATGGCATAGGTGGTCTCCCCCACGGGGACGCCCAGCACGAGCAGGGGAACAGCGAGCACCAGGAAGGCGGTGTTCTTGAGCATTCCCGCCACCGTGATCGCCGCCAGCGCGAACCCCAGGGCCCAGTGGGCGGAGGAGCCGAGCGCCGGATAGGAGCGCCGGGTCGCCCCCAGCGCGGCCGCGGCCGCCGCCAGCCCCGCCACTCCCGCCGCAGGCGCGGAGCGGGAGGGCCCGGCGATGAAGGCGGCGAGGGCGAAGGTGGCGGATACGATGGCGATGAGACCGGGGGTGAGCCGCGGCAACCGGCGGCACACCACCACCGCATAGGCCACCAGCAACAGCCAGATCATCGTGACCACCGAGGACCACCGCCCCAGGGCGATCAGGTGGGAGACGAAGGGGGGTTTTATTTCGTCGAGCGCGATGCCCAGGTGCACTGCGGCCCACGCGATGAGTATCCCCGCGAGCACCTGCACCACCCGGGGCAGCGCGAAGACGTCGTTCGCCAGTCCGGCGGCCCCCGCGAGGAGGGAGAGCAGGGCGATGGCGCGCAGCGCGGGCTCGTCCCGGGCGAAGAGCAGCAGGGGCAAGGCGAGGGAAAGGGTGATGCTGAGGCCGGACAGGACCCACTGGCGGCGGGGGCGGATGCCCACCGGCACCTCCTCACGCGCCAGGCGTCTCATGCGCGGCCCGATCAGGTTGGGGGTGACAAACGACAGCAGGAGGGAGACCGTCACCGCGGCCGCGGCGACGGCCGGCCGCAGGTGGCTCTCTGGCCCACCCAGGTCAACCATTTGCTCTTCCCTTGCTAAATGGCTAGGTGCCGACTTGGTAGTCGGACAGGTATTTCTGCTGCTCGGGCGTGAGAGAGTCTATCGTTATCCCCATGCTCTCCAGCTTCAGCCGCGCCACCTCTTCGTCAATCGAGCGCGGGACGCTGTGGACGCGCTTGTCGAGCTGTTTCCCCTCTTTCACCAGGTAGGCGGCGCAGAGCGCCTGGTTCGCGAAGGACATGTCCATTACAGAAGGCGGATGCCCCTCGGCCGCGGCGAGGTTCACCAGCCTCCCCTCCCCCAGCAGGTAGAGCCGCCGCCCGTCCGGCATGGTGAATTCGTCCACACTGGGCCGCACGCGGCGCTCGGAGACGGCCATCTTCCGCAGCGCGGGGAGGTCGATCTCGACGTCGAAGTGGCCTGAATTGCAGAGTATGGCTCCGTCCTTCATTGCCTTGAAGTGCTCGGCGCGGAGCACGTGAGCGCATCCGGTGACGGTGATGAAGAGGTCTCCCCAGGCGGCCGCCTCCGCTACCGTCATCACCAGGTGGCCGTCCATCGCCGCCTCCAGCGCGTGGAGCGGGTCTACCTCGCACACCGCCACCACCGCGCCCATGCCCTTGGCCCGCATCGCCACCCCGCGGCCGCACCAGCCGTACCCGCAGACCACGAACTTGCGTCCGGCGAGCAGGATGTTGGTGGCGCGCAGGATGCCGTCAATGCTGCTCTGGCCGGTGCCGTACCGGTTGTCGAAGAAGTGCTTGGTGTTGGCGTCGTTGACCGCGATCACGGGATAGCGAAGGGCGTCGTTATTCTCCATGGCGCGCAGGCGAATCACCCCGGTGGTGGTCTCCTCCGATCCCCCGAGGATGTTGCCGAGTTTCTGGGGGTGCTGATCGTGCAGGGTGCATACGAGATCACACCCGTCGTCCATGGTAATCTGCGGATCGTGGTCGATCACGGCCTCGATGTGCTGGTAATAGGTGTCGTTGTCCTCGCCCCGCACTGCGAACACCGGAATGCCCAGCTCGACCGCCAGCCAGGCGGCGACATCGTCCTGTGTGCTGAGGGGATTGGAGGCGCAGAGGGCGACCTCCGCGCCGCCGGCCTTGAGCACGGCCATCAGGTTGGCGGTCTCTGTGGTAACGTGCAGACATGCCCCCAGGTGGGTTCCCGCGAGGGGTTTCTCCTTCTCGAAGCGCTCCTTGATCTTACGCAACACGGGCATGTGACGCCCCGCGTATTCCACCCGCAGTCCGCCGGCCTCCGCCAGGGACGGGTCCTTCACATCATAGTTCATGCCGTTCTCTCCTCGACCGCGCGGCCCGCGGCGGAAAATGCGAACTCTCGAATCACGGTTCCCACTCGCTCCACCTGTTCATCCGAGAGCTCGGGGAAGATGGGAATGGAGAGCACCTCCTCCGCCAGTCGCTCCGCAACGGGAAAATCTCCTCTTTGATACCCCAGGAACCGGTAGGCCTCCTGCAAATGCAATGGAATCGGATAGTAAATTTCCGCTCCGATTCCATTCTCCCTCAGATGGCGGTAGAGCCGGTCTCGTTCCGGGGAGCGCACGGTGTAGAGGCAGTAGACGTGGGATCCGCCGTTGCTGGGCGCGGGGAGCTGCACCCCGCAATCGCTCAGCAACGCGCGGTATCGCTCCGCGTGCTTGATGCGCAGTTGGTTCCATGTGTCCAAATTAGGGAGTTTCACTCTCAGGATCGCCGCCTGGACTTCGTCGAGGCGGCTGTTGAACCCCACCGTGGGGTGGGAGTACTTCTGCCCGCCGAGCACGGAGGCGTCGGCCTGCTGACGCAGAAGCAGCACCCGCTCGGCCACCCGGTCGTCGTTGGTGGTCACCAGGCCGGCGTCCCCGCAGGCGGCCAGATTCTTGGTGGGGTAGAAGCTGAAGCATCCGGTCGCCCCGATGGAGCCCAGCATGGCGTTCCCGAGGCGCCCCCCGGCGGCCTGCGCGACGTCCTCCACCACGTACAGGTCGTGGGCGCGCGCGAGGTCCATGATCGGCTCCATCGCCACCGCCTCGCCGTAGAGGTGCACGGGGATGATGGCGCGGGTGTTGGGGGTGATCCTGCGCTCGGCGTCGGCGGGATCCATGTTGAAGCCGCCGGCGACGGAGTCCACGAACACCGGCCTCGCGCCCAGATGGCAGACGGCGGCCGCGGTGGCGGTGTAAGTGAAGGTGGGCACGAGGACTTCGTCGCCGCGGCCGATGCCCAGGGCGGTGAGGGAGAGCATGAGGGCATCGGTGCCGGAGGCGACGCCGATGGCGTGTTTCACCCCGAAGTAGTCCGCGGCCTCCTGCTCGAAGGCGTGTACATTGGGTCCCATGACGAAGCGGCCGCTGGCGAACACCCGGCGGAGACTTCGCACGAGCTGACTCTCCAGGGCCTGATGCTGCGCCCGGAGGTCAATGAGGGGAACGGTTGGTACTGTTGCAGTGGGCTGTGAGTTCTGGTGCATTGCGCGCCCTGCCTCCTTGCGGACTGTGTCTTGGCGCGACATAACTCCGCCCTTGTCCTCCCTGCCAGCAGACATTGGGTTCCGTTCCCTGAGCGTGCTTGAAACAGCCGGTGGTCGGACTCGAACCGACGGCCGGCGGTTTACGAAACCGCTGCTCTGCCGCTGAGCTACACCGGCTTGCCTGTGTTATTGACAATATCACAGGCCCCGCTTCGGTGTCAACGCGTCCGGCGCGAAAGGAAAGGGCGGCGTGATGAGCCGTATCGAGCGCCTGGATGAGAGCCCCGCCGCGGGACGCCGCGGCAGGGGGCGGGGAAAATGCCGTGTATGGGACATCCCCTGATCCGGAATTGTCGGCGATATAGGTACAGACGAAACGGAGACGCGCAACGGTGCTGCGCGTTGCTCGGCGACTGTCGCAGGCTGAGATGATTGCTCCGACCGACATCGCTTTCCCGTTCAGCAAGTTCGATGGACGGCGCACCGCCCGAGAGAGGACCCCCATTCGCCATCGTCCAGGTGCGCCGATTCCTGCCCCTGCCTGGGGGTTTACTCCTTAGACACAGAGGGGTTCAAAAGGTTTCGGGCGGAATCGCGGATACGCCGGAGGCGGGCGCTCCACCTGGGCCGCCTTCCATCGCCTCGCCCTGCAACCTCATCCTCCTACAACAACCGGGGACTCCGGCTGCGGCGGAGTCCCCGGTATTCCCCTCTCGCTTCTGAGTCCAGTGTGTTACGAGTTGGTTCCTATTCTACTACTCTCGCCGTGTCCCGACTTGTACAAAGTGACGGAATTATTGTACTTTTGGCCGGAGAATCGCAAGCATTGACAAGGCAGGGTGGTTTGGTTAGACTTATGCGAGGAACAACCTGGCCGCGCGATCGGCATGGCTCAAGCGGGCTTGTCCGCCTCAGGCGGGATTCTCCCCTTGGGCTTTCTTGTTGCCCCCGGAGACTGCACCGCAGGGTGCGTTTATTGGAGGCCTCACGTGCCAGCAACCGTTGTTGTGGGGGGTCAGTGGGGAGACGAAGGCAAGGGACGTATCGTCGACCTGTTGGCCGAAGAAGCCGACCTGGTGGTTAGATATCAGGGAGGCAACAACGCGGGTCACACCGTCTGGGTGGGCGACCAGCACTTCGCCTTTCACCTCATCCCGACCGGCATTCTGCGCGGCAAACTGTGTGTGCTCGGGGCGGGGATGGTGCTGGACCTGGAGGTGCTGCTGGATGAAGAGACCGCGCTCGCCGATGCCGGAGTTCCGGTGCTGACCAACCTGCGCATCAGCGAAAACGCCCATCTCATCCTCCCCTATCACAAACTGCTGGAATCGGCGGAGGAAGAGCGCCTGGGCGACAAGGCCATCGGCACCACCAGGAGGGGAATAGGCCCCGCCTATGAGGACAAGATGGCGCGGCGCGGCCTGCGGGTCGGCGATCTGCGGGATCCGGATATGCTGGCGGAGAAGCTGTCGGCGGTGGTGGAATACAAGAATCTGATTCTCCAGCGCGTGTACGACGCCCGGCCGGTGGACGCCATCAACCTCTACGAGGCTCTGCGGTCGCTCTGGGATCATTACGCGGATACCGTCTGCGATACCGGCCGGCTGGTGCTGGATGCGCTGGAGGCGGGCAAGAACGTGCTCTTCGAGGGGGCGCACGGCACCATGCTGGACATCGACTGGGGCACCTATCCGTATGTCACCAGTTCCAGCCCCACCGCGGGCGCGGTGTGCTCCGGCATCGGCGTCGGCCCGAAGCACCTGGGGCGGATCGTCGGGGTGGCGAAGGCGTACACCACCCGCGTGGGCGCGGGGCCGTTCCCGACCGAGGTCGAGGAAGAGGTGGCGAAGCGGATGCGGGAGCCGGGGGGCGAATTCGGCACCACCACGGGACGGGCGCGGCGGATCGGGTGGTTCGACGCGGTGGTGGTGAGGAAGACCGCGCGCCTGAACGATCTGGACTCGCTGGCGCTCACCCACCTGGACGTGCTCGGGCAGTTTGCAGAGATTCCCGTCTGCGCCTCGTATATTTGCGATGGCGAGGAGACGCGGGAGTTCCCGAATGACCTGGGGAAGCTGGCGCGGTGCCAGCCGCAGTATACGAGTCTCCCCGGTTGGCAATCGGACATCTCCGGCGCGCGCAAGTTCTCCGATCTGCCGGACGCGGCCCAGCGCTACGTGCGGACTATTGAGGAGCTGGTTGGGGTGCCCATCTCTCACGTGCTGGTGGGGCGGCGGCGCGACCAATCCATCATCCTCTAGGGTGCCGGCGATGCGGCAGAGACGAAAGCCGGCTAGTCCCGCGGACCGGATCCCCCGGATCCTCCGCCGCCTGGCCGGCCGGAGGCGCAGGCCCGTTCACGCCCGCCGCAGCGATCCCCTCGACTCCCTCATCGGGACGGTGCTCTCCCAGAACACGACGGACGCCAACTCCGGCCCGGCCTTCGCTCGGTTGAAGGAGAAATTCCCCGACTGGGAGCGCGCGCTCGACGCGCGCGTTTCCCAGATCGCCGCCCCCATTCGCTCCGGCGGGCTGGCCGACATCAAGGCCGCGCGGATAAAGCAGATCTTGCGCCGGATAAAGCGGGACCGCGGTCGGCTGGAGCTGGACTTCCTCGGCAAACTGCCCCTGGAGGAGGCGCGGAACTACTTGCTTTCCCTGCCCGGGGTCGGGCCGAAGACGGCCGCCTGTGTGCTGCTCTTCTCGCTCGCGCGGCCCGCTTTTCCGGTGGACACGCACGTGCTGCGGGTATCGAAGCGCTTGGGGCTGATTCCGCCCGACACCACCACGCAACGGGCCCACGAACTGTTCGACGAGATGCTGAAACCCTCCCAGATGCTTCCGCTGCACCTGGGATTGATCTGGCACGGGCGGGAGGTGTGCTCCGCGAGGCGGCCGCGGTGCGGGGAATGCGCCCTCTCCGACCTGTGCCCGCGCGTGGGGGTGGCGCAGACCGCGCCCCAGAGGAGGGAACGGTGACCGGAAAGAGAGCGCGAGAGCTGCTCGCCTCCATGCGAGGCAGGCGGGTGGCGCTGGTCGGAGACCTGATGATGGACGAGTGGGTGTTCGGGGACGTCAAGCGTATTTCCCCCGAGGCCCCGATTCCCGTGGTGACCATGCCGCTGACGCCGGAGGCGCGCGCCAACAAGCCGGGCGGCGCGGGCAACGCGGCCTCCATCATGCTCGGGCTGGGCGCGAGGGTGAAGG
>WFSF01000166.1 GCA_015486155.1 Armatimonadota bacterium
AACCTGGCCGCCACCTCGGTGATCTCCACCTCCGCCTCATCGCCGCGGCACCCCCACATGGCGAACACGGCCAGGCCCTCATGCCCCCCCACCGCCTCCCCGCCCACGGCGGGGGAGTCGAGGTGGAGGGTGACGGTCCGTCCCACGGTCAGCCCGATTCCGGCCTTGGTGTCGCTCATGGCGCTCCATGGTAACACGGCCGCGCTCTCCCGTCACCTCGCGGCAGGGCGGCGAGGGGCGGATGGAGAAGAGACTAACCACATGGAGCGTCAAACACGAGGAGGCTCGTCACATGAAAAAAGGCATCAATTACTGGTCGTTTCCGGGCGGATTGGAGGGCAAGAAGGACCTCGCCGAGGCCGCGAAGGAGGCGAAGGCGATGGGGTATGAGGGAATCGAGGTGTGTCTCTTCTCCGAGGGGCCGCTCAACCTGGAGATGAGCGAAGCCGAGGTGGCCGGGATCAAGAAGATCCTGGACGAGAACGGCTTGGAGCCGGCCTCGGTGACCTGCGGCGACCTGTGGGCCCATCCGCTCACCGCCAGCGACCCCGCAGAGCGGGAGCAGGGCCAGCACATCGTCACCCGCTGCCTGGAGGTGGCCGGGCAGCTGGGGGCCTCAGGCATCCTGGTGGTGCCGGGCGCGGTGGAGATCTTCTTCCAGCCGGAGAACGAGATCGTCCCCTACGACGTCGCGGTGGAGCGCGTCCGCGAGTCCCTCAAGGCCGTCCTCCCCGCGGCCGAGAAGAACAAGGTGGCCATCGGCATCGAGAACGTCTGGAACAAGATGTTCCTCAGCCCGCTGGAGGCGCGGGATTTCGTGGACTCCTTCGGCAGCGAGTACCTGGGCTGGTTCTTCGATGTCGGCAACATCCTGCTCACCGGCTTCCCCGAGCAGTGGATTCGCATCCTCGGCAAGCGCATCAAGAAGGTGCACGTGAAGGACTTCCGCAAGAGCGCCGGCACCCTGGACGGGTTCGTGGACCTGCTGGAGGGGGATGTGAACTGGCCGGAGGTGATGAAGGCCCTGCGCGAGGTGGGCTACGACGACTACCTCATCGCCGAGATGATCCCCGGCTACACCTTCGCGCCGGAGACCAGGCTGGAGAACACCTCGAACGCGATGGACAAGATCCTGAAGATGTAAAGAGGAGGGCGCTGTAGGGCGGGCGCCCGCCAGTGGCACAGGTCGAAGATCCGCCGGAGGCGGGTGCCCCACCTGTGCCCGATTGTAGGGCGGGGCAGTCGGTGTTTACCCGCCAGGCCGTGTGGCGGGCTGCCCCGCCGCCCTGCTCCGCCGAGGCTCCTTCGCGCAAGGCTGCAGAGCCCAAGGGCTTCGCAGGGCAGGAAAGGTAGCAGTGGGAGCCTGTGCCACTAACGGCCGGCTCTCCTTGACGCCGGTCCCGGCCGCTCCTATACTCTCCGCCGACTGACCTCTGGAGCCCATGGTGCTGGATTTCACCATCGAGAAGACTGACCCCACGGGCGCGCGGGCCGGCGTCGTCACCGTCGGCGGGCGCTCTTTTCAGACTCCCGTCTTCATGCCGGTGGCCACCCAGGCCGCGGTGAAGGCGCTGACGCGGGACGAGGTGGAGCGGCTGGGCGCGCGGATCGTGCTGGGCAACGCCTATCACCTCTACCTCCGCCCGGGGATCGAGCTCATCCGCCGGGTGGGCGGATTGGCCGCGTTCATGAACTGGCCCCACGCCACCCTCACCGACTCCGGCGGCTACCAGGTGTTCAGCCTCGCGCCCCTGATCGAGGTGAGCGAGGAGGGGGTGACGTTCCGCTCCCACATCGACGGCTCCGAGCACTTCCTCACCCCGGAGTCCGCGGTCGAGATTCAGCACGCCATCGGCGCGGACATCATCATGGCCTTCGATCAGCCCGTCGCCTACCCGACCGAGCGCGCGCAGGCCGCGGAGGCCACCGCGCGCTCCGACCGCTGGGCGGAGAGGTGCATCGCCGCCCACCGCGCGGCCGGCTCCGCGCAGGCACTGTTCGGCATCGTGCAGGGGGGCTTCGACCGGGAGCTGCGGGCTGAGAGCGCGGCCCGCCTCACCGACATGCCTTTCGACGGATACGCGGTCGGCGGGCTGTCCGTGGGCGAGCCCAAGCCGGAGACCTTCGACCTGCTCGCCTTCACCGCGCCCCTGCTGCCCGAGGCGCGGCCCCGCTACCTGATGGGCGTGGGCACGCCGACGGACATAGTCCGCGCGGTGGCGTGTGGAATGGACATGTTTGACTGCGTACTGCCCACTCGGCTGGGCCGGAATGGTACGGCCTACACGAGAAAGGGAAAGATAAACCTGAAGAACGCGCAGTACCAGGACGACCTGCGCCCGCTGGACCCGGAGTGCGATTGCGAAGTATGCGCCACCCACACCAGAGCCTATCTGCGCCATCTCTACAAGGCCGGCGAGATTCTCGCGGCGCGCTCCCTCACCTATCACAACACCCATCTCTATCTGCGGCTGATGAGGGAGATCCGCGAGGCGATCATGGCCGGGCGCTACGGAGAATTCCTGGAACGATACCTGGAGCAGAACGATGACCGATGAACCCATCACGCTGGAAGCAGTAAAAGCACGTCACGACATCAAGACCTACATCGCCCGCGCCGACCGGAACATGGACGCCATCGGCTACACCGAGCACGGGTTCCGGCACGCGGAGATCGTGTCCGAGCGCGCCCGCCATCTCATGGAATCGCTCGGCCGCTCGGAGCGGGAGGCGGAGCTGGCCGCCATCGCGGGCTATCTCCACGACATCGGCAACGTGGCCGCCCGCCAGGAGCACGGACAGATAGCAGTGCTGATCTGCTACGACATCCTGCGGGAGATGGGCATGCCGCCCGAGGAGCTGGCCGAGATCATGGCCGGGGTCGGCAACCACGAAGAGCAATACGGCGATCCCTTCGGCCCTGTCGCCGCCGCGGTGATCATCGCCGACAAATCCGACGTCGCCCGCAGCCGCGTCCGGAGCACGGACACCATCCGCTACGACGAGCACGATCGGGTGAACTACGCCACCATCTCCTCCGCCCTCACCGTCAACCACGACCGCACCCTCATCTCCCTCAGCCTGGAGATCGACACCGAGATCGCGCCCATCATGGAGTACTTCGAGCTCTTCCTCAGCCGGATGGTCATCTCCCGCCGCGCCGCCCAGGCCCTCGGCTCCGAGTTCGAGCTGGTCATCAACGGAACGAAGCTGCTGTAGGCCCCACTACAGGCGGGCAGGCCCGTGCGCGCCATGGCGGGCTTGGGACTTGTCTGCCTCGGGCAGAAATCCCGCCCTACAGCAGGGCCACGGCCCGCGATGCCGAAGACTACCGCCCAGTAGCACAGGTGCCCCACCTGTGCTGCCTGTTGCTCCTTCTGTCCTCCCGGTCCCGGGCGCCTTCGGCCTCCCCGCGGCGCGGCCTCTCTCTATCCGACCCTCAGCATCTCCTCCAGCCGCTTCCGCGCCACGTGGGGGTTGAGACGGGCGGCCGTCTCAACGAACCACCGGGTGGCCCCTTTGGGGTTGCCGAGGGCGATGTCGCACAGGCCGCGGTAATAGGCAGGGGCGAAGTCGCGGGTGTAGCGCTCGGCGGCGATGGTGAGATAGGGGCGGGCGTCCTCATAGCGGCCGGCCTCGAACAGCGCCCCTCCCACCGCCAGCGCCACCTCCGGCCTCTCCCTCTCCTCCTCCGGCAGGCGGGCGAACTGCTCGGCCGCGGCGCGCGCGTTCCCCTGCTCATAATAGGCCTGGCCCAGGGCGAAAGCCACCGCCTCCGGGTCCGCGCCGAGTTTTTCGGCCGCGCGCAGGTGTTCCACGGCGGCCCCCGGGTCGCGGACCGCGAAGGCCTCCTCAGCCAGCAGCAGGGCGGCCGCGCGCCGGCCGCGCAGCCGCGCCAGGGGCCACAGGAAGAGCAAGCGCAGCAGGGAGAGCGCCCGCAACACCAACCCGGCCCGCCCCTC
>WFSF01000167.1 GCA_015486155.1 Armatimonadota bacterium
ACCTCGGGGGGCGGGGATGGGAGGCGCACTTCGACCTGGTCTTCGCCTCCATGACTCCCGCGGTGGGCACGCCTCAGGCCTTCCTCAAGCTTCACCGGGCCAGCCGCCGGGGCTGTTACTTCCGCGGCTGGGCGGGTAGAAGGAAGGACTACCCCCTGGACCTGCTGTGGGAGAGGTTGAAGGGTGAGCCCATGCCGCCGATGTGCGCCGATGTCGTTACCGCGTTCAACCTGCTCGACGCGATGGGGCTCTCTCCCAGCGTCACGTTCCAGGAAGTGGCCTGGGAAAGTCGGGAGCCGGTGGAAGAGGCCCGTCGGTTTTTCGAGGAGCTCTTCGCCGGCCAGGCCGAGTTGCCGGAGGAGAACCTGGAGGCCCGCATCTCCGAGCTGCTGGCCCCGCTGGCCGTCGACGGGATGATAGCCCGGCACACCGAGGGCCGGGTCGGCACTCTGGTGTGGGAGGTGGACTGAGGTGGGAAGGAAGATTCACCTCCTGCTGGCGGTGGTCGTGCTGGGCCTGGTGGCGGTTCCGCTCCTGGTGCTCGCCCGGCGCGAGTATGCGGGCAGCCGCGGCCGCGCCCAGGGGGGCAAGGTTGTCCGCCTTGCAGGGCGGGACTGGGGCTTCCCATCCCCGTTTCTCGCCTATCCGCGGGGCCCGGGCTACCTCCACACCTCGCTCGTCTTCGACACGCTGCTCTGGAAGGACGAGCGCGGTCCCATCGGCCTGCTGGCGGAGTCGTGGACGGTCTCCAAGGACAACAGGCGGTATACCTTCAGGCTGCGGAGGAACGTCCACTGGCAGGACGGCGCGCGGCTGACCGCGCACGATGTCGCCTTCTCCTACGAGTACCTGAAGCGGCACGGCTATTCCTGGGTGGATCTCGGGGTGGTGAAGAGCGCGAAGGCGCGGGACGACTACACGGTGGTGATCGAGACCACGCAGCCCTACGCGCCTTTTCTCGTCGACATCGCGGGGTCCGTGCCGGTGATCCCGAAGCACATCTGGGAAAAGGTGAGTGACCCGTGGAAGTTCACCGGCCCGGAGGCGGCGATAGGAAGCGGCCCGTTTCGGCTCGAGTCCTACAGCAAGGAACACGGAACCTATTCCTATGTCGCAAACCGGGATTATTTCCTGGGCCGGCCCAAGATAGAGAGACTGCAATACGTGGCCGTGGGGGACGAATGCCTGGCCCTGAAGACCGGGGCAATAGACGCGCTCATGCTCTGGTCGCGCACCCTGGACGCCCTCCCCGAGTTCCAGGGAAAGCCGGAATACAAGGTCCTGCAGGGACCGGGCGCGTGGGTGCTCCGGATCGTGTTCAACCACAGGGATCCGGTCTTCGGAAAGAGGGAGGTCAGGAGGGCCTTGTCCCTGGCGCTCGACCTGGACGAGGTCGCCGAAAGGCTGCGCCACGGCCGCGTGGTTCCCGGCAGGCCGGGGTTTCTTCCCCCCTCCTCCCCCTGGGCCGCGCAGGACATCGAGCCCTATCGCTATGACCCGAAGGCGGCGCGCGCCATGTTGTCGGCGGCCCGCCTGCCGAGGAGGAAGTACACCCTGCTCACCTCTCCCGACTACGTTCGGGAGGCGGAGTACGTGCAGGCCCAGGCGCGCGCGGTCGGGCTCGATTTCAGCGTGAAATCGCTTCCCGCCAGCACGCTCGACGCGTTGCTGCGGGAGGGAAAATTCCAGGTCGCCATCACCGGGCACGGCGGCATCGGCGGAGACCCGGATGTCCTGCGCAGGTGCTTCTGCCCCTCCGGGACGGAGGGGAGCACGGAAAGCGCGGGAGGGAACATCTGGAGCACCTATGGCTATGACGATCCTGCGCTCGACGAGCTGGCCGCCGCGCAGCTGCGGGAGTCGGACCCGGAGAAGAGGCGGGCCCTCGTGCGCCAAATGCAGCGGATCATCGCGCGGGATGTGCCCACCATCGCCCTCTGGTATCCCAAGATCTATTTCGTCTATAGGCCCTCGGCCTTCGACGGGTGGTTTTTCACTCCAGGCGGCATCTCCGTGGGCATTCCCACCGCCGAGAACAAACTGGCCTTCGTGGAGAGGAAAGCAAAATGAGCCAGGCGAGCAATGACATTCGGGACCCGAGAGCACAAGTCAAACAGTGGCTGGCGTCCGGCGACCTGAGATCTCTCTTGGTGCACGCGGCCTCACTCCACGGCCACTACTGCCCCGGCCTGGCCTTCGGCGTGAAGGCGGCCCATGCGGCGCTTCGCAGGCTGGGTTTCGAGAACACGGGCATGGAGGAGCTGGTCACCGTGGTGGAATGCAACAACTGCTTCGCCGACGGCGTCCAGATGGCCACCGGCTGCTCTTTCGGCAACAACGCGCTCATCTACAAGGACCTGGGGAAAACCGCCGCCACCGTGCTCTCGCGCAGGTCGCAGTCGGCCGTCCGCGTCTGCCTCAGGCCCCATCGCTGGGAGGGCGACCGGGCGACGGAACTGGAAAGAGAGGCGAACAGACTGTTCACGAAGGTCGTGAAACAGCGTGATCCCGACCCGGAGGCCCAGCGCCGACTGGGGGAGGTCTTCCGTCGGCTTTCCTTTGCGACCCTGGAGAAGGAGGAGGACGAACTCTTCGACATCAGGGAGGCGCCCGCGCATTTTCCCGAATACGCGCCCATCTACGACTCCGCCATCTGCGCCGTCTGCGGGGAGGAATTCATGGAGACCCGGGGGCTGGTCCGCAACGGCCGGGTGGTCTGCCATACCTGCGCCCAGGCCGACTGCTTCGGCGTGCTGGGGGGAGGCGTGCGCGTGCTTCCGGGGGGAAACTGGTAGCCGGAGCGCGTGATGAAACTCCGTGTCGGGAAGATAGTCCTGAAGGCCGGCCAGTACCTGGCCGTCATTCTCATCATCCTCGCCTTCAATTTCCTGTTGCCCCGGTTGATGCCCGGGGACCCCACCGATTTCCTCACGGGAACCGATGTGGACGCCCCCTATGTGATGGACAGCCAGACCCGGGCGCGCCTGCTGGAGTACTACGGCCTGGACAAGCCTCTCCCGGTCCAGTTTCTCCACTACCTGGGCCATCTCGCCCGGGGGGATTTGAGCTACTCCATCTACTACAAAACCCCCGTCTCCCGGCTGCTGGCCCAGCGCCTTCCGTGGACTCTGCTCCTGGCCGGGACGGCGTTCGCGCTTTCCACACTGCTGGGTGTGCTGCTGGGGGCGTTCTCGGCGTTCCGCGCGGGGTCCCGGCTGGACAGAACGCTCACGGGGGTGTTGCTGGGGATAAGGGCGACCCCGGAATATTTGATGGGGATGCTGGCGATCCTCGCCTTCGGGGTCGCGCTGCGCGTTCTCCCGCTGGGGGGCGCGACCAGCCCCTTCCCTCGCTATTCCTCGTCTTTCGCCGCGGCCGCCGACATTCTGCGTCACCTGATCCTGCCGGCGGCCGTGCTCACCATCGCCCAGGTGGCCGACGTCTTTCTCACCATGCGCAACACCATGGTCTCCATCCTCGGCGAACCCTACCTGTTGCTGGCGGAGGCCAAGGCGCTGCCGTTGCGAAGGCGCATCTTCTCTTACGGAATGCGGAATGCGATTCTGCCTCTTTACTCCCGGATGGGCATCAGAGTGGGGTTGCTCGCCACCGGCGCGATCTTCGTCGAAAATGTCTTCAACTATCCCGGCCTGGGGCGGCTGGCCTATGAAGCGACGATGGTGCACGACTACCCCACCCTCCAGGGGATGTTCCTCGTGACGGCGCTGGCGATAGTGGGGGCGAACCTGCTGGTGGACGCGACCTACCGCCTGATAGACCCGAGGGCGGGAGCGGCGGGGGAAGAGGCATGAGCAAGGTAGGGCTCGCGATCCTTCTGGTCTTCTGCGTGGCGGCGGTACTCGCTCCGCCGGCGGCGCGCCATCAGCTGGGCCGGACCTTCGCCCCCCTCCAGCCTCCCTCCGTTGTCCACCCCCTGGGCACCGACGACATCGGCAGGGACTTGCTCGCCCAGGTGCTGGCGGGGGCCAGGGTATCCCTCCTCGTGGGGCTCAGCGCGGGCCTGGCGGCCACGCTCTTGGGGGGCCTGGTAGGGCTGGCCGCGGGCTACTTCGGCGGGAGCGCGGATCGGCTCCTGATGCGCCTGGTGGATTTCTTCCTGGCGATTCCCAGGCTGCCGTTGTTGATAGTGTTGGCGGCCTATCTCGGCTCCGGCATCTGGGTGATCGTGATTGCTTTCGTGTTCATATCGTGGGCCTATCCCGCGCGGATGGTAAGGGCCCAGGTGCTGCTGGAGAAGCGGAGGGCCTATGTCACCGCGGCCCAGCTTTCCGGGCTGCCCTGGCACTACATCTTGAGAAGGCACATCGCGCCTCCCCTCCTGCCCCTGCTGGCGGCGGTGGTGATCATGGAGATGGGCCACGCGGTGGCCGCGGAGGCCGGCCTGAGCTTCCTCGGGCTGGGGGATCCGACGGCCGTCAGCTGGGGCACGATTCTCTATCATGCCTTCGCCTATCCGGCTCTCTTCCTGGACGGCTCGTGGCTGTGGTGGGCCCTGCCCGCCGGATTATGTCTCTCGCTGGTGTTGCTGGGGCTCGCGCTCGTCAGCGTTTCCCTCGAGGGCAACTTGGATCCCCGCCTGAAAGGAAGACGCCTTGGCCCGTGAGTTCCCCCTCGATGCCGCCGATACCGGCCCGGCCGGGCGGGACCCCTCCGCTCCGCTGCTGGAAGCGCGCGCATTGCGCGTGACCTATTCTGAGCGGGAGGTTGCGGTCTCCGATTTTTCCATGATCCTGCGCCGGGGAGAGGCCTTCGGGCTGGTGGGGGAATCGGGATCGGGGAAGAGCACGATCGCCCTGGCCGTGATGGGGCTGCTGCCGCGGCAGGCCCGGGTCTCCGGCTCCATCCTCTTCGACGGCGTCGAGCTTATCGGTCACCGGGAGAGCCTGGAGCGCATCAGGTGGCGGCGGGTGTCCCTGCTGCTCCAGGACGCCATGAATGCCCTGAACCCGGTGATGAGCATAGGGGAGCAAATCGCCGAGCTCTACGTCTTTCACGAGGGGGAATCCTGGGGCGAGGCGTCGAGGCGCGCGGAGGCGACATTGGACCTGGTGGACCTGCCGCGCGGCGCGGCCCGCGCCTTTCCCCACGAGCTCTCCGGCGGCCAGAGGCAAAGGGCGGCCATGGCGATGGCCATGGCCCTCTCCCCTGATCTGATCATCGTGGACGAGCCCACTTCGGCCCTGGACGTGGTCAGCGCGGATATGGTGGCGCGGGAACTTCAATCGCTGAGACAACGCCTGCATTCCTCCTTCCTCGTCATCTCCCACGACATCTCCCTGGTCGCGAGGATCTGCGATCGGGCGGCCGTGATGCAGCGCGGCCGCGTCGTGGAGGAGGGAGCGGTCCGGGATCTCATCACACGCCCCGCGGCCCCCTATACCCGCGCCCTCGTTGAGGCGGTGCCCAGGCTTCCCGGAGGGGAGGAACATGGCTGATCTGCTGGTCCTGTCCCATGTGACGAAGGTCTTCCAGAGGGCCGGAGGCGCGGCCGCCGGCGGAGCGGTGCGCGCGGTGGACGACGTGAGCCTGACCCTCGGGAAGAACGAGATTCTCGGGATCGTCGGGCGCTCCGGATCCGGCAAGACGACCCTCGGGCTGATCATGTGCGGAGTGCTGCGTGCCAGCGGGGGGAGCATCGCGTGGGCGCCGAACCGGGGGAGGGCGCGTCCCCAGATGATCTTCCAGGATCCGAGAGAGAGCCTGAATCCGAGGATGAAGGTGTGGGAATCGGTGGCGGAGCCGCTGCTCGTTCGCGGCCTGGGGCGCGCCGAGAGGAGGCGGCGCGTCGGCGAGGTCATGACCCAGGTCCAGCTTTCGCCGAAACTCGGGGACCGCTTCCCTCATGAGCTCTCCGGCGGCGAGAGACAGCGAATCGCCCTCGCCCGGGCGCTGGTGGCGGAGCCCGATCTGGTGGTGGCCGACGAGCCCACCTCCATGCTCGACTCCACCACCGCGGCGGAGATCGTGTCGCTGCTCAGAAGGTTGAAAGAGGTCGCGGGGACCGCGCTGGTCTTCATCACGCACGATCTCGCCCAGGCGGCCGCGATAAGCGACCGGATCGCGGTGATGGCCGGAGGAAAACTGGTGGAACTCGGCCCGCCGGACCGCATCTGCACCGCGCCGCGCGCCGAAGAGACAAAACGATTACTGTGGGCGACGCGCGCGCGGGAGGCCGCGCTCAAGCATGTCGCCGGATCGCTCCCGCGGCATCTCGGCGGCGACAGAGCCGAAGGATCCAGGCCTGAGAGCGCGCCGAGTGCAGGACGGAAGGCCGAGGGAGGTCTCGACTAGGGACTGTTGGTGATCGCCCCCGCGGTAGGCGCCCCGGCTGGCAGCCTACCGGTTTATCGCACTCGGGGCCGCTGTCTCTTCTGATGACAGCGATCCCGCTTTAGGACGCACCGAGTGAAGTGTCGGCCGTACCCGAATGTGGGGATTACCGGCCGATGGGCACAGGAGCAGCGTTATGCGCCCACGCGATTTGCCGCCTGGAATGGCCCACGTGGGCCAGAATCGAAGGAGTGGGCCGATAAGCTTAGGTAGTGTAAGCGGATTGGTAGCGCTCATGAGGGGCCAAGAGTAGCGGTTTGGTATCGTTCGGGTGGCGGGGGATAGGTCAGGTTGCTACCCTTCGTCGGAGATAATCGGAGATTTTGAAAAGATGCCGTCTACTTACCATTGAGGGCAATGGGATACATCATGGGGAGGGAGACGGAAAGATACCCTCGCCAACGACGAGCAGAAGGCTCTTGACATCCTGCCGGGGGCGAATGTGCTGCTGGCGCGCTTGAGAAGACGTTACGACATTCAGCCGCGGCGCCACTTAACTGAGGATCTCTCTACTGGAGCTGTTCGTCGAGGTGTCCTCACGAGGGTTCTTCGGGCGCCGAACCGCGGGAGACCGTAAAAGTATATCCGACGAGGTCCCACTTACGCGTCACTGACCCATCGCGCTCGAGGTCAGAGACAACGCGTGCTATCTCCTCCTTCGGCTGGCCCAGGTTCTTGGCAATCTCGGCCTGCTTCAACGGTCTTCCCGCTTGTGCGAGCATCGCCATGATTTGGCACTCGAGTTCCTCGCGCGTCAGATGGATTGATTGAGTGGAGACAGAACTATCCATATGCGCTCTTGTCAGCAGCCAGATGACTATGACTACCAACGCGAGACCGACTACCAGCAACAGTGGCAGCATCCAGTCAGGACTGCTGGTTTCGACAGCATGATTGAAACGCCCGAAGTGTCTCATCAATGTATCTCCTGCCAGTTCTCGCCTTGTCGGCAATTCCCGTCAAGTAATTCGCAGCGCAACGATCGGATCAAGCATAGAGGCCTTGCGCGCGGGATAAACCCCAAAGGCCAGACCGAGCAGAGCCGAGAACACGACCGCTACCAGAGCCACCGCCCACGGGATGAGCATGGGCCATCCCGTCAACATGGAAACGACCTTCGCTGCTGCGACGCCGATCAATACCCCGATGGCACCCCCGATTACGCTCAGCAGGCCGGTCTCGATCAGGAACTGGAGCAAGATGTCTTTTCTGCGCGCTCCGAGCGCGCGCCGCAATCCGATCTCGCGGGTCCGCTCTCGCACCGCGATGAGTGTCATGGCAAGGATACCGATCCCGCCTACCAGCAACGAGATTCCGCCGATGCTTCCCAGAAGCAAGGTGAACGTCCCGGAGAGCGCGTCCTGCGCCTCGAGCATAGCCGACTGGCTCTGGACGGTGAAGTCATCTTCGGACCCAGGGCGAAGGTGGTGTCTCTCCCGCAGCAGCTCGGCGACGTCCGTAGCGGTTGTTTCCATCGCGGCGCCATCCGCTACGCTTAAGTAGATGGTGTTAAGGTGGGATACATTGAACAGCCGGCGCAGTGCGGTGCGCAGCGGAACGAGGATCTGATCATCTTGGTCTTGGCCCGCGATGTCCAGGCCTTTCGCCTCTAGCACTCCAATCACCAAGAAGGGTACGTTCGCGATGCGAATGGTTTCCCCGACGGGATTTCGGCCCGCGAACAGATTGGCCACCACCGTCTGCCCGAGCACGGCGACCCGGGCAGAACTGCGCACCTGTTCATCATCGAAAAATTCCCCGGTGATGGGATAGAAATTGCGCACCATCTGGTATTCAGGCGTGGTGCCAACCACCATCGTGGTGGTGGTAAGGTCCTCGAACTTGACTTGCAGTTTCTGACTCTGAGCGGGAGCGACCGCGGTCACAGATGGCAGTTCGTCCGCAATGGCGCGCGCATCCCTCTCCGTGAGGGTAGTCGCCACCGCGCCAGTCTGTTGCCGTCGGCCCGCAACGAGCTTGAGCTGACCCGCGCGTACTATTATCAGATTCGTGCCCATATTCTCGACCTTGCGCAACACCTCGGCGCGGGTGCCCTGACCGATCGCCACCATGGCCACCACCGCCGCTACCCCTACGATAATGCCGAGGAGCGTCAGCCCGGTGCGGAGCTTGTGGGCTCCGAGGGCGCGCAACGCGGTGCGCAGGCCAAGGCGGTATCGCATGTTCACTCCGCCCGCAGCGCGTCCACCGGGTGCAGGTGAGCGGCCCGCCGCGCGGGATGGACGCCAGAGGCTATGCCGACGATAATCGAGAAGATCAGCGCTACGGCCACCGCTTGCCAGGAAATCTGTATTGGAGTGTGCTTCAGCGCGCGCAACGCCACTGCGCCGAACACCCCGCACAGGACACCCGCCAGGCCGCCGGCCGACGTTACCGCCACCGCCTCCGCCAGGAACTGCGTGAGGATGTCCTTGCGGCGCGCGCCCACCGCCCGGCGTATGCCGATCTCCCGCGTCCGTTCACCCACCGAGACCAGCATGATGTTCATGATCACCAGCCCGCCCACCAGGAGGGCAATCGTGGAGACGATCCCAAGAAAAAGAGTCAAAGTGCGGGTGCTGCCCGAGACTAGCCGGACTATGGCAGTGCCTGTACGCACTGCAAAGTCGTCCTGTTTTGGCGGTACGATGTGATGACGTTTTCGCAGTAGCTCGGTGATGGCCGCGGCGGTCTCCTGCATGCGACTGACATCCTGCAACTCGACCACAATGTTGCTCAGGTAGGTAACGTTGTAGAGGCGGTGAGCGAAGGTGGTGATAGGGATGATAACGCGGTCATCGAAATCTCCACCATGGGGGCTGGCCCCTTTGCCGGCCAACACACCCTTCACCTTGAAGGCAACATTCTCGATCCGTACGGTCTGCCCAACCGGGTCCGCATCGCCGAAGAGCTCACGCGCCACCGTCTGCCCCAGCAGCACCACGCGGGTCATGCCGCGGACGTCTTCGTCTGAGATGAACTCGCCGCTGTCTACGTCCCAACTGCGGTACTCCCGAAATTCTGGGGTGACGCCGAACACCTCGGTGATCGCGGTCTGCTGGCGGTACTTGACCACGACGTCGCTCTTGATCAGACCGGGAGAGGCCTTACGCACATTGGGCACTTCCTGCTCGATGGCCTTCATGTCCTCGTACGTGAGAGTCTGGCTGCCCACCCCGACTCCCATCCCCATGTGCCGACCTGCGTTCGGTCCCTGTGCGCTGGCGGTGACCATGATCGGGTTGGTGCCAAACATCTTGCCAACGCGCCCCATGACCTGCGCCTTGGCGCCTTGCCCGACGGCCACGATGATGGTCAGGGCGGCGAGGCCAATGGTCACTCCTGCCATCATCAGCAAAGTGCGCACCTTGTTGGCAATAAGCGCTCTCTTTGCTTCTCTCATCGTCGTGGTGAAAGTCATCGCCTTGCCTCTTCCATCGGTAGTCTCGCCAGCTCGTCGCGTGCGTCGCGAGGGCTGGCCACGGCTTCGTCGGCTACGATCCGTCCGTCCCGAATGCTGACGACACGCCGGGCATGTTCAGCGATGGTCTGTTCGTGGGTTACTAGTACGACAGTGCGGCCCTCTCGGTTCAAGCGCTGGAAAATGTCCATCACCTCCAGACCTGACCGGGTATCCAGGGCTCCCGTCGGCTCGTCTGCGAGCACGATGGCGGGATCGTTGATGAGCGCGCGGGCGATGGCCACTCGCTGCTGCTGGCCGCCGGAAAGCTGGCTGGGCCAGTAGTGGAGGCGATCGCCGAGTCCAACCGACTCCAGCGCCTGCTTGGCTGCTGCGGCATCCCCTTGATGGGCACCATAGAGCAGCGGGAGCTCCACGTTCTCCAGCGCGGTCATCCGCGCCAGCAGGTTATAAGACTGAAAGACCAGGCCGACCTTGCTGTTGCGCACCAGGGAGAGCTGGTCATCGTCGAGCTTCCCGACTTCGACCCCGTCGAGGCGATAGGTTCCGCTGGTCGGGGTATCCAGGCAGGCGAGCAGATTCATGAGGGTTGACTTGCCCGATCCTGAGGGACCGATGATCGCCACGAACTCACCCTCCTCCACCTGGAGCGAGATGCCGTCCACGGCTCGCACCTCCTCGCCGCCCATATCGTAGACTCTAGTGACATCCTGCATCTCAATCATCATCTCCGCTCACCTTCCTTGCCTGCCAGTCGCTCCTGGCAGCAGATTGGGCTGTGCTCCCGACGACTGCGGTCGGGCCTGGCCGGGCGCCTCCCCGACCAGTACCTGCTCGCCCTCCTTCAGCCCTGACAGGATCTCCGTGTACTCGCCATCCTTCCAGCCGGTCTTCACGGCACGCCGGATCGGCGATCCGCCCTGCACCACGTAAACGATCTTCATCCCGTCCTCTCGCTTGATCGCCTTGTTAGGTACGGAGAGGACATTCTCTTTGGTGGCCACGTTGATGGTCACGTTCGCGGTCATATCCGGGCGCAGCATGCCGCGGGGATTGGCGATGGTCACCACTACGTCATAGTCCACCACATTCTGGTCGATGATGGCCTTCGGATAGATCGCTGTCACCGTGCCTTCAAACTCCTCATCAGGAAACGAATCAACGGTGAAGGTGGCCGACTGCCCTACCTTGACGCGGCCGATGTCGGTCTCATCCACCAGCGCGTCCACCTGGAGTTTCGAGAGATCGATGATGGTGACAAAAGTCGGCGCGGTGAGGCCGGCGGCGATGGTTTCTCCCTCCTGGGTGGAGACCGAAGCTATCACACCATCAATGGGGGAAACGATCCGCGTGTAGGAAAGTTGCGTCTGCGCATAGCGTAAGGCCGCCGTTGCTTGGCGCACGGCCGCTTCTGCCCGCGCGACATCCTGCTGTCTGAGTTGGATTTGCGACGCGTTGGCTTTCGCAGCATCGAGCACGGCCTGCGCATGGCGAACCTGAGCGACGGCGACCTCGTACTCGGTGCGGGCATTATCCACGTCCTGCTTCGCCACGAAATCCTGCGCGAGCAGATGCTGCATTCTCTCGTAAGTGGTTTTCGCGTTGGTGCGGTTTGCTTCTGCCTGCTCGAGCGCGGATTCGGCCTGCTGAATTTGTGCGGTCACTTCGAGCGGAATGGCAGCGGCCGCGGTGCGCGCCTGTTCCAGCTGACAACGGGCCGCTGCCAGGTTGGCCGCTGCTTGATCCACTTTGCTTCTGGTGTCACGGCTGTCTAGCTCCGCGATGAGCTGCCCCTTGTGCACTACGCTGCCGATGTTCACCGGGAGGCGCGTCACCACGCCGGAGATGCGAGAACCGACTTTCACCTCCGCGCCGACGACGGCATTGATGCTCCCGGTGGCGAGGACGGTAGCATTGAGTGTTCTCCGTGCCACGGTCGCCGTGTCCAGGCCGGACTGCCGCCGAGCCAAAGCGGCCCGCCGTTTCACCATCAGTCCGGTCACGCCCAGCGCGGCGAGCGCGAGGATGGTTATCACGAAAAGTTTACTTTTCACGGGTTGATCCTTCTCGGGGGAACGGTTTCCCCATTGCCAGGTCAAGCCGGGCGCGAGCCACTTGAGCGTCGTAACGCGCCTGGGCATAGCTGGTCCGGGCCGCGGTGAGCGCGGTCTCAGCGTCAACCACATCTAGCATGGGACCGACGCCAGCAGCATAGCGACCTTGGGCGATGCGGTAGTTCTCCTCCGCCTGTGCCACCAGCGCCTCTGCAGTCGCGACCCGTTGGTCCGCCTCCATAACGTTCAGGAAGGCCTGCTGGACCTCCAGCCCAATCTGCTGCTTTGCGTTGTCATAGGCGGCCTGCGCGCTTTCGGCTGCGGCGCGTGCCTGACGGACCCGGGCCTCCGTCCCGCCGCCGTCCCACAGCGGGAAGCTCAGCGCGACTCCAGCCGTCCAATCCGAGCCCGAGAGGGAGGAGTTGTCCAGCCAATTGATGCTCGCCGTAGCAAAGAGAGATGGACTGGTACCAGAGGCCGCCACCTTTATGGCCGAGCGCGCGGCCTGCAAACTGGCCTCCGCGCGTTTCAGCTCCGGCCGATGCTGATAGGAGAAGGCCAACGAGGCCTCCAGGATGGGCTGTTCGCCGGGTGCCTGAAGCTCTCCAGCCAGCTTCAGTGATGTCGTGGGCGGCAAACCGAGCGCGTTACTCAATGTCGCATATGCGAGGCTAACTTCGTTCTGCGCGCGGATGAGCTCAAGATTTGCGTTCGCCAACTCCACCTCTGCCTTTGTGATATCGGCTTTGGGAGCAAGACCCTCCTGATAGCGCGCCTGCGCCACCTTCAAGTGCAGGGCTGAGAGATCCCGTGCCTGGGTCCGCGCTCTCAGAACTTCTTCGCTCACCAGCACCCCGAAATAAGCTTGACGGACACCGAACACCACCGTCTGCTTCACCTGATCTCGGGTCGCCGATGTGGCCGTCAATGACGACTTGGATTCTCGGATCAGTGCGGAGGTGCGACCGCTGTCGAAGAGCAATTGCCTGAGACCAAGCGCGGCAGAGAATTCCTGATGACCCAAGATGCCTCCGCCTGTGCTCAAGTCTCCCCCAGTTTGGGAATAGCCGCCGCTCACACTGAAATGAGGCAGAAGGGCGGCTTCGGTAGCGCCGACATTCGCGCGCGCACCTGCGACATCGGAGTTCGCGCCGCGGAGCGCAGGATGATTCCTGAGCGCGAGCGTTATGCATTGCTCCAGGGTAAGCGGCGCTCCTGGGTCCGGCTCCGTTGAAGAGGCTATGGCTGCGTCCGGCCGCGTTGCCAGAACCAGGGTAAGCACGCAGAGCAAGGCCAATACCGCGGATCCTAATTTCATGAACTCTCTCGGGGCTGTCCTTTGGGCGGCTGTGACGCCGCTCTCAGGAACTATCCTAGCAGCAAGAGTTCACAGAAATATCAACGGGGAATCAAGAAAGCTTCAGCGTGTTGCCGCGTGCGACACACAGGAATCAGCTGCCGGCAAGAGGCAAAGTGAACGTGAAGGTGCTTCCTGCGCCCAGCCTGCTCTCAGCGCTGATCCGGCCTCCCTGACGCTCCACCAAGCTCTTGACGATGGCCAGTCCCAGCCCGGAGCCCTCCTTGTTGCTCTCGCCGGCGCGGTAGAACCGATCCCAGATTCTCGGCAGATGTTCGGGCGCGATCCCGGCTCCGGTATCCGTCACGCCGATCACGAGGTGATCGGACTCAGCCCGAGCCCACACTTTCACCTGCCCGTGGTCCGGGGTATGCCTAACCGCGTTTTCGAGCAGATTGAGCAGCGCCTGTTCCGTGTAGGCCTCGTCGGCGAGCGCATGCGGCAGATCCTCAGCGGCATTGATTACGATTTCCGGCCGCGATTTGTCCCTGGGAATCGAATCGACCACGCGCTGTAGCAGAGCGGGTATCGCCAGTGGCCTGGGCTCAATCTTGGCCTGCCCCGACTCGATGTGCGACAGGTCAAGAAGCTGCTCGATCAGGTGATTGAGACGCTTGCAGTCGCGCACGATGGTAGCGAGGTAGTGGCGGCGGGTTTCGGCGTCGGCCGCCACCTCATCGAGCAGCGCCTCTGCGTATCCCTGCATCGCGGTCAGGGGTGAACGCAGCTGGTGAGAGGCGTCCGCCACGAACTGGCGACGCATGCGTTCCATCCTCTGAAATTCAGTGATGTCCTGGATCACCGCCACCGCCCCAACGGTGCTTCCTTCGACCGCGGTCGGCGAGATGTGCGCCTGTAGAGCAGCAGTGCCATCCCGGCTCCTGAACTCCACCGTCTGCTCTCGCACTTCGCTCATAGCCTTGGCGAAGGCCGCTGCCAGCGTGCTTTCCTCAAGTGGGAGCCCTACCAGTTCAGACTGGTCCGGAGCCAGCATCTCTTGCGCCTGCGGGTTTGCCATGATCACCTGCCCGCCGCGATCCACGGCGAGCACGCCCTCTCCCATCGTAGTCACGATGTGGTCAAGCTTACTCTGCTCCACGGAGAGCGACTGGATGGTATGGCGAAGACGCGATGACAGCTGATTGAGAGCCACCGCCAGCCTTTTGACCTCGTCGCTGCCTCGTTCGGGCACCCGCGACTCGAAATCCCCTGCTGCCATCTGGCCCGCTACCCGGCTCATCCGATCCAGCGGGTCGGCAACACTTCTTGCCAGGAGATAGCCCAATACTGCAGACAGTGCAATCGCCGCCAACGCCAGAGCGAAAACCAACAGGCGCGTGTGGACGATAGTGTTCCTCAGTCCCAGCACCGGTGAATGCATGATAGTGGCGCCGACCACCCTGCCATTCACCGTGATCGGCACCGCGGCAAAGAAGGCCGACTCACGGAAGACCCGGCTATAGCCGGTCCGTGTGACGACTTTTCCCTCCATTGCTGCCATCAGCTCGGGGAGTTGCTGTGTAACGGGACAGGGCATATCCCCGCTGATCTCTTGCGCTGGACGCCTGCCGATCGAGGCGACCACCTTCGCGTTACGGTCGATGATCAGCGCGCCTCCCGTGAGAAATTCACCGGCCACCTCCAGTGTCCGGCGTGCCTCCGCCTGATCGCCGCCGCGAACGAACAGCGGGGCGGCGAGCTCGCTGATGCGCTCTCCTCGGCTTACCAGCTCTTGCTGCTTCGCGGCAAAGAAGTAGTCTTGCAACAGCCGGCTAAGCAACAGGCCGAGCATCCCGAGGGTGCCTATGACGATCAGGATATAGAGGCTCATGAGACGGCCGAACAGGCTACGGAACCTAAACATGGTCGGCCACCTCGAATTTGTACCCCACGCCCCAGACGGTGACGATGTACCGGGGACCACCGGCGCTCTCGAGCTTCGCCCGCAGGCGGTTGATGTGTACGTCTACAGTGTGCAGGTCCCCGAACACCTCTTCTTTCCAGACCTGTTCATACAACTGCTCACGTCGATAGACACGGCCGGGGTTGCTGGCCAGCAGCCACAGCAGATCGAACTCGCGCGGCGTAAGGGAAGCAGGTTTGCCGGCCACTTCGACTTCCCGGCCTACCGGGTCGATCCGCAGGCCGCGGTACGTGAGCACCTTCTGGCTTGGAGAGAGCTTGCCCTCACCGGTGCGACGCAGCACCGCCTTGATGCGCGCCACCAACTCCCGGGGACTGAAGGGCTTGGTGACGTAGTCGTCGGCACCCAACTCGAGCCCAAGTACGCGATCCATCTCTTCAGCGCGAGAAGTGAGCATCACAATGGGAATCGTAAGAGTGGCGGGATCCTCCCGCAGGTGCCGACACACCGCCCAGCCGTCGAGCTTCGGCATCATGATGTCGAGCACCACGAGATCGGGACGCTCCCGCGCCACTCGCTCTAACGCCGACTCACCATCAGCCGCGACCATGACCGAGAAGCCTTCTTTCTCCAGGTAGGCCTGAACCAGCTCCACCAATTGGGCGTCGTCGTCCGCTATCAGTATCGCCGTCTTATTCATGCAAGCCCTGTTATGCTCCAGCGTTCAAGTCAGATTGTCTATGTCAAGTAGCAATGGGACACCCCTGAGCGCCACCTGAGCTTGTGCCGCTCAGGGGTTCATTCTACCATAGGACATCATTCGGCGGGGCCATCGGGCGCCGTCTTCTTCTGTGGAGTGTGCCGACGTGGAGGTCTTCCGAGTTGCCCTTGCCCTGATTGTGCGATCCATGGCGTTGAGTGCTGGCGAGCAGCGGCTGTTTTTCCCGCAACAGGCCCTCGCCCTCGCTGCCGGGGATGATGCCACTGCCACTATCGAGCGCCGCGTCTTCCCCGATACTCGGATCACCGCCTACCGACTCGCCGCCTGATTCACTCGTCGATCCAGACTAAAGGGGGATTCCTGGCGAGTGCGTGCCATCGACCTTCACAACCATCCTCTCCCCACAGCGTCCGCACACAATTGATTCGTGTCCCCTACTAGGTGGCTTCGCGCTGTCCCCCCTCGGCGACCAAAGGCTATGCGGACCTATCAGCTGGTGTCCCAGTCTCACTTGACATGTACGTGAAGCGCGAAAGTACCATAATAAGGATACGATAGTAAGGTGGCCAGCTGTCCAAAGGTGTCCCATCGCCATGTAACAACCGCATGCTGTTCAGGAACTCGTCTGATATCCCCCACGACCCCATCGTCTCAGCAACGAATCGGTGCTCACTCTTACACGCTGGTTGGCTCCTCGCGGCGAGTGAACCTGCCGAATCCCACATCTGCCCACTCGCCGATGCCGCGTAACATGCGCGTCGTCTTCTCGGCGGGAATATTGGAATTGACTGCGATCATCAAGGTGCTGCCCGGCAAGGCGACGGCCCGGGTCTTTCTTCTGGGCTTTTCGCCTTCATAACACCACCTGCCCACATATCCCAGGTTTGCTTCTTGTACCTGCACGTCGCCGAGGTGATGGTCCAACCACTCCGCGCCAAGGAGTTTGGCGAGGTCGCCGCGGAATGCTTCATCAAACGATTGGCCCTCAGGCAACACGTAAGGAGTTTCGACTGCAAGACGGTGCTTGCCACCGGGCATTGCTTCTTCTGCCGGTGGAACGGAACTTGTTGAGGTGTCCTCAACAACAAACTGACCGAACCCCTGGTTGCGAAAAGCGCCAATTCCCGTCTCACCTGCCCAGACTACGGCCTCGCGGATCAGATCGTTCAGGCTCTCGTCCGTTGTTTCTACCTCGAAGCTGAAGCAGACTGGGTTTCCCTCGGGATCGGTCGGCGTAATGACTTCGAACTGGAGGAGGGCACTCTCAGCCACAGACCAGCGAGCGCGGTCTATCGCCACTTTACTGCGAAAGGCGCGGGGCGGGTCGTCAGAGGGGAAGCGGCCGAAGGAGAAACGCGTTAGCGCGGAATCGAAGAGCGATTTTGCGCCGCAAGGCCCCGGGCATTCAGCATGATAGCCTGGATTGTTCGCCATGAGTAGGTCAAAGTGCTCCGGCGGACATCTCCGGCGGATGATCTGTCCCAGAATAGCTCCGCGCAGGGTGCTGCCAAGGACATAGGGCGCGCACATCTGCACATTGCTGTAGCGCTCGGCAGCAGTGTGCAGGGGCGAGGCCAGCCGACATTTGAACGTGATCAGCGGCATCCCTGACGCTCTATCTCAAGTGAGCTTGGCGAGCTTCCGCCATTCCGCAACGAAGTGGTCCTTGGTCTTCTTCTCCACTCCAGGGCCCTTGAATTTGTACTCGACGTCCTTGACGTCAACGTCCACCTCACCATAGCCGCTGGTCTTCTTGGCTCCGATGCCGATGCTGGGCAGCAGCTCCAGCGCCTCGATCACCGCACCCACCATCCAATCCTCCGGGTTGGTAAGGACGACCTTGCCGGAGAACGTGACTCCTGGAGGCAAGGTCTCGATGGTCATCAGCGCGCCCCCGGCGGCGGTCTTGGTGTCGCGGCGCAGGGCCACGTGAGTGCGTTCGGTGGTTTCAGGAAAATCTCCCTCCAAGTGGGCGTCGCGGAAACTCGCCCGCCCGGCCATCTCCGTGTTGCCGAACATCCGGCACACCGGGCATGGGTTATCCCGGCTGGAGCGGCCACAGTCCTCTTTGCGTCCCTCGGGCACAGTGCGATCCCGTCCCAGGCAGACGAACGGCACACAGATCTCTCCCGGCATCGCCTGGGCCAGCACCGCCTCGACGGTGCTCCGTACCATCCCCTTCAAACTCGAGCCGGAGATCACCGGCTTCGATTCCGGCCCCGCCTCCCTGATGATCAAATTGTCCCTCAGTCCATCACCTTTTCCAGTGCCGATGGAGACACTACCTTCAGTAGTGACTTGAAAGGGCACGGAGATGATAGCCTCCAATCGTTGAAACCCTGTCATCCTAGCCTCCCGTTCGGTCAAGATCCACGCGGCCTACGACGGCCATATTTCCCAGAGCGCGGTCTTCGAAGTCGATTCACGTAGCGCAACGCGTTCGCGCGCTTGCGCATCAGGTAACGTTCTTCTGACTCCTCGGTATCACTTGCGCGTCCCGCCGAAGTGATGTGGTCAACGAGTTTCCGCAATGCATCCGCGATGGCAAAGTTCTCGTTCCTATTACGGTGGAACTTGACCGCGTTCTCCCTCGCCTCGATGTCCATCAGCAGATGGTCAAGGGGCACTCGGGCGGCAAGATCCGCCAGACTGCTCAACTGAGCCTTTCCCGCATCTCTTTCCCCGCCGGCCGGCATCAACGCAGCCGCTGCCCGAATCAGCTTTACCTCTTCACCAGTGAAATACATCTCAACCTCCCGCTCACGGTCTCGTTGCCCGCGCCAGCTCCCTCAGATGCTGCGCTGCTTCCAGTGGGGTGCGGTTCCGAATGATGTCGGCGACCAGCTCGCGCATATCGTCCTCGATGTAGCGCGCCCGGCCGTCCAGATCCATCAACAGCGTCTCTCGTGTGCCCTCATTGCCCTCCGGCGCCAGGGCCCCCAACTGTTCCGCCAGCAGGGCCAGCGCGTGAAGCTGAGCCGCAGACTGCCGCGATGGCTCGGCCTCCAGAAGCTGGCGGGCCTGTTCCCCCTTGAACTCCCGTACCTGTCCCCCGCGGAGCACGCGGTAGGTGAGATCGAGCTCTGCCATCTCTTGCGCTTGCGCCGCGGCATATAGTTCCTTGTGGCTGACGTGTACGGGCGAATTCGGGGGAGGCACGGCCTGCCTGTTTGACTGTCGCCAGGCCTGATATGCCTTTCCGGCCTCACCGCGGAACTTTCTCGCGGCGGCCGCTGCTTCATCTGGCCTCTTCGTCGTCTCCAGGGTTCTTCCCGGTCCCGTGAACAGCGTGGACAGTGCGTCATAGAGCGGATAGTGGGTGTCACAGGTGATGATGTCCAGCCGGTGGGCCAGGTGGAGGGTCTCCAGATCTTTGGTGATCTTGCGGTATGCCGGGCGGAGCAAGGTTTCGCTGAGCAGTATCACAGTGAGCGCAGGAGATCGGTAGACAAAATGCGCGGCCGCCTCTCCGATCTGTCCGCTATAGATCTTGTCGGCCAGCCATTCCTGCCATTCCTCCTGCTTGCGGCCGATCTCCAGCACCGCCTGCAAGTACTCCAGCTCTCCTCCAGTGCCGTGCACCAGGGGCATGCGGTCCTTGGCGGTATCGAGGCTGTTCTGAAGGTTCTGTCCGGTCAGACCGCAGCTCTTCAACACCTCCTCTTCCGCCGCCAGTCTCTCCTCACGGAACTGGGCCAGACGCAGCTCGGACTCCACCTCCATCCCCTCCGGGGTGGCCCCGATGCGCACCGCGATGATCGCCACTCGTTCGCCCGTGAGGTCGAGCAGGCGGATGAGCTTTCCTGTAGCGGACGGTGGGCGTGGAGCAAGGTCACCCCCCAGTTCCCCACACAGGGGACACGCGGGAGCCCTCGGAAACAGCGCGAGACACTTCGGGCATTCCCAATACTCGCGTCGTATCCGGTAACAGGTCTCACACAGCTCGTCTTCCAGATCGGTCTTCTGCTGTCCGGGGGCGATCGGCTTGTGGCATACAGCGCACTCGTGCGCCGCTACCTCCGGAACAGTGAGGCCAGGCATAGCCCATTTGGTCTCAGGGCGACCATCTGGTGTTTCAGTGCGGCATCCAATATAGCCAACGCCCACGGCGCGATGCGCAAGGGTCGCGGCAGGTTCTACTCTCGTCTCTTGTCGCCCATCACGCGGTGCCAGCGTCAGCAACTGCCTCTCCACCCGGAACGGTGTCTCTGTCTCTCCTGCTACTTCCTGAGTAATCCTCAGAATCTCCTCATCGTCTGCACGCCGGTTCAGCAACACTATGGCTTCCTTGCCATAGAACACAAATGGCGACAGGTGAGGATGGCTGAACTCGCGGCACGCCAAGCCATCCTCCAGCAGGTATCGGCCCTTCAGATACTGATGGAGGCGGATCAGGAGCCATTGGCTGATCTTGCGCAGGTGCATGGCATCTCGCAGGCGATAGCGTAGGCGTTCAACAGGGAGAGTGATCACCGTGCGGGTCATTTCAAGCGTGATGGCGGGACGCATATCTTTCCCGGTCCCACACACAGGGATCCCGCCCTTATCCTCAAACTCTTTCATCACCATCAGATAGATGGCGGCCGACAGTTGGTGATGGAAGTGCAGAGAGGTGACCGGCAGGAAGGTGGAGTCGCCGAAGTCGGCCAGAAAATCCTCGCCCAGATTGACTATGAACCTGGCATCCAGGCGGCCGTTCTTTAGATGTTGTTGAATGTGCTTGGCGGCTTCAAGGAACCGTTTCTGGGCATTGGAAACGGTCCACTTCTTCGCATCACCCCAGAAGGGGTAGTACCAGGGGAGCCGCCAGTTGACACCCTGGATCTCACCACCCTCCTCGAGCCAAAAATACAGGGCTTTGTGCGCCCGATCCGCGAACGTGAGGGCCAGATAGGAGGCCACCAGCTCTGGGGAAAGATGCCGCTTTAGTTCGGCCCGATCGTTCGTCTCTCGCAGGCTCACTTCGTGCAGCCAGATCAACTTGAGCTGCGCCTCGTTCTCAAGGTCGAGCCTTGGCGGCTTTGTGCCCAGGGCGGTTGCGAAGGCCTGTTGCTGGGTTGCGTCGAGCTGGGTGGAGAGGTGGGCAAGGTTCGCATGATCGGGACCCCACGTGCCATAGCGCTTACCGGCATTGTTGTTGAGCAAGACCTTCTTGAGGTCGTGGAGCGCCGCCGCTACATAGCCGTCATCCCACTCTGACATGAGTGCCCCTCGTGGGTAGAGTTGGCGTGCAACTGCCCTGTTGCCGTTGCCTTACTTCTCTCCCCGGCCCAACACCTCCTTCCCGCTCACTATCGGGTTTCCACCTTCCCCTGCCCGGCCAGCGCCACACAGGTTCCCCGACAATTGGCCGAGCGCCGCCAGAGGCTCTTTCGCCTTCAGTGGTCCTCACGGGGTCGCCCCAGGATCTCGTTGTCGCTTACGGCGCCCATGGGTTTCAATAGGCTCTTTCGCCTTCAGTGGTCCTCACTGGCTACTCTAGTCTTGAAAGGAGGTCCATATCCAGTGTTTCAATAGGCTCTTTCGCCTTCAGTGGTCCTCACATTCGTTCCGGGAGGTTATTATCTCCGCCCTTCGGGCGTTTCAATAGGCTCCTTCGCCTTCAGTGGTCCTCACCTAGAGTGGAGGGAGTTCATGGAGTTCACTACTGGGTTTCAATAGGCTCTTTCGCCTTCAGTGGTCCTCACATTCGTTCCGGGAGGTTATTATCTCCGTCCTTCGGGCGTTTCAATAGGCTCTTTCGCCTTCAGTGGTCCTCACAGTGCTTGGACTAGCTGGTGAAATCACCTTCGGGTGGGTTTCAATAGGCTCCTTCGCCTTCAGTGGTCCTCACGCGGAGGCGATCGCCCGGTCGCCGTTTTTCGACGGGTTTCAATAGGCTCCTTCGCCTTCAGTGGTCCTCACCTCGTATGTGAAATTTGACGGGGACGAAATCTACAACGTTTCAATAGGCTCTTTCGCCTTCAGTGGTCCTCACCCGACCATCGAGGACTGGCGCGAGAAGTGGATGCTTAGTTTCAATAGGCTCTTTCGCCTTCAGTGGTCCTCACGGCGGAGGTGATCGCTCGGTCGCCGTTTTTCGACGGGTTTCAATAGGCTCTTTCGCCTTCAGTGGTCCTCACGAGAAGGCCATCGAGAAGGTCAACTCCGACTCTTCTGTTTCAATAGGCTCTTTCGCCTTCAGTGGTCCTCACCTTCAGAGGGAGATTGAGAGAAGGATAACACTTCTGTTTCAATAGGCTCTTTCGCCTTCAGTGGTCCTCACTTCGCCCTTGTCAGGGCCTCTTCCTTCTTCCGGGAGCCAAAATTTTTGGGGTTTTCCGCAAACCAAATGCCTGTTCGATAGTACGCGCTTGCTTGCCCATATCGCGAAAACGCTCCAGATTGCCCTTCAATGCCCCTATTTCCCCTTCCGCCAACCTACCGGGGTTCTTCAAAGCAAACCGGTTGGCGGAAAATCACCCCTTTCCGCTTATGCATAGGTGGGATGTCACCCCGCGCCCCGGCGGGAAGAAGCCTACCCCTTACCACTCATCCGGACACGCAATGTCCCCGCCCTTTCCCCATCCCGCCGTTGCAACGCACGATGAGACGGAGGAGAAGCACCCCCTGCGGTTTCAATCGGGTCTTTCCCCGTCTAGCCGTTGCAACGAATGGCTTTGTGAGAGGTGCTACAAGCGCAAGGGGTTTCAATCGGGTCTTTCCCCGTCTAGCCGTTGCAACCCCACCCCGCGAGCACGCCTCGCTCCCGGTCGTGGTTTCAATCGGGTCTTTCCCCGTCTAGCCGTTGCAACACGCGCATGAAAGGAGAAAGGAGGTGAACGCGCATGTTTCAATCGGGTCTTTCCCCGTCTAGCCGTTGCAACGCAACGGGCAATGCTGGAGGCACTCCTGTACGGTTCGTTTCAATCGGGTCTTTCCCCGTCTAGCCGTTGCAACGAAGTTCCGCCCCCCCCAAGAAGGGGATACGGTCTGTTTCAATCGGGTCTTTCCCCGTCTAGCCGTTGCAACATCAGTCTTTCGCGCGGGTCCCCCGACAAAGGAGTTTCAATCGGGTCTTTCCCCGTCTAGCCGTTGCAACGCAGTTATCGAGGAGGCCCCTCTCCTCACCTTGGTTTCAATCGGGTCTTTCCCCGTCTAGCCGTTGCAACGGAGTACGGATTGATCGCCGCGGACGGCGAGACGGGTTTCAATCGGGTCTTTCCCCGTCTAGCCGTTGCAACACACCCGCTTGCTCGACGCCGTCACCTGCGCAAAGTTTCAATCGGGTCTTTCCCCGTCTAGCCGTTGCAACAAATACTGTGATGGAGGTGATGACGATGAGGATTGTTTCAATCGGGTCTTTCCCCGTCTAGCCGTTGCAACGGCAGGTAAGGTTTGTTCCTGCCCCCGAAGAAGACGTTTCAATCGGGTCTTTCCCCGTCTAGCCGTTGCAACGGCGCCCGGTGTGGGCCTTTCCCCTTCTACCCCCGTTTCAATCGGGTCTTTCCCCGTCTAGCCGTTGCAACGGCTACCCACCCCACGGTAAAGGGCCGCCCCGGTGGTTTCAATCGGGTCTTTCCCCGTCTAGCCGTTGCAACAGCTGAGCGGGCTGGCCCGCACCATCGCCCAGATTGTTTCAATCGGGTCTTTCCCCGTCTAGCCGTTGCAACGGTACCTCTCCTATGGCTTCGACATTGCCCTGCAAGGCTCCTTCCTGCAGGGATGTGGCGAACCCGCGTTTTTTGCGCAAGACGGCGCTGCCTCCAAGTGCAACCGCAACCAGCCGCAGAACGCCATCTGAGCCCCCTGGCAGCCTTTCGGCGAACCTCCCCTGTGAAATGCACCTGCTCCAGGTTCGCCGCCGCCTGTCTATCCCGCAATCACCTCCACCCGGCCGGCCCCCTCCAGGCTCCGGCCGCCTATCCCCGCATACGGGGCCAGCCGCACCAGTGCCGAGACCGCGAGCCATGGCTCCGCCCGGGGCCTCCCCGGCACCGCGAACTCCACCTCGCCCATGAACCCCTGCAATCCACCATCCCGGACGCCCTGGTCCTCCGTCCACAGGTCGTGTATCGCGGTGATCCGCACGTGCTCCTCCACCCAGGCGCGCACCCCGCCCGGCGGAAGCGTGGGCAGGTCTGCACTCTCCTCGGGCGCGAACGCATTCCATTTCTGCGTCAGCCCGCTGAATAGGAACCTCGGCTCCGGCAACACCAGCGGAGACCTCATCCCATCCGGCTGGATCACCACCGGAGAGAGAAATCGGAATCCCCATTTGCGGAGCCGCCTCCCCCTGAACATCTCTCCATAGTCCCCCCGTCTCACTTCCCGGGGAGACTCCGCCACCCGCATCTCCGTCTGCCCCAGCCGCAGCGCCTCACCCGCCTCAGGCAGCCCCTCCCTCAGCGCCTCCGCGGCCCGCTCGGTCAGCGCGGATATCTCCAGGGAATAGGTGTGTTCGGAAGAGAGAAGGTGGGCCCCATCCTGCGGCTCGCCCGCGCCCAGCAAAGGCGAACACGCAAACGGCTTCGGCCGTCCTCCGCCCTCCTCGTGCAGGAAACGGGCGAACTCCGCATCCCCCCGCGCCAGCCACCCATACAACAACGCCCTCACCGCCCGGCCGTGAGCCGCAGGCAACGCCGCCCACCGCGCCACCAACCGCAACGGAATCTCAAAAACCCTCACCATCGCCCATAGGCTCCTTCGCCTTCAGTGGTCCTCACAGGTCAAGGCCGCGAAGAAGAAGGCGAAGGCCAAGAAGGGTTTCAATAGGCTCCTTCGCCTTCAGTGGTCCTCACTATAGTGATGACGAGAGGGGAAAAAAGGATGGGGGCGTTTCAATAGGCTCCTTCGCCTTCAGTGGTCCTCACGCTATAAAGCTGGAGGCCGCGGCCAACGCGGCCACCGTTTCAATAGGCTCTTTCGCCTTCAGTGGTCCTCACACAACGGGAGATTGGACGTGGAGGATGCAGCACTGTTTCAATAGGCTCCTTCGCCTTCAGTGGTCCTCACTGGTATCCGCTTTACTTCTGGTGCCTCGATAACAGTGTTTCAATAGGCTCCTTCGCCTTCAGTGGTTTTCACCCAAGAGAATAACTTCTCAGCGAAATCGAGGACGTCTTGGTTTCAATAGGCTCTTTCGCCTTCAGTGGTTTTCACGTTGTATTTGCTGTGAACTCCCACGTTGTGGGAGAAAAAGTTTCAATAGGCTCTTTCGCCTTCAGTGGTTTTCACCCAAGAAGGCCAAGGCCGGCTAAACGCTAGCTGGTCCGTTTCAATAGGCTCTTTCGCCTTCAGTGGTTTTCACTTCTATGACGAGCTCTCGAAGGGCGTGGAGTGTATACGTTTCAATAGGCTCTTTCGCCTTCAGTGGTTTTCACCAATTGATGGCTGAGATAGCCATTGATTGCCGTTCCAGTTTCAATAGGCTCTTTCGCCTTCAGTGGTTTTCACCCTAATCGCTTCTGGCCGGCCTAGGATTTCAATAGCGGGTTTCAATAGGCTCTTTCGCCTTCAGTGGTTTTCACTTCGCCCCTGTCAGGGCCTCTTCCTTCTTCCGGGAGCCAAAATTTTTGGGGTTTTCCGCAAACCAAATGCCTGTTCGATAGTACACGCTTGCTTGCCCATATCGCGAAAACGCTCCAGATTGCCCTCCAATGCCCCTATTTCCCCTTCCGCCAACCTACCGGGGTTCTTCAAAGCAAACCGGTTGGCGGAAAATCACCCCTTTCCGCTTATGCATAGGTGGGACTGAGGCCCTCCAAAAACCCTCGTTTCACCGGGATTATCCAGCAGATATCGGCGGCCCGGCGTGGCGGGCCTGCCCCACCAGGGTTTTGAATTCGTTGTGCGTGTCCTCTCCCAGCACCGCCCGCAAGATGTATGCGACTTCCCTCTTCGCGTGTTCGTACTCCTGTTTCTCCAGTGGTTGCGTGCCGTGCGCCTGAATCGAACGGTTGCGGGCGTTGAATGCGCCGTCGGGCCCGAGTTTCGCGCGCACAACCTTGTAGCCCTTCTCTTTGAAGTCATCGTCCAGCACGGCCAGCAAGGAGGCCAGAGCGGCCAGGCCAAGGTAAGTCCTTGGCAGGTGCGGCTTTTCCCCGGACTTGTCCGGAGGCAGCGCATCCACCTCCGAGTGCAGCTGGTCGAAACTCTTGTTTGTTTCCCTCTTCACCGCGCTCCAGTCCGGCCGCTCGGTCCGCTTCAGACCATAGTCCTGCAACCGCACCGTCAGCGCCATCTCGGTGGCGCGGTAGAGCCGGGCCACCGCGTCGTCATATTTTGCTTGCGCTGCGCGCCGCTCGGCCTGTGCCCACAGATCGGCCAGGCGGTGCAGGTCGCAGACGTTGGTCGCGCCCTTTTTCGGAGCAGGCATTCCCTTGAGGAATTGCAGGTTCTCCGCGCGTTGCTTGGCGTCCGGATCAGAGAGGCCGAATCGGCCCAGGTCGGCGATCAACCCCTCGAGCCGCCCGGCCAGGTCAGGCATCTTGTCCTGGTCGGGGTGGCTGTGCATGAAGGCGTCCCACTGTTGGCAGATGTCCAGCCACTCCCGCATCAGCTCCAGCCGCTTGGCCGTGGCCATGTCTCGCACCTGTTCCAGCACCGAGTGGCACAGCTGCAGGCCGGCGTCGTAGAACCCGAGCTCGGAAAACTTACAGATCTGCTCGACCTCTATGTCGGCAAACGCCTCATAGGGGTTGTTCACATCCACCAGCTCCCCGGCGAAGGGAATCGGCACGCCCTGTTTCGCGGGGCAATAGAGGTAGGTGATGGGGACTCGATGGTAGAAAGCCCAGGTCGCCAGGGAGGCCACCATCATTTTGGTGCCGGCTGTGGGGTCGGCCGCCAGCCGGGGGTGTGTGTAACGCTTCCTCGCGTCGGTCCACGCTCTGTCCATCGCCTGGTAGTTTCCAGGAGCATCGTACTCGGTGATGCGCCGCTTCAGGCAGGTGATGCCGGCGCGCGTGATGTCTGGGTCCTGCGCCACTTGCCTTGCGGTCTTTTCTGAGGCATCGGTGTGAAACAGGTAGGCCGCTTTCGGCCGGACCGCGAGAATGCTGAGCACCACCGGCTCGTGGGTCATGCCCACAGTGAGGAACATGACGTCGGCCTGCCGCTCCCCCGCCGCTGTCTCGGGAAGAGCCTCCTTCTCCAGAGCGAACGCATCACGGCGCGCGGTCCAGAGGAGGGACTTGCTGTCGGGGCTATCCGGGATCTGTGCGAACTCCCGCGCGATCTCCATCGCGCGGGCGCGCTTCTTCTCGGGAAGCGCGGCGAATTGAGCCTGTTGGGCGGCGCTGAATTCGTCGCTATCTGTCGCCATATATCTCTCCTGTCAAGATGCTTGCCCCCATTTGTGGCACAATCTCACTGGGACGTCAACCCAAAGATCTGTTGTCCGCGCCGTCACTGTCCGCCTCCTCCCAAGCGCCTCTCCTCCCGCCCGAGACAGCACCGATGGTGTCTCATCCATCTGTCCAGCAAACACTTATGCACACACTTTGCTCACGGCGTATCGCCGAAATGCCTGCAAGCCCAGCGCAGTACCTTTCCCTTCCGACCACAACACTTATACTCGCTGCACGCGGCACTGGAGACGGGCACCCCCGGGGGCATCGGCGCAGGGGTCTCAAATCCTCCGGAGTGCAGTCCAGCGGACCGCGTTCGGTGTTGTGTAAATGTATAGCGCGATTGCTGACACGTCTGGCTTCGGAGGTGGTGACGGTCATGATACTCCGTAAGTAACTCATCCCAAATTATTTCCTTTGAGCTGCAAGAAATCGCGCCTGCAACCCGTCCAATGAATAAAGAAGGTCACGAACGAGGCTTGAGACAATGGCTGAGCAGGTCACAATAGAGGCCCTTCGGCGGGTGCTTGAGATGGCGGAGGGGCTGGAGGCCCGAGGCCGGACTGCTGAGGCGCGGAACCAATACAGCCTCATCATCTTCCAGGTCGAAGCCATTAGAAAGGAACTCCGCCGCAAGTTCGGCCTCAGGGCGGCTCTCGTCTTTGGCCTGGCTTCTCTGGTAGTGCCGGGAGGAGGCCTGGCCACGGCCGCCGTGTGGAGTGGCCTCGGCTATCTAGCGGGATGGAGGGGGACCGACCTGGTAACGGCCGCCGGCTATCAGCAACTGTACGATCAGGCGCTGGAGGGGAGGCTGCGCCTGGCGAGAGCGGAAGTCGGCTGACGCCCTCGAATTGCGCGGCGCGGCTTGTCCGATTCTGAAATGTGAATACGTCAAGAAAGGAAAACGATGACAGATGATGCCCGATTCAAGCAGGCGATCGGACCTTTCCGGATGGCGCGTGGCGCGGCGCGCTCAGCGCAGGCAAGCGCCCGGGTCTCGGCGGTAATCGTACCCGCCGGGGCGGGTTTCCTGGCCGGCATGGCCACGCCCGATCTCGACATTACGACGTTGGGCATAGGCTGGCACAGATTCTTTCTGTTCCACAGCGCTATCGGTCTGGAGGTGCTCAAGCGATTCTATCAATACTATCAGCGCTTCCTGCGCGGGGGACACCCGATGCTGGCCAAGGCCGCGGGCGCGGCCCTCTCCGGGATGGCGGCGGGGGTAGGAGTCCATCTGGCCGTGGACGGAACCCTGCAGGGGCACCGGGCGGTCATCTTTCCGTTCTTCGGTTCGCTGGTTGACGGCACCCTGGTGGACGACAACCTGTGGCTGCTCGGCAACTCGCTGTGGGCGTTCAAGATCTCCCACGATGTCTTCGTGCAGACGTTTTCCGACGACCTGCCCAAGGCCAAGCGCTGGGTGGAGGAACATTTCGGATGCTTCAAGAACGAGGAGGGAGCGAAGTGTTTGTTGACGGCCTTGAAACGCTGAATCGCACTCAACTGACGGACCTGGTCTCCACCCTGGAGGTGTTCTCTGTTCACAACCAGCTCCGGGAGCAGGCAAGCAAGCTATACGAGCAATTGCGCAATCGCTTCGAGTGGCTGCCGCAGGCGCAGGCGTATCGCCTGATTGAGCATCTCCGAAAGCGGCGCGAGGAACTGGCCGATCTCTCGGAGAGCGCGCTGCGGACCATGCTTTTCCAGCGCGCGGGAAGGCTCTGCCGGTGTGACGGGCTCGACCGGATGTCCCTGTATCGCCGCGCCATCGCCGAGGCGTGCAAGTGTTACCGGCTGGAGATGCAGGGCAAGGACCTCGATGAGCTGGAGGAGACCATCACACGGCGCTATCTGGAGGATCTCGAGCGCGTCGTGAAGCAGGCGGTCCGGCAGGCCAACCAGCAACAAGCGGGCCAGATCGTGGACCACCTGGAAGAGACTATCAAGAGGGCAAACGAGCAGGACCAAGAACTGATGCGGAGGGCGGCCGGACTGGACCATCTCTCCGGCCGCGCGTTGTGGGAGGCTGTTCGCAAAGGCGCGCTGGGCGTGGGAGCCGTCTCGGCCTTGAACGCCACAGGATTCGGGGCGTTTCTCGCTCTCACGACTGTTCTGCACGCGATCTTTACCACCACGCTGGGAATCGTTTTGCCGTTCGCCCTTTACACCAGCGCCACCGCCGCGCTGGGGGCATTGCTGGGTCCTTTCGGGATCTTGCTGGCCGGCGGAGGGGTGCCCGCAGTGGTATTGAGGAAGGGAGATCGACAATCCAAGCAGAGGTTGCTGGCGATGCTGATAGCCCGCGGCAGGCTGACGCAGAGTGTCGGATAGCAGGCCATGACATCGGTTGACAGGTATCCAGGGGGAGGAACCGCGTGAGCGAGAGTCGAACATTGCCGATGTTGGTTGCGCTTGACTGGCGGTGCGGCTCACTTACTGGCGGGCTGCCCGCAGCAGATAACCGGTCACCTTTAGTCCTCTCTTGGGGCAAATTGGGGCTTGCCCTCGCTCCTTGGGCCAAGGGGAAAAGTACTGGGCCGGGAAGACCGCTGGCGAGGGGATGTAGCGTCACTATGGGCTGCGACGAGCGGGCGCGAGAGGACGACTACCGACTGGTGCAAAAGGTGATCGCGGGGGACCCGGCGGCGCGGGACCAGTTCGTGGACCTCTACTCCAATCTCGTTCGGAAAGTCGTCTCCCAGTACGTTGCATGGTCTGCCGAAGAGCAGCAGGACGCCTGGCAGGTTATCTTCCTGAGCCTGTTCGAGGATGATTGTCGTAGACTGCGCACTTACCGGGGCCGCGCGCGCTTCTCCACCTGGCTTTTCACATGCGCTAGACGCATGTGCCTGGACTATTTCCCCGCCGAGCAGAGACTGATCCCCATGCCGGCTCCTCCCGCTACCAACGAGAGGAAGGCCGACGATGTAATTGATCGGCTGTTGAAACATCTCGCTCTCCAGGAGGCGCTGGAAAATCTCTCTCCCACCGATGCCATCATCGTTCGTCTGAGATATGAGCGCAATCTCTCCTATCAGAGGATCGCAGAGATTGTCCACATGTCCGTCAACACGGTGGCTTCCCGGCTTCGAAGGGCGAAAGAACGCCTGGCAAAAGCTGTCGAGGATGCGCTATGACCGGCGAACGAGAACACAAGGCGGCCAGTCGGGTGCCGGAGGGCTTTGGGCAGAAGCACGTGGACCCGGATTTGATTTCCTCGTATGCCGACGGCGAGACAATTCCTGTTGACCTCGCTCATCACCTCGAACAATGCGACGAGTGCCGGTGCCTGTTGCAACGTTACCGCAAGGTGGGGATGATGTTGGCTGGGCACTTCCATCATGCGAAGGCGAGACGTTCCGAAGCCTGCCCGTCGGATGAAGACCTGGCGGCCTATCTCGACGGCAGCCTGGAACCCGCAGCCCGCTCGGAGATGGAGACCCATATCCGTGAGTGCGACTGGTGCCTGGGAGAACTGGCCGAGCTGAAGCGATTGATAGACCGGACAGGGGAGGCCGCGCCAGAGCGCTGTGCGGGGCCGCATGTCGGTTTTCCTTTTTTCGCCGCAATAGGAGCGCTCACCGGAGTGATCTTTTCCCCTGGCGCGACCTATCCCTGGGCATCCAAGGAGAAGGCAGAGATGGGAAACATCACCTGTGCCGCCTGTGGCACTGTCAATCCGCCTGGGAGCCGCTTCTGCCGCGAATGCGGGGTCGCGCTCTCGAGTGGCGGCTATGACTGTCTGCATTGCGGCGCGAAGATCGAGGAGGGCAGCAAGTTCTGTACCCAGTGCGGCCGCGCAGTGGTGGCGCAGGCGCCTCCCAAGGGAGATTTGCGCGAGGCCGTTGAGGCGTGGCTGCCGCAATCGGCGCGCGAGAACAAATGGCTGGTGGGAGCGATCGCCGCGATTCTCGCCTCATTCGCTTTTCCCGCGATCTTCCTGCAGTTCTTGCTGGCCGCCGGCATCATGGGGGGCGCCTGGCTTCTGGACAAGGCCAAGCGCGAGATGCTGGCCGACCTCTACCGCGCCTGGAAATCCGGAGACGAAGCCGAGCGCGATCGGCTGCTGGCGAGACTGAAGGAGATGGTTCGGAAGAGGTAGGGAGGATAACTCGCTAAAAAGCCGGAGAGGAAGAGGTGGCGCCATATGATTTACGTCTACGTTACCGAGAAATGCTGGGAAGAGGCGACAGAGTGTGGACTAAAATCGCATCTGGAGAAGATCCGGGATGACGTTGAGACCAGACAGATGATCCATTTCCAGCCCTTTCCCCCAACGCCCTTCTGGAAGAAGGGGATCACTCGAAGCCATCGCCTCTTGATACGTGAATGGAATCTCGGCGAGGACTCCCTCTATTCATTCGAACATGTGCTTTCCAGAGGAAGCCAAGATTATATCTACTTTTTCAATAACTGTAAGCGAAACACCAGAGAGGTAGAACGACGCTTTGTGACAGTAAGCGAGCAAATGGCCCGACAAATCATACGAGATCGCAAAGGAAGCGAGCCCGTGCGTGAGTTGCCGACTCCTAGCGAGACTGAGTCTAACTGGTTGTATGGAGTGGCTTCACTTCGGGGAGAGAGCCAAGATGACGTGCTGATTCTCGAGACCGAGGAATGGGTCCAAGAGATGCTGTCCAAGGAAATGGTGAAGTATCATGTACCATATTATCAACTATTGTCCCATGCTATCGTAGAGGAGCAGCGTTTGCAGGAGTCAAGATCAAAGAACGAGGTGCATATTTGCTGGGATGACAATCGCAGACGTGGTTTTGCATATGTGTACCGTCCCGATCAGCGGCGGATCGTTCTCCTCACCCCCTTACATCACGCCGATCGTGTAGAGTCCAAGATTACTGCACATCGCGACAGATTGTCTCAATTGGATGAAAGCGAGACTGCGCGCGAGCTCTCGCGCGTCGCGTATCGGGCCTACCCGGAGATTGTCCTGTATGATGAAGATTGCTGGATGGCCATTCAGAAGGATCAAGAAGCCAACCTAGCTCTCTCTCCAGAGGAAATTGAACTTCTGGAATCAGTACGGCGTGGAGGGGACAGCGGAAAAGGTTATCCCCTCTTTATCAACGGCCGAGCAGGTAGCGGCAAGTCAACTATGCTCCTCCACCTAGCGGTGGAGTACCTCTTATTTGCTTTACGCCAACAGGACGATCTAGTCCCCTTGTACGTTACCTTTAGTCGAGACCTTCTTGAAGTTGCGCGTAGAACCGTTCGATCACTATTGACAATCCACCACGAACAACTCACTGGAAATCATGCCAATTATGATATGGCTCAGATCGACGACTTGCTGGCGCGGTCCTTCGTCGTTTTTCATGAGCACGTTAGAGATCTGCTACCGGCGCGTGAACGCGATAAGTTTCATTCCGACAAATTCGTTCACTATCCCAAATTTCTTGAGCTGTGGCAAAGAGACTTCGTGCGCAGACCTGAAGCCAGGAAAATCTCCGCTGACGTGGCGTGGCATACGATCCGCTCCTACATCAAGGGAATGCGGTCCTCGCTTGACGATGACCTATCGCCCGAGGAATTCGAGGGATTGCCTTCAAACCGACGCTCCATAGATATGGACGCGTACCAATTTGTCTACGAGCGCGTCTGGGAGGGCTGGTACAAGAGACTCTGCGACAGAGAGGGCTATTGGGATGATCAGGATCTTGCCGTTGCAGTTCTAGATTCCAGGCACAACGTAGCAACCTATCCGGCTATATTCTGCGATGAGGCGCAAGACTTCACATCTGCAGAGCTGGATCTCATCCTTCGGATGTGCCTGTTCTCCGCCAAACAGCTGACACCTGAGCAGCTCAGGACAGTCCCTATCGTATTTGCAGGTGACCCGCTACAAACCATCAATCCTACGGGGTTCAGATGGGACGCATTCCAGGCGAACTTTCATGAACGCTTCTTCGTGTTGCTGCATCCACATCGCCGTACGAACATTACCCTCCGTCACGAGGAGCTATCCCTTAACTATCGGTCGAATCCGGGAATCGTGCACTTTTGCAACCTCATTCTGCTGTTACGCGCAACGCTCTTCGGCGACCGAGAAGCAAATCCCCAGCAAACCTGGTGGGTAGAAACACCCGTACAACCGATCTGGATTGATGCAGACAATCCTCAGACGAGAGACGAGCTGCGGAGACATCCAGAGTTGGTGAAAATTGTCAACTGCGAGTACAACCGAGAGGTCTACTACGCGGAGAAAGACGAAGTGCTGAGGGATCTGCCATTAGAAGAGGGAGTCCCCAAGGGCGTCCTCAGTCCAGTGCGGGCGAAGGGGCAAGAATTTCATACAACGGTGCTTTACCGGTTTGGAGACTCCGATACCGCCAAAGGCATAGTTGAAATGTATCAATCCCTTGCAGATGGCACCTACCAACCAGTCGAGGACCGGGCACAGCTCCTTAAGTACGAATACTTCCTGAACCGCCTGTACGTGGCAGCCAGCCGCGCCAAGAAACAGCTGTTCATTGTTGACTCACGACAAGCGCTCGACAGTTTCTGGAAATTTGCCTTCGACGAAGGATTTCGTGAGGCGCTGGAACGACAAGCAGCTGCATCAGAGGCGTGGCGTGATAAGACCAGAGGTCTAGTGGCGGGTCAGCCCCAAGCGCTCTCGGGCAAACCAATCGATCAGCTGGAGCAGGCCAGTGAATTGGCAAGAGCAGGGCGCCAATCCCATGACCCGTACCTTCTGCGACAAGCAGCAGGTTGCTATCGAGGAGTGAACAAGCAAATAGATGCCGAGCGATGTCTCGCGGAAGCCCTGCGCTTTGAAGAGAAGTTTGCGGATGCCGGCAAGAGATACGAGGGTATCGGCGATGCCGAAAATGCATTCCGATGCTACTGGAACGGTCGCTTATTCCGGCACCTGTGCGAACTTGCAAGCTCCAATCCGGGGTTCAGTTCTAGACCAGAAAGCCGCGCGTCCGATTTTGTAGTTCACGACGAAGGTGTCCCCGAGGAATTTCTCTCCGCGGTGCTCTCAGATACCCAAGATGATGAATGGGTGCGGGTAGCCGCAAGCGATGAGAGTTGGTGTTACATCTTCGGAACCCTTGCGAAAAGGCTGGCAAACGCTGAGCGCGACATTATAAATATAAAGCGCTGGAGCCGATTGCATGCGATGTTCGAGCGGCTGTGTGCAGCTGGAATGCCACTGAATGCAGACCATCGCGCTGCCATAGCGTATAAGGCGGGACAAGACCGCATCGCCGTAGAGATATGGGATAGCACTGGTAACACCGAGCACTCCGAGTACTGCCAAGCGAAGGCTAAGGTTGAACCGTTTCCAAGGAATTTGCCATGGCTTTCCAGGCTGAACTTTCATAAGCAAATTCTTCAGGAGTATCGGAAGCACCGGATGGATACGTACGGTTCTGGCAGCCTAGCCGAAGACGCTGCGATGGCGGTAATTACTGCCGCCATCGCCGAGCAGAACGGGCATCTGGCACTCGAACTCCTTGCAGAACACCCTGAGAACGATGAGCATATTAAGGCTGTATTGAAGATAGCCGTGCGTGAACAAGACGCAGATCTGGCAACGGCCGGTGCTTGTCTACTAATCCGACGCATGGTGGCTCGCCAGTCATGGAGAGCAACGGTGAGGGCGGCAGAAAACGCGGATTTTCGGGAACTAGGACACCCCCTCGCTAAAGAGCTTCAGAGTCTTCTCAAACAGAGCGATGGCATGCAGCGAGTCTTCAACAGCGCGATATGGGCCTTTGCTACGTCTTCAGATCTCCCCGGTTCGAAACAGCAACAGATAGTCTCGGAATTCCTCAGGCGTCATTTCGTAGCATCCCACACGGCAAAATCGGGCCGACAGTCGCTGCCGGTGGAGGTGGTTGGGGCAGCGATCGAACGCGCGGGGTTAATAACTCTTTCGTTTCAGTATTATGAGAATATTGAAAAGGATCGCTCTGCGTCAGACAGGGAACGACGCTTCGCGGTCCAGCGGCAAATTCGAAATCAGGAAAGGTATGCGGGTTATCTGCGTAGCATAGGTGACGAGTCCCAAGCGATAGAACGAGAGCATTTGGCGCGGGAGCTCAGGAAGAAACACGGTTTCTCGCAAGATGCGGTCTTCCCTGACTACCCTGAAGTTTCATCTGACCAGATGAACACATCAGAGCTAAGGTCGGGGATTGACAAACCTTTTGTTTGGGAATTCCGACCGCGCGAGAATCGTGTGCGCATTAAACATGATGAGAGGGATGAGGCGATTTCCATCTATTACCTCAAGCCGGAGGTGCGAGGCGAGGTCGATTGTTCTGAGATGCCACCGACAGAAGGAGAGTGGGCGTGGAGTATCGCGGAGTGGGATCTTATATTGCGTCTTCGCACCGAAGGCGATGCCCTTAAACTGCGCCTAGAACATGGAGGCAGGTTTGTAAGGCAGATTGAGGTAGCATGAGCCAAAGTTGGAGTGACCCCCTCTGACTGGACAGATCAGTGGGTCGAGATAAGTACCCCTGAGGGGCTGATTTCCCACCCGCCACCGGCAGGTTGATGTCTGCTCGAACTCGCCTGGACTGACATAGCCCAGGGCTGAGTGGAGTCGTTCTCGATTATAGATTTCCTCAATCCGATCCCGCAGTTCGGTGTCCGCCTGCAGCTTGTCCGGGGATACACCCTGAGGCTGGTAGTAGTAACTGCTGCGGGAAAGCTCCATCAGCTCACATCCCTTCGCAACCGATCCGAACTCGGACCGGTGAGCGGCGATGAAGCTTCTCTTCTCCGCTGAAGTGTGTAAGCCACAGTCCTTTTTAGCAGGGCATTCTCCATGGTAAGTGGCTAGGGGCTGTGCCCCGCCATGGCGGCCTGCACGGCAGGCTCAGCCACTTCCCCACTATCCGCTCCAGCTCGGCGATGCGCTGCTCCTGGCTTCCGCCAGAGACGCATCCCGGCCCAGGCAGCTGCTCCTTGGGCGTACTGCTGCTTCCAGTTCCGAATCATACTCGGGCACAGCTCGTAGCGCCGGCTCAACTGCGCTACCGTCGCCGCACCTCGCAGCCCCCAGCATCTCTTCTACCACCTGCCGCTTGAACGCGGCCCATCAGATGTTGCTATATCTCTCCCCTTTATGTCCATGCCCAGGGGTGCAGTCAACGGGAAGCGGCGGCTGAAGGGGAAAGATGAACGTCGGTATAGCGCTATGATGATGTGATGGGAAACGTCATGCCAGACGATGCCTGGTTCAACCGCAGGGAAAAAAACCTGCTCACCGAAGAAGTTCTCTGGGGACCACGGTCTAATCGCCGGCGGACGAAGAGCAGTTTGATCTAATCATACTCGGGGGCCCAGTGGGCATGCGCACATGTCTAATTCTCGCAAGTTGCTGATTTCAATCCGACTCGTAATCGTACTTATGCTGATGACGGCTCTGACGTGGGCTGTCTGGCGTATCGGCACGAGGCCGCGCGGCCGCCGGTTGGCCATGGGAATGATCTCGGGCAAGGACAAAGCCGCCCGGCACACCGGCTCGAGCCAGCGCTGCCGCGAATCCGAACGTGTCATGCTGGAGCAGGAGCAATGGGAACCATACACCATTACCAAGTGGGAGCAAACGGACGAGGATGGATTCCTAGAAGAGGTCATTGAAGTGACACGGGATTCTCAGGTGATCCTGCGCGCGGGAGGCCCAAAGGCTGACTTCTGGGTGGACGATGTTACCGGAGATGGGGATTCGGAGTTGTTTGTGCAAGAGTACTCGGGCGGCAACTACGGAACATGGGATCTGTTCATCTACACAGGGAGGCCCGATATCAGAAAGCTGGGAGGCTGGGCGATCGGGAATTACCCTATCGAGATACAAGATCTGAATGGAGACGGAAAGTCCGAGTTGATAGGGTGGGAAGTAGACAGCTTGTCTGGATACGGCAATAACCTCTGTCGCTCCCCACCTCTTCCTGTTGTTTTCGCATACAAGGAGGGGAACCTCGTGGAGGTGACCAGACGTTACCCGCAGATCGTGGAGCAAGAGTTGAAGGGACTTCAGTCAAGTCTGGAGCACCCGTGGAAAGACGACCCGCAGGCCAGCTGGTTGCTCCCACAGTTGCTAGGGTGTGCGGCAATCCTCGGGCGTGGGAAGCAAGAGTGTGATTGGGTGCGAGCCCACCTGGACGCCGCGGCAATACAGTGGGTCTCCGATCACCAAGCGGAGATCGAGCGGAGAGTACACAACCGAAAGTCGCCGATACAGAAGTATCCTGAGGACGAATAGGAGAGAGCCGATACTTCATCCCTTCGTCCACCACCAGACCGGTCTTCTCCCCTTACTCCCTTCGCTCAGCCTGTTGTGCGCGCGTCGCCCTCCGGGACGAAGCCAACGGGCACTTGCTCCACGCGCAGGGCCTTAGGTAGGCATTGGCCCTGCGCCATCACCGTCCGCCTCCCATCAGTCGCCTCTGCTCCCGCCGGGCCAACTCAATGAGCCGGTGCGGCTTGCTCGTTCCTCGCTGGGTAGGCGTCTACTCTCCTCTTGACACCTCAGCACTTCCCGCTGATTTCATGCGGCTGTTCGGGCGAGGGAAACTTCCCCGGGATCCCAGGGTGTTGGAGTTCTACCGGCGCTATGGTCCGGTGAGCCAGTCGAAGACGCTGAAAGACTCTCCCGTCTGGCTGTCCCGGCTTTCTGCCCGCGCCCGCAGCCGGCTCTCAGCAGAGGCGCGCCAGGGACTCTGTGAGCCCCTGTGGTGGGTGGCCGAGGAGGCGCGCCGGATGTGGCTCTGCTATGAGCTCTACCGCTCTCTCCTCCAGGAGGACCTTCCCTCCGTGCGCGCCCTGCTGGGAGAGGTGCCCCAGGGGGAGGAGGTGCGGGGAATCCGCCTCTCCCCCATCGGCATCTCCCTGCTCACCGCGGAGGCGGAGCCGAGACCTGGAGGCAGGAGACGCGCCGGCTCGACGGCGCTGGAGCGGCCGGCCGAGAGGGTGAGTGCGCAGGTGCCGCGCCGCCCCCTCATCGATGAGGAGTGCTGCCGGTGGGGATGGCGGCTGCTGGCCGATCAGCTCACTGCCGCTCAGGAACAGTCTTCGGTCAACTGGCTGGTGGATGAGGAGGAGGGTCGCTATCGTCTGGTGAAGGGACGGCGTTTCCGCGACCTGGTGGTCGCGATGTACCTGC
>WFSF01000168.1 GCA_015486155.1 Armatimonadota bacterium
CTGCCTACGGCAGACTCTGCCGCTGAGCTACGGGCCCGCCGGATACTGCACCCGGATTATAGCGGTGAGAGGGCGTGGAATCAATGCGCGGGGCTGTAGGGCGGTTATGAGTCTGCCTACGGCAGACTCTGCCGCTGAGCTACGGGCCCGTCGGATGCTGCACCCGGATTATAGCGGTGAGAGGGCGTGGAATCAATGTGCGGAGGCTGTAGGGCGGTTATGAGTCTGCCTACGGCAGACTCTGCCGCTGAGCTACGGGCCCGTCGGATGCCGCACCTGGGATTATAGCGGTGAGAGGGCGTGGAATCAATGCGCGGGGGCTGTAGGGCGGGTGGCTAGGTCGCCACAGGCGACCACCATCAGGGACCCGTGCCAGCCATGGCGGGCATAGGTATGCCCGCCCTACAGCAGGGCCGCGGTTTGCAATACCGGAGACTCTCACCCGGTAGCATAGATCACAATCCCCCTCCGGCGGGCGCCCCGCCTGTGGTCATACGGTCAGCGTAGCCAGGGATTGGTCGCGCGCTCCGCGCTGAGCGTGGTCGCCGGGCCGTGGCCGGGGTAGACGGGGAGATCGCCGTCGAGCGACACCAGGCGGCGCAGAGATGCCGTCATCGCCTCCTCGTCCCCGCCCGGCAGGTCGGTGCGCCCGATCCCGCCCGCGAACAGGCAGTCGCCGGAGAACAGAGCGCCCTCCGCGAGCAGGGAGATGCTGCCGGGGGAATGCCCCGGGGTGTGCAGGACGCGGAGGGAGATATCGGAGTCCTCCAGCGAGAGGTCGTCTCCCTCCTTCAGCAGCCGGTCGGCGGAGGTCGGGGTCTGCGGGAAGCCGAACAGCGCGGCCCCGCTGAGCTCGGGGCGCTCCAGCATGGGCGCGTCCGCTTCGTGGATCGCCAGTTGCGCGCCCGTCCGCCGCTTCAGTTCGCCTGCTGCCTCGATGTGGTCGATGTGCCCGTGGGTGAGGACGACGAGGCGGATCTCCAGGCCGCGGGCGCGCGCCGCGGAGAGGATATCCTCCGGATCCCCCGCCGCGTCCACGATGAGGGCCGGGGAGCGGTCGGGGGAGAATACCAGGTAGCAGTTGGTGGCCAGCGCGCCCAGGGTGAGGGTGACGATTTTCATTCCGCGTCCAGGTTCCCCACGTCGCCGTGGAACTCCATCCGCCGCCGCCCCACGAATTCCATCTCGTAACTGTTCAGCTCCCCCACCTGGCGCAACAGGCGAGCAGCCTCCTGCCGCAGGCCGGCCCGGTCGTGGGCGTCCGCCAGCAGCACCCGGTAGCAGCGGTTCCCCGGCTCGATCTCCAGCGCGCTCCGGAAGGCGTCTATCGCCTCCACGATGCGGCCCAGCGCCAAGCTCACCCCTCCGTAGCGCACCAGGTAGTAGGAATCCCAGGGGGCCAGCTCGGAGGCCGTGCGCAGCTCCTCGCAGGCCTGCTCCAGGTTCCCCAGGCGCAGGTGGAAGTCGCCCAGCCGAAAGTGGTAGAAGGCCTCCGTGGGGGAGAGGGAGACCGCGATGCGCATCTCCTGCACCGCCTCCTCCAGGTGGTCGTTGGTGGCCAGCACGGAGGCCACCTTGTAGCGGTAGAAGGCGCGGGTGGGCTCCATCTCGGCGGCGATGCGGTACTGCTCCAGCGCCTGGTTGAACATCCCGAACCGGCAGTAGAGGTCGCCCAGGCTGACGCGCGGCTCGGCCAGCTCGGGGTCGCACTCCAGCGCCAGGCGGTATTGCTTCATCGCCTGCTGCACCATTTCTTTCAGGGCATAGGTGTCGCCCAGCCGAGTGCGAAAGACGGCGTTCCGTCCGTCCATCTTGATCGCCCGCCGGTACTCGCTCAGCGCGCGGTCGATCTTGCCGGTGCGGATATAGAAATCGCCCAGGCGCATGCGCAGGTAGGCGGTCTGGGACTGGAGTTCCATGTCCTCGTGGCGGCGCCGCTCGTCCTCCGCCTTCATGCGCTCGTGGTGCGCGATCAGCCGCTGCCGCTCATATGAATCGCCGAACTCGAACTCTACCTCTCTCACATCCGCTCTCTGCCCGTCAGAGATACTCCTCGGGCGCGCTTAGCATGGCCGCGCCCTCCACCGATTTCACCAGCCAGACCTGCCGCAGTTTCCGCCATCGTTTCTCGAAGGTCACCTCGATTTGCGCGCTCACCGGCCGCAGCTTCCGGCCCTCGCTCTCCAGGTATACTTGCACCGAGAACTTCCCGACCGCGGTCAGGCCGTTCACTCTGATCTGCTGTTTCTCCACCGTCACCTCTGCCTGGTCGGGGCTGCGGACCCAGCTGTTCACCATCTTCAACAACTGAAGGCGGTCATACCCCGAGGAGTCCTTGTAGTCGGGAGACACGCACTCCATGACCTCCCGCCCGTTCTTCGTCTCCACGCCATGCTCGGCCTTGGCCACCAGGTTCAGAATCTGCTGCTCGTCGCTGATGCGCGGGTTGGTCAGCCACCACACGAGGATGGCGATGACCAGGATGCCGCCGAAGACGAGCTGCGCTATTCTCCATGTTCGGCTGGACATTGGCGGTATTCTACCCCGCCTCGCCCGACCAGGCAAGGCGAGGATGGGTTCAGATTGCGCGGAGGCGCGTTGACAGGGCAGGAGCGGCCTGGTATCATATGCGAGTATTCGGATACTATGCTATTTGGCTCTTGGGCGCGGCTCGTCCCAGGTCGCCGTAGACGAGAAGCGAGGAATGGACAGGATGAGCGACAAGGCTGACGTGATATTTGATGTAAAGCCCGGAAAATTCGATGAAGAAGTATTGAAGGCATCCCACGAGATTCCAATCGTGGTTGATTTCTGGGCCCCTTGGTGCGCCCCCTGTCGTATGCTGGGCCCAATCCTGGAGCGGGTGGTGGCTTCGCTGGGCGGGCGCGCGCGGCTGGCCAAAGTAAATGTCGAGGACGACATGGCCGTCGCCTCGCGCTGGCGGATCAGCGGGATACCCGCGGTTAAGATATTCAAGGACGGCCGTATCATCGGGGAGTTCGTCGGCGCCCTCCCGGAGTCCGAGGTGAGACGGCAGCTCTCCGCCATTCTTCCCTCCCCGGCGGACGAACTGGTGGACGAGGGGGAGCGACTGGCCGCGCAGGGGGACCGCGATGCGGCCGAGGGCAAGTACCGCGCGGCCCTGGAGGCGCAACCCGATCATCCCCGGGCCTTGTTGCGCTTGGCGGAGGCCGCCCTCGACCGCGGGGATTACGGGGAAGCCAAGGCGCTGGCCTCCAAGGCAGTCTCGGCCGCGCCGGGAACGGCCGAGGCGGAGTCCCTGCTCGGGCGCATCTGGTTCATCGAGCGATGTGCGGCCGGTGGAGGGCTGGAGGAATGTGAGCGTAGGCATGTCGAGAATCCGGCGGACGTCGAGGCCGGCTTCGCATGGGCCTGCTGCCTGGCGGCGCATGGGGAGTACGCGGAGGCGCTCGAGCAGTTCCTGGCGCTGGTGCGGCACGACCGAGACTACGGCAAGGCCGCGCCCAAGGATGCCATGGTACGCATCTTCGCCATTCTCGGTGAAGACGACGAATTGACGCGCAACTATCGCAGGCAGTTGTCGCGCGAGCTGTACGTCTGATCCCAGACCCACGCCACGCCCGGCTCTTGCCGGGCGTGGCGGCCCTCTATCCTCACGCCCCTCCTCTCGGGCAATGCCCCGCGTCTTGCTCCACACGCGCCCCCTCTCGCAGGAAAACCGCCCGCAGAGGGATAAACAGCACTTCAGAACGCCAGTTGTCGGGGGGTTGCGTGGACCTGGGACGACCTTCCTGGGAGGTGCCTGATTCGTGGGAGCCCGCTCTGCGCGCGGCGCGCGAGGGCGGCGTGTTGCTGCTCATCGGGGGCATGGATACGGGAAAGAGCACCCTCGCGGCCGTGCTCGCGGCCGAGGCGCACCGGGCCGGACGAGTTACCGCGGTGGTGGACGCAGACATCGGGCAAGCGAGCATCGGCCCGCCCACCTGTGTGAGCATGGGGCTGGTGCAGGGGGAAATACGGAGTTGTGAGGACATCCCCGCCGCGGCGCTCGATTTCGTGGGTTCGCCCTCCCCCAGGGGGCACATGCTCCCGTGCGCCGTCGGAGCGGCGGTGATGACGGCCGCGGCGCGGGCGGCGGGCGCGGAGACCATCGTGGTGGACACCACCGGCCTCATCTCGGGGTCGGCGGGATGGTCGCTGAAGTCGGCGAAGGTGCGCCTCACAGGCGCCGAGGTCGTGATCGCGCTCCAGCAGTCCGACGAGGCGGAGCGCCTGCTGGCCGCCTACGCGGGGAGGGCGCGCCCGCAGGTGATCCGGCTGCGATGCTCGCGGAAGGTAAGGCCCCGCACCCGGGAGGAGCGGGCCGCGCGCCGCCGGCGGCGGCTGGGGGGCTATCTCGCGGGCGGGCGCGCGGTGGAGCTGTCCTGGGAGGAGATCCCCCTGGAGAACACCGCGCTGGGCAAGGGAAAACCCGCGCCCGGACACGTGCGGGCCCATGCCGAGGAAATGCTTGGCTGCGAGGTGTGGTACGCGGAGTGGGGCGGGGCTGGGC
>WFSF01000169.1 GCA_015486155.1 Armatimonadota bacterium
CGGGCAATCCCATCCACATCGCCTCCATGAGGGCCACCGGCATTCCCTCCCGCCGGGAGGGAAACGCGAACAGGTCGGCCGCGGCGAGGAAGTCGGCGACGTCTCTCCGGAAGCCGAGGAAGCGGAGGCGATGCGAGACGCCGAGCCGACGGGCCCGCGCCTCCAGGGCCGGCCGGCCGGGGCCGTCGCCGACCAGGGCGGCCACCAGGCCGGGCCCATCGGCGCGCAGCCGGGCGAGGGCCTCGATGAGCAGGTCCTGTCCCTTCACTCCGCGCGCCCCGTCCATGCGCCCCACGTGGACCGCCAGCCGCGCGCCCGCGGGCACCCGCAGTTCGGCCCTGACGACCCCGGGGGCGCGCCGAGGGCGAAGGCGGCGGGCCTGGACCGGATTGGGAATCACCTCCGCCCGGCGGCGCGCGGAGGCCGCCGCGCGCCCCACCGCGTTGGAGACGACCAGCACGCAGTCGGTGCGCGCGCCCAGGATGCGCTCCACGACCGGCCTCGCCCAGTCGGAACGCTCTTTCACACTGTGCTCCTCCACGATCACCACGGGGGCGGCCTCCAGCGCGGCCGCGATGCGGCCCCAGTAGTTGGCCCTGGGAAGACTGGTCTGGACGATGTGGGGCCGCCACTCCCTGATGACCCGGCGGAGAGCGGTGAGGGTGGAAAAGGAAAGGGCATGGGCGCGGCGCCCGAGCACGCGCACGGGGTATCCGAGGGCGGCCGCCTCCCGCGCGATGGGGCCGCCGCGCTGCAGGCAGCACACCGCCGCCTGGTAGCGGGCGCGGTCGAGATGCTCCAGCAGGGTGAGCCGCACCTGCTCGGCCCCGCCGATCTCCAGGGTGCCGTGGACGAACAGCACCCGCCGCGGCCCTTCCGCGGAGGGGGGAGCCGGTCGGGCCTCCGGGAATGAGCGGCGCGCGCTCATCGCCCCCTCCCCTTCTCCGCGACGGCGGCGGCCACCAGCAACGGCCGCGCCGCGCGCGCCCACAGTCCCTCCTCCGAGAAACACTCCATGCTCCCCTGATACCGGGCCTCCCGGTCCTTGAGCAGGCCGTGGAGCAGCGCGCAGGCGGCGAGGGGAACGCGCGCTTCGCCGGGCAGTCCGGCCGCCTGGCAGTACTCGCGGCCTATGGCGCGCTCTCTCGGGGAGGGAGCGTCCACAGGCCCCCCGTCGTCCCCGATCAGGGCGCGCATGATTCTCGGCACCATCTTGGCGCCTGGGCCGCCGGTGCGCGCGGCGGCCGAAACCGCGAGCGTGACCAAGTCGAGGAACGGCAGTCCCTCAGGGGCGAACCACTCCCAGTCGGTAACCCAGAAATGCCCCTCGTAGACGAGGATGTCGGCCGCGTTGAGGTCCCCGTGGTGGGCGATCGCGGGCACCAGAAGATCCCCCTGCACCTCTATCGCCTGAAGCAGGCTGGAGATCAGCTGCCGCGCCGGCTCCGTGCATTCGGGCCCGGCGAGCGCACGCCGGGCGCGGGCGCGGAGGGAGGAGACGAAGGGATGCTGGAGTAGCGGGAAGACCTCCCGCCGCGTGCTCCAGGCCAGCGCCGCGAGGAAGGGCAGGCACAGCTCCAGCGCGGAGCTCAAGGCGGCGGGCGCCCGACCGCGGCAGAGCCGGCGGGCAAGCGATTCTCCCGGCACGCTGCGCTGGAGGGAGACGCGGTGGCCGCACAGCTCCCACTGCGCCTTCGGGGGCGGCAGATGGTTGGAGATCTCCGGCTCCAGCCCGGACAGCGAGGAGAGAGCATGGTGTTCGCGGGCGACGCGCGCCCCGTCGCGGCCGCGGGAAATTCTGGCGACGAGGACCGGCCTGGGGGCCTCCGGGGGGAAGAGGAACCAGGACACCTTGCCGCCTATTCCCCAGTTGCTGGAGGTGGAGACGATGGAGAGACGCGCCGGGGCGGGCGGCTCCAGGCCCAAATTCGACCACTCGCGGAGGACGCGCGTCTCCAGCTGGGCGCGCAGGCCCTCGCGGCCGCTCCCGCCCGGCCGCCGGGCCCAGATCACCAGGGACTCGGCGAGAGGGATAACCCGGCGCGCGACCAGGGGCCGGGAGGCCAGGCGATGGAGCAGGTGGGCTCCGAGGGTGAGCCCGTCACCGCGCCAGTCGAGGCTGAGCTTGGCCGCCCACGCGAGCCGCCCCGGATCGGCCATGGGCACCAGCACCCGCGGGTAACTATAGGAGGGAAAGGCCGCGTAGCAGTCATCCACCTCGAATCCGGATTCCCGGAGGAGCTTGCGGTATCCGGCGAGGGAATGGGTGAGGGGCCTTCGCTCCGGCGTGCGCGTCAGGCGGCGATAGATGCGGGCGAGCCCTCGGGGCAGCACGCCCATCCAGCGGGGGGAGCCGTGGTCTCTGCCCCCCAGCAGGAAGATCAGCGCGAAGCGGTTCTCGATCCCCAGGTAGAGGGATCCGCCCGGCCGCAACATGCGGAGGGCGAGGGCGAGCAGCGCGCGCTGGGCGGCCTCCGGGTCGGCCTCGGGGCCGCCCAGCGCGGCCCACTCGAGCACCCCGTTCATCACCACCAGATCGAAGGTGCCCGGTGGAAGTGGAGGCGAATGCATATCCGCATGGATGGCCAGTGCGTTTCCGGCTCCCTCATGGGCGAAGAGCAGGGAGGCGAACCGGGCCCTCTCCCACGCTCCCTCGACCGCGACCACCTGGTCGAAGATGCGGGACAACAGCAGCGACACTCCGCCCCATCCCGCCCCCAGGTCGAGCGCGCGGCCGCGGCGGGCGAGGTCTCCGGTGTAGCACCAGTCCGCGCGGAGGGGCGAGAAGAGATAGCGATAGCGGTCGGGATGATCCCGCGCCAGGTCCTCGTGCACCGCCTTCCGCCAGCCGCGTCGCGCCACCCCGTCCAGGATCCGCCGCATCTCCGCGCGGGGAATCTCACCCCAGTAGAACTCCGGGGAGGTGAAGCTGGGGACCCCGTCGCGCAGGCTCCCCTGCGGCCCGCAGGAAGGGCAGAGGTAAGTCTTCCCCCTCAAAGTGAGCGCGGCCCGGCAGCGCGGGCAGGCCAGCTCCGCGGCGGGCAGCATTCGGACAGGGGGTTGACGATAGGTTACGGTCATGACGAATCACCTCCCCGTCCCGCGGCGATGACGCCCTCCGCGCGCGCCGCGGCGTCCGCGCCGGACCAGTCCCCGGCGCTTATTCCGCCGGCCGCGGGAGGTCGGCGGGTGGAGATGAGGTGGGAGAACAGGTCATTCAGCTCCTCCGCGAACCGATCGCGCGAGAATTGCCCGATGTACCCCCAGTCCGGCCGATACAGTTTCGCAAGCTCCTCCCGATGCCGCCAGTAGTGCACCAGGCAGCGGGCGATGTCCTCCACGTCGGCCGGCCTGGCGATGGTCCCCAGGCCGGAGCGCTGCAGGATCTCCGCCGCCTCGCACTGTTCCATCAGGCCGAGGACGGGCTTGCCTCGACCCAGATACTGGAAAGTTTTCCCCGGGATCTGAAACTGGTAGCGCGGGTCGGAGAATTTGATCACCACCAGCACATCGGCCGAGTCCATCTCCTGCACCGCCTGGGCGAGAGGCAGTTGCGGGCAGGCGATCACGGATTCACCGATGCCCAGCCCGGCCGCCAGGCGGGCGAGACGAACCGCGTGGGGGCCGCCCCCGATCAGGTCCAGCCGGATATGCCCTTCCCCGATCAGGCCGCCGCGCTGCACCTGCGCGATGGCGGAGACGAGCGCCTCGGCTCCGGCGCGTCGGCCGCCGTAGATGGACCCGATGTGCACCAGGCGAAGACAGGAGCGGTCTCCGGGCAGGCCCCGGCGCGGCAGATCGGGATCGAAGGTGAGGTAGAAGGTGTGGAGCTTGCGGCTGAGGCCTGGGTGCCGCTCCCCCAGGCGGAGGGCCAGCGAGCGCGTGGTGGTGACCACGGCGTCGGCGGAGTCCAGGCAGGCATGGAATACCGCGAACTCCCGCTTGCAGGGATGGGTGCCGATCACCGGCCAGGGGTCCTCCAGCTCGAACACCCACGGACACTTGAACTGCTGGGAGAGGACGCGTGCGGCCACGGGCCCGCCCAGGGTCCAATCGGCCACCGCCCATATCATATCCGGGTCCTCGAAGTCCTGGGCGGTGAGCAGCCACCAGGCGGCGCGGGGGCCCCATCCCAATTCGGGATTCGGCCTCAGAATCCGCAGCCTGGCGCCCCACCACGACAGTTTCCGCATCAGCGGGGAATCGGCCCAGGCCGGATACCAGTACCGCGTGAAGGGCGTCCGCAACACGGGCCCGGGGAATCTGGCGGCGGCCGCCTTGGCCTCCTCGGCATAGGGGCCGGTGAGGGGGCCGGCGAGCAGGGAAGTCCGCCAGCCGTAGGCGGCAAGTCCCTGGGCGATGTCGAGCACCCGCGCGGTGGGCCCCAGCCATCCGGTGGTGAACGCGCCGGGCCACACGATCAGCAAATGGCGGGGCCGCCGAGGGCGCTCGCCGGCTCCGATGGATTCCGGAGATGTGACGGTCACGGCAATCTCCTCCTGGGCCGGAGACAGGCTCCGAAGGTGGCGACGGACACTCGCTCGCGCCAGCGCCCCCGCGGGGACAATACGCGCCGCACTGCGTCTCTGGCGGCGAGCAACGCGCGCCGCGCCCCGGACAGGCCCGCGTAGCCGTAGGGGCTGCTGTCGCTGGTGAGCAGGCGGGAGGGATGGGGGGTCTGCTCCGGCCACCAAGGGGTGAAGAAGGTGAAGAGCGAGCGTCGCAGCCGCTCGTACTCGGAGGGACCGAGGCGTTCGCTTCCGGTCAGGTCCAGGTCCACGGTGAGCGCGAACAGGCCGTCCGGGGCGAGCACGCGCGCCGCCTCGGAGAGCAAGGCGGCCGGATCGTCCACATGTTCCAGGACGCTGATGCAGACCACCGCGTCCACCGAACGATCCTCCAGGGGAAGCCGCGCGCCGTCCACCATCCTGAACGAGAGGCGCTCGGAGGCGTGAGGAAACAGGGGGATGGCCTGCTCGAACTCCTCGGCGCAGACCGGATCGCGGTCCACCGCGATCACCTCGAAGCCGTCTCCGATCAGGGCGAAGGGAAGAAAGGTCACCCCGCTGCCAAGATCCACCACCCGGGGAACGGCCCGGGGACGGTGACGTCGCCTCCAGGCGCGCAGATTCGCCACCACATAGGGATACTCCCAGACGCGGGTGGCGCGGTGAAGCGGGTCGTCCGGCCAGCGATAGCGGGGACTCCGGAACTCGGGCAACCGGCGCGCGAACAGGGCCTGCGCCAACTCCAGATCGCGGAGCACCGTCCGCCACTCCGGGGTCTCGATGTCGTCCAGAGAGGCGAGGCCGCATTTCCAGAAGGCCTGCGCGAAGATCGGGGCCTCCTCCCCGGACGGGAAGGCCGCGCTCCCGGGAGGGCGTTCCGCTTGGGTTCGATGATGAACGATCATGGCCGATGGTCCTCCAGAAGCGCCCCGGACGATGACCGCCCGACATGCATCACGGCCTGTTGCCAGCCGCGCCTCACCAGGCGCGCCAGCCACAGCCCGGGCTCCACCAGGGCGGGCGCGCGGCCCCGCGCCCGGGCGACGGCGGCCAACAGGAAATCGCGGTCCTCGCAGGCGACGCGCGCCGCCCGCGCCAGGGCGCGCCGGGCCTCCGCGTCGCGGCCGGCGCGGAAGAGCTGGCGCGCGTACTCCCAGTGGGAGAAGAAGAGCGCCCTGCGGAGGGCGCGCCGCTCCGCCTCGGTGAAGGGCCGGCCGCTGGCCAACCACCTCTCGGTGAGCGCCACCTGCCAGTGGCAGTCCATGGCTCTCTTTCCGCGGCCGGGCTCGGCGCACCGCTCCATGCGGTAGACGGCCACCTCGCCAGGGAGATAACCGATGCGACACGACCAGGCGAGCCGCAGCCAGAAATCCCGATCCTCCCATCGGGGCAGAGATTCATCGAAGAGCCCCACCTGGTCGAAACATCTGCGGCGCAGGGTGATGGTGTTGGTGTGCCAGAGTTGACGCAAAAGGAGTTGCCTGAAGACCCGGCCGCTGGGGAAGCCGCGGCCGGGTCTTCGGGTGAGCCGGCCGTCCTCGTGCAGTATCGCCCAGTCCCCGTAGACCGCGTCGTACTCGGGGCGCCGGTCGAGAAAGGCGACCGCGCGCGCCAGGCGGCCGGGGAGATAGAGGTCATCGGAGTCCAGGAAACAGACGAACTCCCCCCTGCTCTCGCGGATCCCCGTGTTCCGCGCCGCGGCCGGGCCGCCGCAAGCCCGCGGCACCACCCTCACGGGTTCTCCGAAGGCGCGGGCCGCGGCCGCGGTGTCATCCGTGGAGCCGTCGTCCACCACCACCACCTCGAAGCCGCGGCAATCCTGGGCGAGGACGCTGTGAATCGCCTCCCCAACCACATTTGCGCGGTTATGAGTGGGAATAATCACCGATACCCTGGGCATGGATACTCCTTTCCCCCGGCCGGCCCATGGAGGCGGCCGCGGGCGCGATTTCGCAGGGCGGGGGGAAGCCGAGCATGGCCGCCCGGTAGACCGCGCTCATGCCTGCGATATGGGCCTCCAGGGAGAAATAGCGTTCCGCCCGTCGGCGGCCTTTCTCCCCCATCCTCTCCCTGCGGGCGGGGGTGGCGAGCAACGCGGCGATCGCCCCGGCCAGCGCGGCCGGATCCGCCGGCGGTGTCAGCAGGCCGGTCTCACCCTCCTCCACCACCTCCACCAGCCCGCCGACGCGGGTGGCGACCACGGGCCGCGACGCGGCCATCGCCTCCGCCGCCACGCGGCCGAAGGATTCCTGCAGGCTGGGCGCCACCAGCAGATCGAGCGCGCTGAGGAGCCGCGGCACGTCGGTGCGGAAACCCAGCAGCCGCACCTTTTTTTGCAGGCGCAGGCGCGCCAGCTCCCGGTGGATTTCGCGCACATGGGGGGCGCAATCGGCGGGGCTTCCGGCCGGGGGAATGCCGATGAACAGGGTGGTGGGGATCCGCGCGCGGGGCAGGCAGGCGAGCGCCCGCAACAGGTACACGTGTCCCTTCTCCGCGGTCCCCCTCCCCACACAGCCGATCACGGGCTCGTCGCCGCGCAGGCCGAGCTCCCTGCGCACGGCGGCGCGGCGGCGCGGGTGGAACTGGAAGTCGGACAGGCGCACCCCGTTGTAGACGACGGCGAGTCTGCGTCGGGCCGGCCACCAATCCCAGGCCTGCGCGGTAAACCGCGAGTTGGCCACCACCGCGCGCGCGAGGGCGGCCCCGTCGGTGAAGTAGTGGTGGGGCCTGGGGCGGCCGTGCAGGTGGAGCACGGCCGGCACGCGGAGCCTCCGGGCGAGGGCGAGGCCGGTGCGGGCGGCCCAGCGGTGGTTGATGTGGATCAGGTCGGGGGCGGTTCCGTCCACCTCGCGCGCGCAGGACCGCGAGGCGGCGAGCGCCTCCGCCAGGGCGCGCACGCTCAGGCGGGAGGGCCTGGGGGCGCGCGTGCCGAACACGGGCACCTGCCGGGAGTGAAGCGCCTCCACCATCGCCCCCTCCTCCTGCACCACCGCGGCGACCGGCTGGTAGCGCTCCCTGTCCAGGTGGTCGATCAGATCGAGCAGATTCAACTCCGTCCCCCAGAGCGCATTGCCGGGGGCATTGTGGGTGACGTAGAGGATGCGCGCGGGACGGCAGGGGGCACTGCCCCGTCGCCACTCGTCCCTCGCCTTTCTCGCGCTGAACCCGCGGCGGATCATGATCTCCTCCCCTATCTCCCCGCGCCTGCGGCCGAGGCGCGCGCGCGGAAGCGTTGCGCCCATCGCCGGCCCGGCGGCCCGGCCAGAAACACGGCGGCCGCCTTCAGGAGATGGGCCGGAGCGCGCGCCGCGGCGGCGGCCCGCACCGCCTCCCAGTCGGCCCGGCGCGCCTCCTGCTTTCGGCCCTCGCGGGCGAGATTCGCGGCATGGGCCCTCAGCATTCCGTACAGGCGCAGGTGCAACAGGCGGCGCTGCCGCGGCGTGAGATCGGGAAACACGCGCAGGGCCTTCCGACAGCAGCGCACCCAGTTGCCGGAGGCGCGGCTGCCGGAGCGGGAGAGGCCGTCGGAGTAGAACCGGGCGGTGGCCACGGTCTCCGGCACGAACCCGATGGGGACCTCCCGGGCTATCCGCCACCACAAGTCCTGGTCCTCGGCCGGGGGCAGACTCTCGTCGAACAATCCCACCCGGTCCAGCACCTCCCGGCGAACGGTAATGGTGTTGGTACTGATCAAGGCGTGGCGGAGCAGCTCCTCGAAGATCCACCCGCTCCGCCCCCCTCCCATGTCCGCCACACAGTGGTCGGTGGCCGGGCCGCCTCCCGGCCACACGCATCTCATATCCCCGTACACCGCGCCGTGGCCGGGATGGGAATCGAGGAACGCGACCGCGGTCTCCAGCCTCCTCGGGGCCCACAGGTCGTCCGAATCGAGAAATGCGATCAGTTCCCCCCGGCTGTGGAGGATGCCGTCATTGCGCGCGGCCGCGATGCCGCCGTTGGCGGCGCGCGCCACCAAGCGCAGGCGATCGCCATAGGAGGCCAGCACCTGCCGGCTCTCGTCGGTGGAGGCGTCGTCCACCACCACGATCTCGTAGTCCCAGTAGGTCTGTGCGAGGACGCTGTCCACGGCCTCCCGAATGACGTGCGCCCGGTTGTAGCAGGGGATGATGACGGAAACCTTGGGCATGCAGCTCTCCTCCTAAGCCTCGCCCGCGTCCGGGGCGGGTTTCGCGATTCGCAGTCGCAGACAGTCCAGGTCGGCCCTGCCGGGGAGCAGCAGGCTCCTCACCCCCACCCCCGAGGCCGCCGTGAACCAGATCGCGAGCGCCGCGGAGGTGCAGCCGTAGGCGACGCTGGATGCGACGGAGGCCCCGGTGATGCCCCAGCGCGGGATCAGGAGGAAGTCCAGGCCGATGGTGAGCGCCACCCCCAGCCCGGCCGACCAGGTGAGCGCGCTCTGGCGGCCCTGCGCGATCAGGTAGGAACTGAGCACCCGCCCGGGCGAAAAGAGCACGACCCCGGGCAACAGCGCCAGCAGCGCGGGCCGGGCGCCGGAGAAGGCGCGGCCGAAAAGTGCGGGAATGATCACCGGGGAGAGCGCGGCCAGGAGGACCGCGCCCAGGGCCACCAGGGCCGTGGCCTGGCGCGCGGCGCGGGCGGCCACCGCGGCCGTGGAGGAGGCGGGGCCCGCCGCCCGGGGGAAGAGGGCGATCGCCATCGCCGCGGGCAGCTGCCACAACAACTCCCCAAGGCCGCTCGCCACCCCGTACAGCCCGACGGCCGCGGCACCCAGAAAATAGTTCACCACCAGGCGGTCCAGGGAGAGATTGGCCCAGTAGGCGATGAGGCCCGGGTGCATCTTGAGCCCGAAGACCGCGGAGGAGCGGAGGAGGGAGGCGTCCACGCGGCGGGTCATCCCCACCCGCCTCCCGATCCAGGTCGCCAGCAGCGCCGACACCAGCACAGGGGCCGCGAGTCCGGCCGCCACCGCGCCCAGAAGTCCCAGGTGGAAGCCCAGCAGGAGCAGGGCCATGAGCGATACGGAGAGCGCGGAGCCCGCGATGGAGAGCAGGGATCTCTCCCTGACCCAGCCCGCGCCCAGCACCACCGCGCTGCCCAGGGTGGCGAAGGTCCCGCAGAACAGCCCCGTTCCCGCCAGCAGCAGCAGGCCGCGCGGCACGCCCCGCAATGCGGAAGCCGAGAGCGCGGCGCTCAGCCCCAGCAGGAGGAGCAGGCCCAGCGCGCCGGTGGCGAGGGCGATGACCAGGGAGGCGGTGAGGGCGGCCCCCACCGAGGCGCGCCTGCGGGCCACGTGGTACATGAGACCGGAGTCGACGCTCATGGGCAGCATCCACCCGACCAGCCCCACGGTGAGCACGATCAGGGCCAGCACCCCCCGGCCGGCCGGCCCCAGGGCCCGGGCGGTGATGATGCTGGAGGCCATCCCACACGCCAGGGAGGTTCCCTGGGCCGCGAGGGTGAGGAGCGCATCCTTGCCCAGGGTGCCTCTGGGGCCCACCGTCGCCGCGCCCGAGGGAGCCGGTGCCCCGGTTCCCCGATTCATCTCGGGAGTCGCTCTAACCCGCGTGGTCATCATTCCGTCCCTTCGCCTCCTTCGGGGAATGGCGGCGGGATTTGCGTCGCCGCCTGTCGGGGCCGCCCTCCTCCCGGTCGTAGTCGTAGTAATAGTAGTAGCCGCCATAGTATCCGTAACCGTATCCCGCGCGGTGGCGCACCTTGTTGATCACCACGCCCGAGATGTCGTGGCCGATGTTGTTGAGCAGGGTGCGGGCGCGCTGGAGCGCGCGGCGGTGGGATTCCCCGGGCACGCACACGGTCAACACCGCGTCGCTCATGCTGGCCAGCACCAGGCCGTCGGCCGCGGCGAGCAGGGGAGAGCTGTCGAACACCACCAGGTCGGACTGGCGGCGCAGGTCGCCGAGGAGTTTTCTCATCTGGGGGGAGTCCAGCAGGTCGGTGGGATTGGGGGCGCGATTGCCCGCGCTCAGGAAGCGCAGCCCGGTCTCCGGAATCAGCTCGAGCGTTTCCTCCAGACGGGCCTGGCCGACGAGGACGTCGGTCATCCCCTTGGCGCCGTTCGTCCCGAGCAGGCGGCGCAGAGAGGGCCGGCGCAGGTCGCTGTCCACCAGCACCACCCGCCGGCCGCTGAGGGCCGCGGCGGTGGCGAGGTTGAGAGCGGTGGTGGTCTTGCCCTCCTGGGGGCCGGCGCTGGCCACCAGCACCACCCTCGCTCCATCGTCCGGCGCGACGAACCCCAGGTTGTATCGCAAGGTGCGGTAGGCGTCTATCGCTCTCGTGGGAGGGTTTTTCACCCGCCCCAGGCTGACCGGCTGGGAGGAGGAGAGCATCGGCACGGTGGCGAGCACCGGAGCGCCCAGCAGCCGGGTCACCTCCTCCTGGTCGCGCACGGTGTCATCGAACTGCTCCTGCAGCACCGCGAGGGCTATCCCCAGCGCCAGCCCGCCCAACAGCCCGAGGAACAGGTTGAGGGGAACGTTGGGCTTGATGGGGAGCCGCGGCAGGGAGGCGGGCTCGGCCACCTCGGTGTTGCCGAGCGCCATCACCCGGCCCACCTCTACCTCCTGGTTCCGCGCGAGGAGATCGGAGTAGATCTTCTCGGCCACCTTCACCTGCCGTTCGAGCCGGGCCAGCGCGACTTGCTGGGTTGGGATCTTCTGGAGCTCCTTCTCGGCGGCGGCGAGTTCGGCCTGCAAATCCCGGCTGCGAGCCTCCAGCGCGGCCACCTGGGCCTCGCCCTGGATCATCTGGCCGGCGAGCAGTTGCTGGACGGCGAGATCGCCGCCTCCGGAGCCCACCACGTTGGCGATCTCCCGGTCGAGTTGCTGTCTGGTGATGCGTATCTGCTCCTCGATCTGCTCCAGGGGCCCCGGGAAGGCCTTCGTGTATTTCGCCTGTGCGGCCAGCCTCTTCCCCTCCAGCTCGACGAGCTTGGCCCGCAACTGCTGCACCACCGCGTTGTCGCGGACGCGGCCGGTGGCGATGCTGGCGTTCTGCCGGCGCCACTGGTCCGCGGCCTTGGCGAGGCGCACGCGGGCCTCGACCAGGTCCGCCTTGGTCTTGTCGGCGTCGGCGCGGAGAGAGGCCACCCGGTCGAGCAGTGCGCCGGCGGCCGCGTCGGAGGCGATGATGCCGGTGGCCTCCTTGTGGGCGCGCAGGGCGTTCTCCGCGTTGCTGAGATTGTGGCGCGCCACCCCGAGCTGTTGGGAGAGGTAACGGCTCGCGCTCTCCGCGGAGCTCTGGGCCCGGCGGCGGCTCATGGCCACATACGACTCCACGGCCGCGTTGGCCACGCGCTGGGCCTGCTCCGGCGAGCGGGCGCGGGAGCTCACCCTGACCAACTTGGTCTTGGGCACCGCGTCCGCCCTCAGCATCGCGCGCACCTGCTCCGCGCTGAGCGCCGGGCCTCCGTGTTCCTTCAGCCACTTCGCGGTCTCGCGGGCGGTGGATTCGCCCTGGATCAACTGGACGTGGGTTTCCAGGTCCGGGGCGGCCATCGCCGTCATCATCGGCGGCATCTGCTGATCGCCCGCGATTCCTCTCCCGTCGGCGACATCGCTGACCAGCAGGGTCGCCCGCGCCTCGTAGATGCGCGGGGAGGTGACGGTGACCAGGCAGGCGATGGAGAAGACGGCGGCCAGCGCGCCCAGGACGGTCCATCTGCGCCTGAGCAGGACGCCGACGTAGCTCTCCACCGGCGAGGGCGAACCCTCGAAGCGGGCGAAGGTGGCGATCGGGCTTCCCTCCACCCCGGTCGTCGAGAGAGTGACTTCCCGACGCCGTGCGGGAAGCGGTCTTTCCTCATCGCTGTGGCTCATGCTTCACTCCTCATGTCTCCCGGCCCCCCTCCGCGGTTGATGTCACAGCGCCCGGCCGGAGCCGGCGCTACCGGCTGGCGGTGAACTGGATGTCGAAGGTGTGTTCGCCCGCGCCGGTCGCGGTGTCAAAGGTCATCACCCCATTGCTCATGGTGATCACGCCCGTCCAGGGAAGGCCCCCCACGGTTCCTCTGAAGGTGCCGGTGGCGAAGGAGCCGGAGCGGGTGATGGTTCCGCCCGCCTCGATGCGATCCCCCGGAGTCTGCATCCGCGCGGTGGCGCTGGTAATCTCGACGGGCACCACCGTGCTGTCGGGCCTGGTGAGGGTGCCGGACCCGGTCGCGGTGGCCACCAACTCGGAGACGTTCGGGCCCTGGGAGTGGTAGGTGTAATGAATCACCATGGTGCCCTCCGCGCCGGTGACGGTGATGGTTCCGGATCCCTGCTCCCGCCAGCCGTCCCCCACCCACTGGGCGGTGTGCCGGCCCTCCATGGTGCCGGTGCCGCTGGCGGTGATCTTCCCCTCTCCGCCGCCCCCCCCGAAAGCGCCGCTGGCCGCCAGCAGACCGGCTCCCGCGACCGCGGCCCCGATGAAGGGAGCGTGAATCGCGGTGATGGCCGCGGTCCCAAGCACCGCGCCGGTGCTCAGGTTCACGAGCTCGGCGGAGAAGCGCAATGCCACCCCGGGCTTCGTCTCGTCAGAGGGAAAGGTCACCTTCACCGGCTCGGACGCCCCGGGCGCCAGCGGTCCTCCCCTCACCCGGTACACGCGGCGGCCGGAGCGCTCCCCGGTCTCGCCGGCGGCGCCGGTCCGTTCTCCGGCGCGCTTCGCCTTCACCCGCGCGCCGGCCGGACCGGTCTCGACGATGAATCTGACCTCGTACTTGAGCGGCTCGTCGGTGGGATTGACCACCAGCGCGCGCAGCTCGACGCACTTCTTGCCGTCGATCTCCACGATTCCCCATCCCCGATTGATGATCTGGGGTTGTTTGGGCGCGGCCTTTGCCGCCGCCCCGCCCGTGAAGAGCAGGAGGGCCGGCAGGCTGCAGAGCAGCGTCGTTCTCTTCAGTCCTCTCAACATTTCCGTATCCTCCTTGTGTCGAGTGCTCATCTTTCGATTTCCCGCCGGTCCTGAGAGACAGCCCCCTCCGCTCACGGCGCCAGGTATGGAAGCAGGGGAAGCAGGGCCCAGAGTTGACGCCGGCGTTCCCCCTTGGCGGGCACGAACAGCACGTCGCCGTCCTGGAGCACCAGGTTCTGGCTGGCATCCCCCTTGCGAAGCAAACGATCTATGTTCACGGGAAGAGAGACGGGCTTTCCCTCCACCACGCGCAGGAGGGTGGCGTCTCCCAGCCGCGCAGAGGCCGCTACCCCTCCCACCGCGTTGAGCAGATCGAGCAGGGTCGACTTCTCCGGCAGCATCTGGCGGCCGGGTTTCGCGACATCCCCCATGGCGTAGACGGTGACCAGGGGGCGGCGGGGCACGGTGAGCACATCTCCGGGCTGCAGCAGGATGTTCTGGGAGGTGTCGCCGCGCAGAAGCGCCACCAGGTCAATGGGCACCATGACATCGCCGCGGGTGATCAGGGCGCGGCGGAGGTCGGCCCGAGGGAACGTCATCTCGAGTGGCAGGCCGTCCTTGGCGACCAGGCCTGCCTTCTGGACGGCCTCCAGCACCCGCACCTCCCGGCCCATGGGCATCTCGAACATCCCCGGATCCGGCACCTCGCCCAGCACCAGGTAGCGCCGCGGCCGGTCGGCGTCGGCGCGGCGGTTGACCATCACCACATCGCCCGGCTCCAGGGCGGCCTTGCCGCCTGATGCAGGGGACCCGGGGGGCTGGTTGAGGGGCACCGTGACGAACTTACCCGTGCGATACTTGACAATGGTGGCGGTGCCGTCGGCCTGGTCGGTGGGGCCGCCCGCGGCGGCCAGCGCCTGCATCAGGCCGGCGGAGGCGGTGACGGGGTAGACGCCCGGTTTCTTCACCTCACCGAGCAGGAACACGCTCGTCCCCATCTCTCCATACTTGCGCACGGTGACCAGCACCTGGGGATGCCGCAGGAACACGGACAGGCGGTCGCGCAGGGTCTGCTCCAGCTCGCGGCAGGTGGACCCGGCGCAGGCCACATCCCCCAGCAGGGGAAAGGAGATGGTGCCGGCCCCGTTCACCTGAAAATCTCCGCTGAGATCGTCCTCTCCCCACACGGTGACGGACAGGACATCTCCCGCCGCGATCCGGTAGACGCCCACCGCTGGGGGAGGCGGGGAGGGCGCGGGACCGCTCCCCGTCTCCTCTGCGGCGGCCAGGAAGCCGACCGTCAATAAGATCGAGCCCAGCCAGAATGACAACTTCATGCTTGCACTCCTCATCACGTCATTCTCCTTCCCTCACC
>WFSF01000170.1 GCA_015486155.1 Armatimonadota bacterium
CCCCCTCTCCGCCCCCCAGGCGGCGATGCCCTCGTGCCCTTTCACCGGCATCTCCTCGCTCTGCCAGGTTATGTCCCTCCGCCCGCTGAGATGGTCCGCAAACCACTCCGCCACGCTCCGGCCCTCCAGCACCAGGGAAACCATCCCCCAGCGGGACACCGAAAGCCAGGACCCGCTCTTGTCCGTCAGCCGCATCTCCAGATGGCGGGTCAGCCGCTTGTGCCTCTCCATGGAGTAGGACTCGGGGGCGAGAAAACTCAGCCCGTCCAGCCCCCACCAGCGCCATCCTTCGACGCCGTGATCCTCCAGGGAGACGAGCACCTCGCGCGCGGTCTCGTGGAGCCGCTCCTCGGGAAGCCAGCTCACCTGCGCAATCACCGCTCGTTCGCACACCTCGCAGTTCCACAACACACCCATCCCGCAATAACGTCCCCGCCACGCAAACCCTAGCAGATCCTTCTTCGGCTTCGCGCGCTGGCTGAGCACGCGCGCCGAGATATCCACCTCCAGCCCCGCGGATTTCTTGGGCCTGCCCAGCACGGGCACCATCCTCAACATGCGACGGCCCAGCCCGCGGGGGCTCTCTCCCGAGAGCCGCTTTACGTACTCCTCCCGCTTGCGCGCCAGGTCTATGGGCCCTGGCGACCATTTCACCTGCAACCGCGGCATCAACTGATCGTCTATCCGCAGGTAGCCGCTCCTGTCATCTCCGCCGACCGCCGCCAGCACCCAGTCCGCCGGGGTCCACACCGAGATGCTGTGCCAGCCGATGAGGGTTCTCTCATCCGCGCTCAATTCTCCATCCTCTGAGAGCCCTCTTCCGGGAGCATCAGTACGGCAGCGACCTCACCGCCTTGAAGATGATCGTCAATCCAATGGACACCATACCGATCAATCCGACGCCGCAGGTGTAGCCCGCGGCCAGCACCGGAGCATACCGCATCCACCGCTCCGCGCCGAACCGCTTGGCGAAGTAGTACCGACCCAGCATGGCGCCGATGAAGAGCGGGATCACGTCCACGGTCCAGATGACAAAGCCGGACGCCAGCCCGTAGAACCAGAGCGACGGCACCTTGAAAAGGAGCAGCAGCAGATAGCTCAACACCGCCCCGACTCCCGCATACCCGATGATGGGGAACTTGATCGCCTTCAGCAAGAAGATGGGCTGATTGTTCCCGGTCTGCGCCGTGGCGCTGGCCCACAGGCACTGATAGAAGGCGTTCAGGGGCCAGTAGGTCTGCGCGTACGGATATTGGGAGGACGGAATCTGGCTCGACCGCCAGTAGAACGACCAGTAGAGGAAGCTGGAGACCAGCATCAACACCAGCAGGAAGGCCTCCGCCTTGACCACGCTCTTCATCCGGGTGCCCGTGAGCTCCACCTCGCGGAAGCTCTGCGACGCCCACCCATAGTCGTAATATGGAATCGGGGCGAACCAGATGTCAACTCCCTTGTAGCCGCTGAGAATGAACGTCGCCTGCAGCACGTACGGGATGGAGATGGGCCGGCCCGTCAGGCCCATCAACCGGGCGGAGATGTAGGAGACCAGCGGGCTCCAGACGAACGCGAAGATCAGCAGGAACTTGAGGTCGAATTTCGGCACCAGCAGGTGAGCGACTACCACATAGGCCACCGTTGCGAAGAACCAGGCCCCCAGCGCCGCCCAGATGGGGAAATCCCCCCGGCCCGCGGGGATATCGCTGTAGGTGCGGCCTCCTCCGGTGGCCCTTTGTACCCGTGCCTTGATCAGGTGCCCCATGACCGTGTACACGCCGATGAGGGCGATGGCCAGGGAGATCCCGATACCCACGCTCATGTAGAAATCGAAGTCGAGTGTGATCTGGCTTTGGAGCAGGTTCATGCCCTTGGACCACGTGGGGAACATGCCCGGGTGGAGCCGGTACAGGGTGGGTGACATGATGAAGTTGGTGAAGATGGAGGCGATGAATTGCCCCACCACGATGGGGAACGGAAGCACGAATCCCCAGAAGATGAGGCCGATGTCGGTCCCGATGCCGATTCTGCCGGTGGGCAGCGCATCCTCCGCATTCGGCACCAGATCGATGAAGGGGATGGGGATCAACTTCAGCGGGTCGGCGAGGAATCCGCTGGTGATCACCGGGATGGCGACGTAGAACAAGCCGTAGACCATGCCGATCATGGTGGCGACCGAGAACACCTGCCAGCGCCACGACTCCTTCTCCTCGGACACCTCCGCCAGCGCGGTCGCGCCCTGCGCGGCGATCGGCGCCATCGGGAAGGGCAGCCTCTCCACGTCCGAGGTGGTCCGGAAGAGGAAGTAGCCCAGCCCGATCCACTGCATCCGGCTCATCACGTTTCCGAAGATGAGCAGCAGAATGGGGATCGTCCAGTCGTGGTGGAAGAAAGTCCTCTCCACATAGGCCGTGGAGCCCAGGGGCGGCGCGTACCAGGTGGGAATCTTATCCGCGATGTTGAACTGCCGCGCCGCGGGTGAGTTGACCAGATACTGTGCCCAGATCAGCCAGGCGAAGGCGCCTCCCGCCAGCGCCAGGCCGCCCACCATGTAGGTGATGCTGCCCGCCATGTAATAGATCATGTACAGCTCTTGGCGAGTGAGCACGGTGAACGACCGCCGGGCTATCTCCGTGAACAGGATGATGGTGGTCCACTGTCCCGCCGGGCCCAGGTTCTGCCCCACCATCAGCCCCAGGTAGATGGCGCCAGGCATCATCACCACGCCGACGAAGAGCGCCCCCAGGATCGTCTTGAGGGTGAAGCCCTCGGCGAACTCCTTGGGCTCCAAGTCCTCGCGGCGTTCCAGGTACCACTCGCCCGCGCCGGCCTTTTTCTCGATTGCCGCGTCTACTTTCTCTTCCTGCTCCGCCAACCCGGTCACCTACTTTCTATTAGGATGTCCTGAGACCGTGATAGCTAATGTCCCGCCGCCTGCGCCGCCGAGAACCCGAGATACCGATCCCGGTCCTCCGCGCGCAGGGTCCGCCAGATCAGGAACTGCTTCCGCAGCGTGCCCAGGAAGCGGCTGTTGACCCGCCTCCAGGAGGAGACGTCTCCGCTCACCCGCTCCAGGTGCAGCACGATCTCGAATACGTCCTCCATATCGGTGGGGATGATGCGCAACTCCACCCGCTGGCTCACCCCCAGGTCGAAGGGGGCGATCCAGGCCATGGTCTCCACCACATAGGTGGTGCCGTGTTCGGACTGCTCCTCCCGGGAGCGCACGTCCTGGGTCACGAAGTCGCCCACCGAATATTCCTCGTAGGCCTCGAACCATTCCACCATGAACGCCGTCACGGCGGTGGCCTGCTTCCCCGTGACCGCGAACGGCAGCGGAATGTCCCACTCGTCGCCGACCGGATCCGGCACATGCCAGCGCCGCTCGATGGCCGGGGTGGCCACCTCGGACGCCTTGCGGGCGGGATAGAGGGTGGACAACAGCACCACCGCGATCACCACCGCGGTGGAGGCCACCGCGGACACGGAGGAATAGTTCAGCACCAGCCCCGGCAGCCAGTTGAACATCACTATCACCTTGGCCATTCCCTGGCCGACTATGTAGCCGAAGATGGCCCCGAGAATGGCGTAGACGAACGACTCCGCCATGAACAGAGTGGCGATGTGACCGGGCGCCAGGCCGATGGAGCTGAAGATGTGAATCTCCTTCACCCGTTCGTACACCGCCCCGAGCATGGTGTTCAACACGATCAGCGCGGCGATCAGAATGGGAACCACCAGGTCGCCCATGCCGATGATGGAGGTGCGGCCGATGGCGCTCCACTTGCGGATTTCGTTCTCCGTGCCCGCGTATAGGTTGAAGCCGAGACGAGGCATCAGGTCCGTCAGGGTCTTCTTCACCTCCTCGGCCGCTTTGCGCACCTTATCCCCGGCCTTCTTCAATTGGGCGGGAGTGAGCGCCCGTTCGCCGATGACCTGGAAGCCGATGGCCACCGATTCCACCTTCGCGCCCAGGTTGATGGCCGTGTCGTACGGCACGAACACCACCTGATCCGCGGGAAGGTGCAGGTATTCCTGAAATCCCGTCTTCTGCCCCTGCTGGGTCTGCTGCTGACCGCCACCCTGGCGGGCCATGCGCTGCATTTGAATCCAGTCCACCGGGGTGAGCGGCTCCTGGTCCAGGTCGAGGATGTTCTTGACCCGGCTCCCGCTGATGATCCCGATCAGCTCGTAGGGAACGCCGCCCAGGAAGACCTTGACCTTGCCCACGTCGTCCGGGCCGATGTTGAACACCTCCGCCATGCGGGTGGGGATGATGGCGGCGTGGACGTCGTCGGGCCGGAACCAGCGTCCGGCGACCAACGCACGATCGAGCCCGGTGACATCTTTTTCCTGGGGCGAGAGCCCGGTAATGGCCCGCGCGTTGTAGGAGGCTTTGCTGGCCGAGGTGCTGACCTGGATGAACGACTGCTCATCGGTCTTCGAGGTGAAGAACCAGGCGCGCGGCGCCACCGCCTCGGAACGCCCGAACTCGTCGTTCAGCATCCGATAGGCCGACTCCTCCAGTGGCTCCCACATGGGGTTGCGAATCAGCAGACCCTGATAGGTCGGCTTCCCCTTCGCCTTCCGCTCATTGTACCGAGTCGCCGTCTTCACGGAGGTGAAGGAAAGCACGGTAAACGTGAGCAGCACCAGCGTGATGCAGGTGAACAGCGTGCGCGCCCGGCGCTTGCGCATGTTGCTGACACCCAGGGCGAAGGCGGCCCCGGCCACCCCCATGCGGCCGATGTCCGCCTTGTGGATGCCGGAGAGCTGCATCTGTAACGCCTTGAGCTGAGCCTCGAACTTCATGGTCACCAGCGTGATCACCAGTACGCTCAACGCCACCATGATGAAGGCCAGCGGCACTATCCACGGGTTCTTGGTGATCTCGAAGGCGGGGTGAATGAAACTGAAGATCAGGCAGATGACCGCGAAGACGCCCACGAACCCGGCGATCTGGGCCCGCAGGTTCGGGAATGCGAACACCAGCCGCTCCACGAAGAAGGAGAACGGCAACATGAGCGCCATGTAGAAGAGAACGCCTTTCACCACATCGTTCATGGTGGAGAGCACGGCAGGGTAGGCCCTCGCCTCATATCCCCAGGCGGCGCGCGCCTTGGCGTCGGCCGTCTGATAGTCCTTACGCGCAAGCGCCTCCTTGGCCTGAGCCAAGAGCTCCCCCGCGTGCTTGTGCAGGTTGACCAATATGTTGTTGACGATGCGGAAACTGGCCAACTTCTGCATCCGCAATTCGTCCAACTGCCACATGTCCTCGGTCACCCGCAGGGGCGTGTGGGACAGCGCAAAAGGCTTGTCGGCCAAGTAGCCGAGGCCGCTCTCGTTCTTGGAGTCGATAGTCTTCGCATTGAGCAGGAGCATCCTCACCGAGCCCGCGCCCAGTCCCATCATCACCTTGACGCGCATCCCCTTCTCGGCGAACACCAGGGCCACGTCCTCCACGTGGCTGCGCCAGGGCTCCGGGTGGGGAACGGTGAGCCCGTAGGCGCGCGGCTCCGCGTCCATCAGGCCGTCGTAGACCTTGATGTAGCGCAGGGTGGTGAGGCTCTGCGGATCCACCAGGTCGAATAGGGCGATCGGCACGCACTTGAAGATGACGAGCGTGAAGTCCTTCTCTCCGGAGGTGATGAAGAACTGCGTGGGGTCCGCCGGGTGATGGCGGTTGCTCATCGGTCCCCAGTCGGGGGCATAGTCAATGTCGCCGGTCTCCGGATCGGTGTCGTAGGCCTCGATGTAACTCGGCTTGCGCCACCCGTAGGCGTTGATGGTCGGATAACCCCAGAAATGCACCCTTCCGTTCTTGTCCACGATCTCCACCTGATCGCCGCGGGTTCCCATCATGGTGGAGTCCGACATCCGCGCGACCACCATCGTCCCGGGCACGACCTCGTTGGCGACAATGCTTTTCCTGGGGTTGAACGCCACGGCCCTCACCGAGACGTCCGCAAATCCGCCTGATGGGTTCATGCGGGAGAAGCTGGGGTTCTTGTCCACCGGCATCTTGGGATCATTCAAGATGTCCCACAGGGAGGCGGCCAGGAACTGCGTCTGGGACAAGAGGTTCTCGAAGTTCATGGCGTCAACGCTGTCGTAGGGCGTATCCACCAGAGCGCGGGCGTCGTCCGTGGTCACGAACGCCGCCCCTCGCCCGCCGCCGAGGGTGATGGGCTCGTTGTCCAGGGCGATCTTTCCGAAGATGAAGGTCCGCCACGGCTTGCCGTAGATCGGGTTCACGCCGTCTGCAAACTGGGCCTCCGCGTCGGTGAATCCCGCCGTAGTGCCCCAATCCGCCATCAGGGCCGCGTTCTCACGCAGGGTGCGCGCGAAGTCCGAGAACTTGCGGGAGATGTCCATGTCCTCCCGTTGATCGTAGTACATGCCCTTGTAGAACACCCCCACCCGTTTGCTCTGGGTGGAAAGATCGAAGGCGAGGAACAGGTTGATGTTGAGTTTCTCCCGCACCGTCTTGCGGTAGGGAATCAGCCCCAGAAATTTGGCCTGCTTCTTCACAGGCTTGCCCTTGATCAGATCGTCCAGGTGATTGGCGACCCAGTTGCGCATTCCAGAAAGACCCAGGAAGTGCGCGCCGTTGAAGATCACCCGCACGGTCCGCTTGGGCCGGTTCTCCGGCTGGCTGAGAATCCGGCAGAGCTCCAGCAGCGCCGCGGCCCCCGCGGTGCTCTCGGCCCCCGGGGATAGCTGGGGCACTATGGACATGGAATCATAGTAGGCGTCGAGGTAGATGTTCTGCTTCTTCAGCTCCGGGTCGGTTCCGGGAAGTTCGGCCACCACGTTGAAGGCCGGCAGCCGCTTCCAGTCCATCCGGCACTTGATCCTCACCTTTACGTCCGGCTGGGCCTTCAGCCTCGCCATCAGCTCATAGGCGGAACTGCGCGGGATCCAGAATCGGGGGATGTTGATGGGGATGCGCAGGAACTTCGACTCCGCCTCGCCCCGGGTGGTGGAGTCCGGCTCAACGAATATCACCGCCCGCGCGCCCAGCCGGGGGGCATTGAGCCAGTTGGACCCGCAGTTGAAGTCCATCAACACCGCGGTATCCTTGATATCCTTGCCGTTGAACGCCGCCAATTTGCCGTCGGCGCCGTATATCAGCCGGTACTCCTGGCCACCCTTCGGCAACTGAGACGTGCGCACCAGGTTCGGCCACAGAGGATAAATCTCGTACGCCTTGCTGCTGGTTCCGTCCTCGGAGACCACCTCGATGGTGGATTTCCCATCCACCACGGGAACGGTCACCCAAAAGGCCTCGCGGTAGGGCAGTTTTGGCAGACTGGGATCGGAGCTGGGCTTGCTGATGTCCTTGAATCCCAGGCGCTTCAATTCGTTGACGATGTAGTCGGCCGCCTGATTCGTCGCCGGATAGCCGGCCAGCCGGGGCTGGAAACTGCTGAGGTTCTTGACGTGCCTCTCCAGCTCGGACTGCTTCACCTCGCCGGAGAGCTTGCCCCACCATTTCTCCTGGTCTTTGGTGGGCGCTTTCTTTCCCAGCGCGCCCACGCTGGGCGCGGCCGCCATCGCGGCGATCAGGGCTCCGCAGCCAAGGGTCACCAGCGCGCGCCCCAGCCGCGTGTACATGCTACGCCCAAGCGCGGCGACGGTGAGTCTTCTCCCGCCGGATCCGCACGTGAATCCTGCTCGCATGTCAGTCTGCCTCCTGCCGTCCCCACATACTGCACACCGGCGACGATACCCGCCGCCCATCGTGTGAAACTGCGGGCGCCCCATCCTAACACGCCCTTCAGATTGCCGTCAATTCGTCCAGATTGCCGTTCTCTTCACCAAGAGCGCTGGCATCCCTTCCCTTTTCGCTCTCGATGGGAAAGCCTTTTTGCATCCACATGCCGGCCCATGCCTGCGCCTCCCCGCCTCCGCCTCCTCAACCCCCGACTGCCGGTTGTAACCTTCCCTTCACTTCGGCCGCGATGACGATTCACCTCTCGCTCGCAACGGCGCAGTTCTCCCCTTCTTCTTCGCTCACCCCCAGTCAACCTCCCGAAGCGCTTTTCGCCAGGCCGCTAAGTTTCCTCCGCCTTGCTCGGCGTCCGCGATGGCCCGCCCCAGCCGGCGGTCCCCCCGGCTGAGCATCCACTCCACCCGCGCCCAGTTCCCGCTCTCCACCGTCACCCGCACCCGTTTCTCCCGCCTCAGTTCATCCCGCAACCACCGCAACCTCCGGGAGAGTTCCCGCGCGGGGAGCATCTGCTCCCGCGCGAACGGCGTCCCGGGCTTGGGGACGAACGCGCCCGCGGCCGCGGTCACGCGCGCCAGGCGAGACCGCCTCAGACAACGCCGCACCAAGGCCGCTATCTCCTGCACATCATCCTCGGTCTCCCCGGGCAGGCCCACCATGAAATAGAGTTTCGCTTCTCGTATCCCGGCCGCCTGCGCCCGCGCCAGTACGTCGACGATTTGCTCCTCCGGAATCGGCTTGCCTATATTTCTCCGCAACCGTTCGCTGCCCGCCTCGGGCGCGATGGTGATGCTCCGCGCGCCGCCCTTGCCCAGGGCCTCGATCAGCGCCGGCGAGGCCGAGTCCGCGCGCAACGACGACACCGACAGCCGCGCCCCCATATCCACCACCCCGCGGGCGATCTCGTCTATCTCAGGGTGGTCGGACACCGCCGCCCCCACCAGACCGATCGCCTCTCGATAAGCAAGCCCCGCCCGCGCCGAATCCAGCACCACTCCCGCGGAACGCCAGCGAACCGGCCGATAACAGGTCGGCGTGACGCAGAACCGGCACCCCCGCCCGCAACCTCTGGACACCTCCACCAGAAAAAGGTCCCCGAACTCCGTATCGCGCGTGAGCAGCCGCGACTGTGTGGGCCAGGCGTCGAGGTCTCGTATATACCGCCGCGCCCGCGGGTCCGGCGCCTCGCGCGCCGCCGGCGCGTACACACCCCTCACCTCCGCCGCCGCGGCCAGCGCCTCCCCGCGCTCTCCAGCCAACAGCGCGTCAACCAGCTCCCCGATCACATCCTCCCCCTCCCCGATCACCAGCATGTCCGCCAGTCCGCTCAGGGGACGCGGGTTGATGGTGACCGCGGCCCCGCCGGCCAGCACGAGAGGATGACGGGGGCCGCGATCCTCAGCGAACGGAGGCACGCCCGCTAGGCGCAATGCGCGCACCAGGTTCACATAGTCGAGCTCGTAGGAAACCGAGAAGGCGATGACGTCGAAGTCCCGCAGGGGGGTTTGCGACTCATAGGAAACGATGTCCGCCTCCGGGGTCCCGCGCGATTCAGCGGCCTCCGGGACGAAGGCGCGCTCGCAGACCGCGCGGGGGTGCAGGTTGAAGAGGTGATACACCGTCTGGAAGCCGAGGCTGGACATGCCGGTGCGATAGCGATTGGGGTAGACCAGGCACACGCGCAGCCTCCCGCCGCGCTCCTTGCGCACGACGCCGATCTCTCTCTCCAGCCGTGTGCGAATAAGCGTACGCCGCGTGCGCGCCATGCCGACAGCCACCGATTTAGGGCTAGCGCCCCCTGATATGGCAATCTATAATACTGATGGTAATGGGTACCATGGACTTACTATAGCGGAGCCGGATGAATCACGCCAGAAGGAGCGCGGAGCGATGAGACGATCGTGGATTGGTTTCCTGGTGCTGTCGGTATTCGTGCTGGGTTCGACGGCGACTTTCGCCAAGGACAAGAAGGCCCCGCCCAAGCCGCCGCCCTATACCGGGCTGAAGAAGCGGATTGCGGTGCTCCCCATCACGGTGGGCGGGGGCTCCAGCACCACCAACATCCAATCGAACGGAGACACCTTCAGCGCGCACACGGTGTGGCAGTCGGAGCGCAATCCCGGCGAGGTGGGCGCGGCCCTCACCGAACAGCTCACCACCGCGCTCGTCAACACGGGTCGGTTCATAGTACTGGAGCGCAAGGGGCTGAACGAGGTGCTCGCCGAGCAGAACCTGGGGGCCAGCGGCAGGGTAAACCAGGAGACCGCTCCGAAGAAGGGGAGAGTAATCGGGGCGGAATGGCTCATCAAGGCCGCGATCACCGAATACACCGAGAAGAAGAGCAGGTCGGGAGGAGGCGCGTTCTTCCGCGGCCTCGGCATCGGCGGCAAGAAGAAGGAGGCGTTCGTAGCGCTGGATGTCCGCATCGTGGACGCCGCCACCGGGGAAGTGATCGACTCGGTGCGGGCCGACGGCCGCGCCCGCAGCAGCGGCGCCATCGGCGGCGTCTCCATCGGGGGGGTCGTGCTCGCCGGAGGCAAGGAGGACAACACCCCCATCGGGCAGGCCACCAGGGCCGCCCTCACGGACGCGGTGGATTTCATCTGCCAGCGCATGGAGAAACTGCCCTGGCAGAGCCGGGTGATGGATGTGGACGGCGACGATGTCTACATCACCGGCGGCAAGAACATGAATATCAAGGTGGGCAACGTCTTCTCCGTATATCACCGGGGCAAGGCTCTCATCGACCCCGACACCGGCCAGACCCTCGGCTACAGGGAGAAATTCCTCGGCACCCTCCGCGTTACCGAGGTGCAGCAGAAGTTCTCCATCGGCACCATGATCGCGGGCAAGAAGCCCGTCCGGGGCGACGTGGTGAAGGAGGCGAACCCGCCGAGAACTACAATCGGAACGCCAGGATCCGGGCAAGGGCCATCCCAGGGCACAACCCAACAGGGAAAAGAATAGCAAAAGCCTGTTCAAACAGAGGATGATTGTGGTACACTACTGGTGACGACTGAGAGCGAGCCGCCCCTCAGGCGGCTCCGGAGCGGAAGCTCCTCAGCCGTCACTTTTCTTGGCCGGATATCTGTACGCGCCGCGGACTGCGGATTGTATGAACTCATCATAGTGAGGTTCCGGTCCCGGGCCTTCCCAGTTTCCTGCACGCCATGCCCTCATGATAAAGTAGGCAACGAAATCCGTGAGTTGGATGTACGGGGATTCCCGTGAATCCACAAAGTGCACGGTGTCGAGCAAAGTCACGAACACCTGTGACTCCAGTACGTCGTCCAACGAGCGCGGCGTCGAATCCGTCGCGGAGAGCAGCAACGAAGCGCGTACGTTGCGCCGCGCAAAACCTTGTAGTCTGCCCCGATCAGCTATCATGACACCATGATGTAAGTTGTCACCAAGATGCACCTCGGCTGTCTGCGGTCCAAGTCTGCCCAAGAATGATTGGCATCCGTTCAACAACATTCCCCAAGCGATGGCACCTGGATCGTTCGACGGTTCATGTTGGGCTCTGCAAATAGGATAGATACTCGCGGCATACATCCCAGGCATCAAGCGAATCCTTCTCGCCTGGACCGAGAGATCATTGGGATCCTCCAGCGCCAGCGCCCGCTTGTCGCAGACCGCGTACACAACCTGCAGATCGAATAATCTCAGCATCTCAAGCACAGAACGGATGATTTGGTTGCGTGCACCACGGTCTATGCCGCGGCACATCCGCGTCCCCTGATATACGTCGGTGGCGTGTAATTCCGTTGGAAGCGCGACGTTCGCAGCGAGAGCTATCTCGCGGGTCTTCGATAGCACTTGATTGCGCCAGTACTCATATCCGCTGAGCCAAACATATTCAGAGACAAACACCGCCACCAGAAAATGCATCGGTTGCTGAAGATCATCTAGTTTCTTGCCTGTGTTTCCGCTCTCGTCAATGTAGATGAGGTACATGCCTTGATTACTACGGCGGCGGGTGACTAAACCCTCCTATGGCCTGCGTGCCAGCGTTTTGCGGAAAGCGATTCCACAATGCGGTGCGCTGTTGAAGGTGGCTCCCAGCTCGCCCCGAACTGTGTGTGGCTGGTCATCTTCGCCTGGAGGAATAGACGACATGAACCACATCCTCGGCATCGTCGCCAGCCCGCGTGAGGGCGGAAACACAGAGATACTGATGGAGCGGGTGCTGTCGGCCGCCCGCGAGGAGGGGGCGGAGACGCGCGTGTTCACGGTCGCGGGAAAGACCATCGGGCCCTGCACGGCCTGCGACGCGTGCGTGCGGGGGGAGGCCGAGCACTGCGTGATCGAGGACGACATGCAGGAGCTCTACCCCATGATGCAGTGGGCGGAGGTGATCGTCTTCGGCTCGCCGGTCTACATGGGCACCATGACCGCGCAGCTCAAGTGCATCTTCGACCGGGCGCGGTCGTTGTGGCGGGAGCCGGGCGGGATGCTGCACAAGGGCGCGGCCGCGGTGGTGGTGGGTGAGGGCCGCTGGGGGCGGCAGGAATTCGCGGTGCAGACCATCTGGTGGGCGGCGACGAATCACGGGATGCTCGTGCTGGAGCCGGAGGCGGACGTGTGCGCGGTGGCGAACGAGCCGGGCGATGTGCTGAAGGACGAGCGCGCGCTGAAGGACGCCGAGGCCCTGGGGCGGCGGCTCGCGCGGCTGAACCTGTCCCTGGGTTAGGCGACTTGCCCGTCGGGCAGGTTGTTGACGGCCGCGGGCAGAACACACCTTCACCATGTCCCGTGACGTAGCCAGAGCGCGCGCCAGAATGCGACAGGAGGCCGCGCTCAAATCAGAAGCCAGGAGACGAAGGAGGGACCGCCGTCTGGCGGCCGCCGCGGTCTTCCTCACCTTTGCTCTGTTCGCGGCCTTCTGGCTCTTTCTCTACGTGCCCACCGCGCTCGCCTGGAGTCAGGGCGTGCTAGCGCTCTGCCTGGTGGTCGCCGCGGGGGCCGCCCGCGCCCTGCTGGGGGCGGAGCCGCGGGCCGAGGAGGCAAAGGAAACGGCGCGAAGCTGGCGGCGCAGGCTCATCGGCTGGCCCGTGGTGGCCCTAGCCGCGCTCCTCCCCTACCTCCACAGCCTGACGGTCGGGTTCCTTTCGGACGATTTCGGCCTCTACTACGGCGCGAGCCATGTCGCCACAATGAGACACGCGTTCTCCACGAACGCCCTCCCTGGCTTCCTGCGGCCGCTTTCCATCTTGCTCTGGTGGGGCGGAGCCAAGGTCTGGGCCGGCCATCCGATCGGCTACCATGCGGCCAACCTCCTCCTCCACGCGGGCAGCGCGGCGCTCGTATACGCGCTGGGGAAACGGTGGACGGGCAGCGCGTACGGAGCCTTCGCGGCCGGGATGCTGTTCGCAGTGCATCCCCTGCATGTGGAGACCGTGGTGTGGGCGGCCTGCAACGCGGACCTGCTGTCCACGTTCTTCGCCCTGCTCGCGCTGCTGGGCGCGGACGCGGCGTTCACCTCCGAGGGCGGATGGCGTCGGGCGGCCGCCCTCGCGGGCTCGTCGGCCGCCTTCGGCCTCGCGCTCATGGGCAAGGAGTCCGCGCTGGCCCTTCCGGGCGTCGTCTTTCTCTTCGCCCTCTTCCGACGGCCCGCAGGCCGCGCGCCGGGCGAGACCGCGAGGGCGATCCGGCGCGCCGTGGGTTTCACCCTTCCCTACGCCGCGGTGCTCGCCGGCTATCTCATATGGAGATACCTGTCCATCGGCTCCATGGGCGGCTATCGGGCCCTCGTGGGCCCCTGGAATCTCCTGTTCCCCACCGCCCCGCTGCGCCATCTCGCGAGCTTCCTCTTTCCCCTCAACCGCGCCCTGGTGGGAACCACAGGGGGCATGTTCGTGCTCTACGCGGTCGCCCTTATCATGGCGGCCTGGGCGATATGGTTGATGCTGGGATTGAGGGTGGTTCCCGGCGGACGGCTCGCCCTGTGGTTGGGGTTTTTCGTGCTGATGAGCGTTCCCGTGTGGATACTTCCGGCGGGCACCATGGACCTGGAGCACAGCCGCTTCACCTATCTGCCCACCATCGGGCTGGTCTGGCTGTTCGGCGACATCTGCGCGGGCCGAGGGATCGGGTGGAAGCGCAGCGGCGCGGTGCTCCTGGCCACCCTGGTGGCGGCCGGAACGTTGACCGTCTGGTACGTGACGCCGTGGCGGGCCGCCCACCGCCAGGTGGAGCGGATAGTCGACCAGGGAGCAGGCCTGGTGAATGAGCTCGAGAGCAGGCAACCGGGGGTGGTGCTGTACGTCCAGGGGCTTCCCTCGAAACACCTGGGGGCACAGGTGATGAGGAACTGCCTGGCCCAGGCGATCGCCCTGAAGTTGGGGAAATCGGTGTCCGTCAGAACGGTGGCGCCCGGCGGGGACGTTCCCCCGGAGGTGTTCGCGCTCTCCACGCTCACCTCCAACGAATACCTGGCCGCCTGGAGCGAGGACGCCGGCGTCTTCAAGATCCTGCGGAGGGGCGCGGTCCCGAGGGCGGGGTCGCCATGATCCGCCGACTCTCACTGTCCCTGCTGCTCATCGCCTCCCTGGCGGCCGTCGCGACCGCCGCGGGGGTGCTCGCCGTGCGTCCCCGGTGGAGAGACGCCGACCGCGCCCGGAATCTGGTTCTGGAGGCGCAGAAACTCGGGGGCCAGGGGAAGGCGCGGGAATCGCGGGAACTGGTATTACGGGCGCTGGCGATCGCGCCGGACTGCCCCCAGGCGCACCGGGAGAACGCCCTCCAGCTCCTGCTGGCCGGCAAGCACGAGGAGGCCGCGGCGGAGATGCGCGAGGTGGTGAAGGAACTCCCCCACGATGCGGGAGCCGCGCGCGAGGCCGGCGTCATTCTCGCCAGCACCGGCCACCTCTCGGAGGGAATCGCATACCTGCGCAAGGCGGAGAGGCTCGACCCCTCCAACGGCGTCATCCACACCCTGCTCGCCGGCTACCTGCTCCAGGCGGGCACGGCAAAGGAGGCGCGCGAGGAGGCGGAGATGGGGGCCAGGCTCGCCCCGCAGGTGCGGCTGTCCCAGTTCTACCTCGGCCTGGCGCGCTGGAAATCCGGGGACCGCGAGGCGGCGGCTGAGGCCTTCGAGCAGACCCTGCGGATCTCCCCCTCGGACGCCCCGGCCCTGCTGTGCCTTGCGGGGGTGTCCGGCGAGCTGGGCCGCAAGGAGGAGGCCATCGGCTACCTCGAGCGCGCGCTACAGGTGAGGCCGGACAATCCCACGGGCTGGACCGCGCTGGGCGCGGCCTATCTCTCCGCGGGCCGCCCTTCCGAGGCCGAGCGCGCGTTTCGCAAGGCGCTCTCCCTGAATCCCCGGGAGCCCGGCGCGCAGGCAGGACTCCGGAGGCTGGGGAAGAAATCCGCACTCAAGGAGAGTCGAAAATGATCATAGACACACATGCGCACATCGGCAGGGGCGAGCAGCTCCACGACACCTATCAGGTGGATCAGTCCGTAGACCTGCTCCTGGAGCAGATGGCGGAGGCCGGCGTTGACAAGACCTGCATCATGCCGGTCACCTATCAGGACTACGAGTTCGCCATCGAGGAAATCCGGGAGGCGGTGGCGGCGCATCCGGACAAACTGATCGGGTACGCGCGGGTGAACCTGAACGACGAGGAGCGGGCCTTCGCCCAGCTCCGGCGCGCCTTCGAGGACTACGACTTCCGCGGCGTGAAGATCCACACCGGACTCGGCGACGGCTTCCCCACCAGGCGGCTGATGGAGATGCTGAGCGAGTACCAGCGGCCCCTGTTGCTGCACACCACCACCGAGATGGAGTACATCGACGGGGTCTGCCACATGGCCCGCACCTACCCCAAGGTGCCCGTCATCCTCGGCCACGGGGGCGGGTTCGCCGTGCATCACCCGGGATTCGTCAAGCTGTGCGCGCTGGAGGCGAAGCAGATCCCCAATCTCTACCTGGACACCGCCTTCGTGCTGCTCCACCAGTGGATCGCCATAGCGGTCGAAATCTGCGGGCCGGAGAAAGTGCTCTTCGGGACCGACGCGCCGGTGGCCCACCCGGCCCTCACCCTGAAGCAGATCGAGCTGTGCCATTTCAGCGATTCCGAGCGGGAGCTGATCCTGAGCGGGAACGCGCAAAAACTGCTCGGCCTCTAGCCCCGTCCGCTTCATCTCCCGGCATGTGCCGCGAACGCGACGCGGCGTGCGCGGGGCGCGCGCGCGTTCCCCCTCCTGCTGTGGAATACTCCACGCGGCCCGCGCCGCAATCCTGACCAGGGGCAGAGGCCGGGCCGGCAACTCAGCAGAGGCGTGGGGACCATGGGGGACAACGCACAACGGGGGACTCGCTCCATCACCTGCACGCGGCCGCGCCGCCGCGGCCGGCGTCCTCCTCTCCCCGCGCCGGAAGAAATGCGCCTCCCCGCCGAGTCCGGGGAGTCCGGGAGGGGGAAATGGGTACAGAAGCAACACTCACCGCGCTGGCCGTGAAGACCGCGCTGGCCGCGGGCCTGGCGGCGGCCGCGACTTTCACCGCGCGTCGCTTTCAACAAGGCCGCCCCGCGCCATCGCGCCGCCGACCCCTTCTCAGGGTGCTGGAGACCGTATCCGTGGGTCAGCAGCGGACGCTCCACCTGGTGGCGGTGGGCGACCCTGAGAGCGGCGGGCGGGTCGTCCTCATCGGATCCACCTCCCACCAGATCACTTTTCTCGCCCCCGCCGAGCTTCCGCCCGAAGCGGTGCGGGAGCGGCCGGCCGGCGCGCGCTTCGGCGAGCTGCTGCGCGGGCTGGTCTCCTCCTCGCCGCCTCCCGCGCCCTCGCTGCCGGCCGCGCTCCACGGCGCGGCGCGGCGGCTGCGCGGGGCGACCGCGCAGGGGGCCGTTCGATGAAAGCGGCGCGCTGGGCCGGGCTGGCGACCGGGATGATCTTCGCCGCCGCGGGGCGCTCCTTCGCCGCCCCCCCGGGGCCGGGGCTGACCATCACCCTGGGCGGCCTCCCGCGCCCGGAGCGCCTGCCGCTCACCCTGCAACTCCTGGCCTTGCTCACCCTCCTTTCCCTGGGGCCGGCGCTGGTGATCATGGTGACCTCGTTCACCCGCATCCTCATCGTGCTCTCGTTCACCCGCAGCGCGCTGGGCACCCAGCAGATTCCCCCCAACATAGTGCTGGTGGGGCTCTCCCTGTTCCTCACCGTGTTCACCATGGCGCCCGTGTGGCGGGCCGCAAACCAGCGCGCGCTTCAGCCATACCTCGCGCACGAAATCGGATACCGGGAGGCGGCCCTCCGCGCCCTCGCGCCGGTGCGCGGGTTCATGCTCCAGCAGGCCGACGAAAAGGACCTGGCGCTCTTCTTGAAGCTGGGGAAACTCCCCAGGCCGAAGACCCCGGACGACCTGCCCCTGCACGTGCTCATCCCCGCCTTCATGCTGGGCGAGCTGAAGCGCGCCTTCGTGATGGGGCTGATGATCTTCATTCCCTTCGTGGTGATAGACATGGCGGTGGCCACCGTGTTGATGTCCATGGGCATGATGATGATGCCTCCGGTGGTCATCTCGCTTCCGTGCAAACTGCTCCTGTTCGTGCTGGTGGACGGATGGACTCTGGTGACCCAGAGCGTGGTGTCGAGTTTCCACTGAGGAGATGCCTGAAATGACCGAGACCGCGGCCATCGAGCTGGCGAGACACGCCCTGGCGACCGGGCTCATCGTGTGCGCGCCGGTGCTGCTGGCGGGCCTGGTGGTGGGGGTGGCGATCAGCATCGTGCTGGCCGCCACCCAGATACAGGAGTTCACGCTCACCTTCCTGCCCAAGTTGGCCGCGATGGCGCTCGCCGCGGTGCTGGCCGGGCCGTGGATGCTGCGCAACCTGGTCACCTTCGCGCGCTGGATCATCGCGCAGACCGCGCACGTGGGGCCGTGAGGAGATGCTCACCTTCACCATAGACCTGTCGGCCGTGATCCGCTTCCTGCTGGTCTCCTGCCGCGTCGGGGGGGCGATGACGCTCGCGCCCCTGGTGGGTAGCGAGCGGCTCCCGATGAGGCTGAAGGCGGCCTTCGCGCTCACCTTCGCGTGGCTGCTGGCCCCCGTGACGACCGCCCCGCGCCTGGCCGGCGGACTCTCGCTCGCGATCGCCGCGGTCGGGGAAATCCTGTTGGGGCTGACCATCGGGTTCGCGGCCAGGCTCATCTTCGCCGCGGTGCAGATGGCCGGCGAGATGGCCGACACGCAGGCCGCCTTCGGGTTTGCGGGCGTGGTCGCGCCCGACATGGGGCAGCGGGTGTCCGTCATCGGGCAGCTCCAGATGGCCGTCGCCTGGCTGGTCTTCGTAGCCGTGAACGGCCACCGCGTGATGCTCGCGGGGATGGCGGAAAGTTTTTCCGCGGTTCCGCTGGGCGCGGGGCCGGGGCTTTGCGCACCCGCGCTCACCGCCGCGGCGGCCGGGCTGCTGGGCGCGGCGGTGCGGCTGGCCGCGCCCATCGTCGCCACCGCGCTGCTCGCGGACCTGGCGCTGGGGCTGCTCACGCGCGCCGCCCCGCAGATGAACCTGCTGGCGATCGGATTCCCCATCAAGCTGGCCGCCGGGCTGCTCGCCGCGATGCTCTCCCTGCCCCTGCTCTCCAGCGAGATGCGCTCCCTGGTGGAGGTGATGCAGAGAATCATGGCGGCCGCGCTCACGGGAAGGGGCTGAGGCGACATGGCGGAGGAACGCACCGAACAAGCCACACCCAGAAGGCGAGAGGAGGCCCGGAAACGGGGCGAGGTTCCCCGCAGCCAGGAGCTGGCCGGCGCGGCCGCGCTGATCGGCGCGCTGCTGGGCCTGAGATTGGGGTGGCGCGCGATGCTCCGCGCGCTGGTGGAGACGGCCCGGACCGCGCTCGACCCGCCGGCCTGCGACGCGCTCTCCATAGACGCCTGCTGCGGGCTGGCGCGGTTTGCGCTCGGGCGCGCGGCCTCCATCATCCTGCCCGTGGCGATGGCGGCCGCGCTGGGCGCGGCCGCGGTGAACTTGCTGCAGGGGGGAATGGTGTTCTCCGGCCGCCCCCTGCTGCCCAAATGGGATCGCATCAGCATCCTCGGCGGTCTGCGCCGGATCTTCTCCCGCCGGGGCTGTTTCGCCGTGTTCCGCTCACTGGTGAAACTCGCGGTCGTGATGCTGGTCACCTACTCCTATCTGCGGGCGCGCTGGGAGGGAGTGCTCGGGCTGGGGATGCAGGGGCCGGTGAGGGCGGCCGGGCATTTCGGCGCGCTGGTGTGGGGGCTGCTGGTGCGGGTGGCGGGCGCGTTCCTGGTGGTGGCGGCCGCGGACTACGTGTTCCAGAGGCGCGAGCACGAGAAGAACCTGCGCATGACCAGATACGAGTTGAAGGAGGAGCACAAGCGCACCGAGGGGGACCCGCTGGTGAGGAGCCGCATCCGGGAGCGCCAGCGCGCCATGTCCCGCCACCGGATGATGCAGGCGGTGAAGACCGCCACCGTGGTGGTGACCAACCCGGTGGAGGTGGCGGTGGCGCTCCGCTACGAGCCGCGGCGGACGCCGGCCCCGGTGGTGGCGGCCAAGGGCCGGAGGTTGCTCGCCGCCCGCATCCGCGCCGAGGCGGAGAGACACGGGGTGCCCATCGTCCCCAGCCCCCCGCTCGCCCGCGCCCTCTATCGCTCGGTCCCGCTGGGCCGCCAGATACCGCCTGAATTGTACGAGGCCGTGGCCGAGATCATCGCCTTCGTCTACCGGCTCGCGGGCCGAGGGGAGGGGGAATAAAGGGTGTCGCAACAGACCCGTGAAGCGAGCGCAGTCGAGACCGCGCCCCGCGCCCTGACGCCGCGGGGGATCCCGGGGCAGCTGGCCCGGCACGGCGACCTGCTGGTCTCCGCGGGCGGGGTGCTGGTGCTGGCGATGCTGGTGCTGCCCCTGCCCCACTGGGTGCTGGACCTGCTGCTGGTGGTGAACATCGGCTCCTGCCTCGCGGTGCTCCTGCTCACCACGTACACCACGCGGGTGCTCCAGTTCGCGGTCTTTCCCTCCCTGCTCTTGGCGATGACCCTCTTCCGGCTGGCGCTGAACGTCTCGGCGACCCGCTTGATCCTCCTTCACGCCAACGCCGGGCTGGTCATCTCCGCGTTCGGGCAGTTCGTGGTCGGGGGCAACTACGTGGTGGGCATGGTGGTGTTCATCATCCTGGTGGTGATCCAGTTCGTGGTGATCACGAACGGCGCCGGGCGGGTGGCCGAGGTGGCCGCCCGCTTCACCCTGGATGCCATGCCCGGCAAACAGATGGCGATCGACGCCGACCTGAACGCGGGGCTGATCGACGAGGCGGAGGCCCGACGCCGCCGGGAGGCGATCGCGCGGGAGGCCGATTTCTACGGCGCCATGGACGGGGCGAGCAAGTTCGTGCGGGGAGACGCCATCGCCGCGGTGGTGATGATCATCGTCAACATCCTCGGGGGCTTCATCATCGGGATCGTCCAGCGCGGCATGGACCTGCAGACCGCCCTGCGCACCTACACATTGCTGACCGTGGGAGAGGGGCTGGTGACGCAGATCCCCGCGCTCATCCTCTCCACCGCCACCGGCCTCATCATCACCCGCGCCTCCTCCGGCGCGCCCCTGGGGAGGGATGTGGTCACCCAGGTGCTGGCCAGCCCGCGGGCGGTGGGGCTGGCAGGGCTGGCGCTCGCCTCCTTCGTGCTCGCGCCGGGCCTCCCCAAACTGCCCTTCCTGCTGGTCGGCTCCGGATTCGCCCTGCTCGCCACGGCCATGGGCAAACGCCGGCCGACGCCGGGGACGCCCCCACCCTCCACCTCCTCCCCGCCGCCCGCGCCGGCCGCGGAGCAGTTGGTGGAATTGATCGCCACCGACCCCCTAGAACTGGAGATCGGGCTGGAGCTGATTCCCCTCGCCGACCCCGCGCAGGGGGGAGACCTGCTGGAGCGCATCACCGTGCTCCGCAGGCGCATCGCCGAGGAGATGGGCCTGATCGTGCCTCCCCTCAGGGTCAGGGACAACCTCTCCCTGCGCTCCAGCCAGTACCTCATAAAACTGTCCGGCGCGCGCATCGCCCAGGGCGAAGTCCGCCCCGGGCAGGTGCTGGTCATGGATCCCGCCGGGGGCCGGCCCGCGATTTCCGGGATGGACACCACGGATCCCGCCTTCGGCGTGCCCGCCCGCTGGGTCCCCGAGGCCCGCCGCACCGAGGCGGAGATGCTGGGGCTCACCGTGGTGGAGCCCGCCACGGTCATCATCACCCACCTGGGGGAGGTGCTCAAATCCCACGCCGCCGAGATCCTCACCCTCCAGGACGTGCGCACCATGCTCGATCACCTGCGGCAGCGAGAGCCCGCGCTGGTGGAAGAGGTCACCCCCAAACTTCTCAGCCTGAGCGACCTCCACCGGGTGCTCTCCAACCTGCTGCGCGAGCGCGTGCCCATCACGGACCTGTCGCGCATCCTCACCGCGCTGGCCGGCCGCGCCGGGACGGTGAAAGACCCAGACGAATTGACCGAAATCGCACGCCAGTCCCTCGCCCGCTCCATCACCGCCCAGTACTGGGACGACGACCAGACCCTGTGGGTGTGCGCCATGGACCCCGCGGCCGAGGCCGAGCTGGTGGCGCGCGCCCGGGGGGAGATCGGAGAAGACCCGGCCTGGCCGGAAAAACTGATGCGCTCGGCCAGGCGGCAGCTGGAGAAACTCATGGCGATGGGGCATCCGCCCGTCCTCCTGTGCTCCCCGGCCGCGCGGCCGTTGCTGCGCGCCCTGCTCGGCGGCGGAAACCTCGCCGCGGCCGTGGTGCTGTCCCACGCGGAGACGGCCCCGGAGGCGACCATCAAATCCGTGGGGCTGGTGAGCGTGGAGGACGCCTCGCCGCCAGCGCCGGGGGCGGAAACGCGATGACTCGTGAGCGTGAGGTGACCTGATGGCGCTCGATGTGTTGCTGGAGGAAATCTCGCGGCGGGCCGCGCTGGGGGCCTTTGCGCTCGCCGGCGGGCTCTCGCTGCTGGCCGGGGTGGAGCCGCTGTACGCGGTGATGCGGGGGATCGGCGCTTTCCTCGCCGTGTTGCTCGTGTGTCGCTGGCTGACCGGCCTGTGCGAGGTTTTGACCCAAGAGATGGACGACGATCAGGAACAAGCGCGGGGGCGGAGCGAATGACCGGCCCCGCGTGAACCGATGACGCGCAGATCGTCCCGCCCCTCCCGCGACCGGGGCGGGCGGGAAACGACCGATCCAATCACGGAGGTGGGGTGTTATGGGAGAGTTGGAAAGAATCTGGCAGGAGTACGCGCGGGCGCGCGCTCCGGAACTGAGGCGGAAACTCATCGAGGCATACGCGCCGCTGGCGCGCTACGTGGTCGAGCGGCTGAATCTCCGCCCGGGAGGAGGATTGAGCTACGACGACCTGCTGGGGCAGGCGGTGGTCGGGCTGATCGACGCGGTGGACCGATTCGACCCCGGCCGGGGGATCAAATTCGAGACCTATGCCTACCACCGCATCCGCGGCTCGGTGATGGACATGCTCCGGGAGATGGACTGGGTGCCCCGCTCGGTGCGCCAGAGGGAATCGCAGCTCTCCCACACCTACGCCATGCTGGAGGCGGCGCTCAACCGCCCCCCGGAGGACGCGGAGCTCGCGGGCGCGCTCGGCATCACCGTGGACGAACTCGACGAGCTGGCCCGCGATCTCGCCCTCCAGACGATGCAATCCCTGGACGAGATGGTGGGCACCGGGGACTACGAATCCAGCGCCTTGCTCGACCTGGTGCCGGACGAACAAGGCGTTTCGCCGGAGGAACACGTGGACCGCGCAGCGCAGCGGGAGCTGCTGGCCCAGGCGGTGGACGCGCTGCCGGAGACCGAGCGCACGGTCATCGCCCTCTACTATCACGAGGGCCTCACCCTGAAGGAGATCGGGCAGGTGCTGGGGGTCACCGAGTCCCGCGTCTGTCAGATTCACGGCAAGGCGGTGCTCCGCATGAGAGCCCATATCGAGGCCCAACTCGACGCAGTCACACCCCCTCAACCCGAGGCCGTCCGGACCCCCCGGCGCGCGGAATTGCAGCCCACGATCAGCGACCACGCGGCGGGGCGAACCTAGCCGTTCCGCCGACAGGAGGGGATGATGAGAGTGGACGAGATCGCCTTCGTGAAACCTCCTCCCCCGCCCGCGCGGGAGAGTCCGGAGCGCCCCCGCCGCGTGGTCGCTGATCGTGGGCTGCAATTCCGCGCGCCGGGGGGTCCGGACGGCCTCGGGTTGAGGGGGTGTGACTGCGTCG
>WFSF01000171.1 GCA_015486155.1 Armatimonadota bacterium
TGAGCCGCCAGGAAGGAACCAGGCCGGCGACGAAGTCCTGAAACTGTTGCTTTGACATGGGCTGCTCCTCGCTCTCTCGACAGAATTGCTCTTGCCGAAAGTTCGCGGGCTGAGCAGCCCTTCCCTCCTATTAAAACTGGGTAACCGTGAGTCCCTCCCACCCTTGACAAAGGCCAATCCGCTCGGATAGGATTCTATCTGGAAAGGCCGCGGCGGGCCCCGGGAGACTCCGCGGCTCGGCAGGATACGATGGAAGGCGTACTGGTCCTGAACCACAACTATCAGCCGTTGAACGTCACCAACGTGCGGAGGGCCATTGGGCTGATGTGCCTGGGGAAGGCCCACGTGCTGGAGACGGACTCACGCGTCTTCCGCTCCGAGCGCATGGAGATCAAGATGCCCACGGTCCTGCGGCTGAACCACTATGTGCGCAGGCCCACCCCGGTGCTTCGCATCTCCCGCAAGGCCGTGTTCGCGCGGGACAACTACACCTGCCAGTACTGCGGCGCGCGCAACGTCCCCCTCACCATCGACCACGTGATCCCGCGGGAGCGGGGCGGAAAGACGGAGTGGACCAATGTGGTCTGCTGCTGCACCAAGTGCAACAACCGCAAGGGCAACCTCACCCCGGAGCAGGCGGGGATGAAACTGCGCCGCAAGCCCACCAGGCCCAAGTTCATCCCCTACATCTCCTACACCAAGTTCCTCTCCGCCGCCCGCAACCCCGCCTGGCGCCCCTACCTGGAGCCCTACGCCGACCTGCCTCCTCTCCAGTAGCGCCTCAAGCCCGCGCCCGCGCGGCCAACTCCAGCGCCAACTCCGCCACCCTGGCCGCGCCGTCCGGCTGCCCCAGCAGCGCGGCCGCCTGGCTCATCCGCTCCCGGCGCTCCCGGTCCCACAGCAGCAACAGCGCCTCCGCCAGCCGCTCCGCGGTCAGCTCCTCGTCGGGGATGACCACCGCCGCCCCGCTGCGCGCCAGCGGCTCCGCGTTCTTGACCTGCTCGCCGCTGCTCGCCCCCGCCCACGGCGCCAGGATGGAGGGCTTTCTGCATGCGATCACCTCCGCCACCGTGCTCGCCCCCGCCCTCGCCAACACCACGTCCGCGGCCGCGAACGCGTGCGCATAGTCGTCATCGAGATATTTTACCGCGCGATACGACGGAATCAGGGACTGCATATCGCGTTGCACGGTCCGCACCTCCCGGCCTGGGCCGAGCATGTGCAACACCTGCAAATCACGCGCCCGCGCCTCCTGCTGGGACAGGATCCCCAGCGCCTCCAGCAGCGCCTCGTTGAGGCGGCGCGAACCCAGGCTCCCCCCGAGCGCCAGCAGGATCGGCCGCGCCGGGTCGAACCCGATCTCCGCCGCGCCCCGCTCCCGGGAGGCCGCCACCAGGGCGGCCCGCACCGGCATCCCCGTGACCGCCACCGCCGCGTCCCGCCTCACCCGATCCTCGAAAAACGCCGCCAGATCCCTCCAGCCCACCGCCATCACGTCCACCATGCGCGCCACCAGACGGCTGGTGAGCCCGGGGGTGCGGTTGCCCTCCACCGCGATCGTGGGAATGCGCCTCAGGCGCGCGGCCAGAATCACCGGGCCGGACACATACCCCCCCGTCCCGATCACCACCTGGGGCCGGAAGCCCCGCAGCACGGCGAGGCTCTGCCACAGCGGCAGTCCCACCGCCAGCTCGCACAGCGAGCGGACCCGCCTCCCCCAGGCGCGGAGCCCGCGGCCGGCCAGGCCGTGGACGGAGATGGCGCGGAAGGGATACCCGGCCGAGGGAACCACGCGCGCCTCGATGCGGTCTCCCCCGATGAACAGCAACCTGGCGTCTGGAAGCAGCCGCCTGATCTCCTCCGCCACCGCCAGCGCCGGATAGACGTGACCGCCGGTCCCGCCCCCCACCAGCGCGAAGCGCCGCGGGGCCGTGGGCTCGTTCTTTCCGCCTGGAGCGCGTCCGGTCACGATCTGAACAACTCCTTCACCCACGCGACCACGCGGCCCAGGATGGGCAGCACCCGGATCTGCCGCCCCCGGTCCGCGCGGCGGGTCTCCGCCTCCCGGTGGGCGTAGTAGACCAGGCCCACGCCGGTGGCGAAGGCGGGGTTGCGCGCCGCGTCGAGAGCGCCCGCGGCCACCCTCCCCAATCTCGCCCGACAGGAGAAGACCTCCTCGGCGACCTTGGCGATTTCGGGCAGCAGGCTTCCGCCCCCGGTGAGCACCACTCCCCCCGGCGGCGGCCCCGGGCCGCCGCCGGCGCGCAGCTTCTGCGCGGCCAGCCGGAACATCTCCTCCACCCTGGCCTCGATCACCTCCGCCAGAAAACGCCGGTTCACCGTGTCCTCACCCTCGGCCGAGGGCACCGACACGAACTCCTCCTCGGGGACCGCCGCGGCGCGGGCGCACCCGTGGGCCAGCTTGATCTCCTCCGCCTGCGGGTGGGTGACGCCGAGCGCCACCGCCAGGTCGTGGGTGATGAGGTTCCCGGCCACGGGAACCGCGCCCGAGAAGGCGATGCTCCCCTCCGAGAAGAGCGCGATGTCGGTAGTCCCTCCCCCGATGTCCACCAGCAGCACCCCCAGATCCTCCTCCTCCTGGGTGAGCACCGCGTCGGCCGCCGCCAGCGGCTCCGCCACCAGCTCCGCCACCGACAGCCCCGCCTGCTCCACCGCCTTCGCCACATTCTCGACGGTATTGCGGGGGATGGTGACGATGTGGGTGTCCACCGCCAGCCGGCTCGCCGTCAGCCCCACCGGATTGCGCACCCGCGGCTCGTCGTCCACCATGAACCCGCGGGAGATGGCGTGGATCATGCGCCGGTCGGGCGGGATGGAGACCGCGCTCACCGCGGCCGCCATCACCCGCTCCACATCGGACCAGGTCACCTCGCGGTTGGCGCGGGGGAGCCGCACCTCCGCGTGCGAGTTGACACAGGTCATGTGCTGCCCGGTGAGCCCCACCCAGGCGGAGCCCAGCTCCACCCTCGCGCTGCGCTGGACCTCGGACACCGCCCTCCGCACCGCCTCGGTCGTCTCCTCCAGGTCCACCACCACCCCGCGGCGCAGCCCCCGGCAGGGCGCGGAGGCCGCCGCCAGCAGCCTCACCTCCTCGCCGCGTTCTCCCGCCACCGCAGCCACCTTGGTGGTGCCCACGTCTATCCCAAGCAGGATCTCCCGATCCGCCAACGGCCCGCCTCCCGTGCCGCCCACTACTCGGAACCGGCCGCGCCGGAGCTGCGCCGGCGCCGCTGCGCGGCCACCAGCAAAGCGCGGATGCGCCCCAGGTTGGTGAAGATGCGAATGCCGAGCGCAAGCGTCACCGCCAGGTAGAGGTCCACATCCAACTTCTCGCCCGCATAGGAGAGCAGCGCGGCGATCAACATGTTCGCAAAGAAGCCGGTGACGAACACCGCCTCGTCGAACCGCCCCTCCAGCCGCGCGCGCAGCCCCCCGATCAGCGCGTCGGCCCCCGCCAGAATGCTGATGGCGACATAGCCGGACCAGGCCGAGGGGAGCGCGGGCAGCCAGTACACGGTCAGAAACCCTATCAACAGCGCGACCAGCGGCAGCGCGATCATGGCCCGCTCTCCTCCAGCACCGGCTTCGCATACCGGAACTTCGGCGCGATGGAGATCGCCGGCACCGTCACCTCATCCTTCGGCGTCAACTTCACCACGAACTCCAGCCGGCGCAGGCGGTCGAGCGCGCCGTCCCGGATGTTCAGCGCCGACATCAGATTCTCCTGATTCCCGATCACCTCGAAGGTGAACGGAGGCGGAATGGTGACCTTGTTGACCTGAATGAGCCGGCCCGAGCAGGTGATCGCGCTCCCGTTCACCAGCCGCTGCCCGTTCAACGAGACCGCCTCCGCGCCCGCCGCCCACAACTCGTTGATGATCCCGATCAGGTCGAAATCGTGAATCACGAAGAGATCAGACGTCCCCCCCGTCTCGTCCGCCTTCATCACCGAATCGTCCAGCGTCAACTCGATCCCCGGCCCCTTCATGGGGAGCAGCCCCAGCGCCGCCCGCGCGTTCTGCAGCTCCTCGCTCAACTTCACCAGGCCGTGGCCGGCCGCCGCCTCCTTCTCGTACTTGGACAACTGGATCCGCAGGTCGGCGATCTCCTTCCTCTGGTTCTCTATCTGGGTGCGGGCCTCGCTCACCATCGCCACCAGCGCGTTGGTCCGGCGCGCCATCTGTGTGTCCCCCCGCGCCATCCGCGCCTTGACCTGAAGGCCCAGCAACGCGCCCAGCACCAGACAGACGCCGGTCAGCGCCAGCAGCCAGTTCCCTCCGCTCTGGGGCGACTCTTCCACGTTCACCTCGCCTCCGCCGCGATCCGGTCCGCGCCCTCCCTGGGGCGCCAGTACGCCCCCTCGGGATCGCTCAGATCCAGGGTGGCTATCCGCTCCGGCGCGATCCGGCGCAGCACCGCCGCCAGTAATTTGACCTTCTCCGCCAACTGCTCCTGCGTTCCCAGCCTCACTTCCGCGCCCGATTCGAGCATCACCGTCACCTCTCCGCCGCGATCCAGCCGCACCTGCGTCACCCCCACCTGCGGATAGGGCGCCAGCGCGTTCAGCACCGCCACCAGCGCGGCCGCCTCCGCCTTCGCCTCCCGCGTCCCCGCCTCCCGCAGATTGAGGTGCGGGGCCGCCAGCTCCGGCAGTCCCCACCCCATTTCATTCCGAATCGCATACACGACACCTTGCGCGTCCACCAGCAAAGCGCGTTTCCCCTCCCTGATCACCCCCACCGGCTCCCGCCTCTGCACCGTCACCACCAGCCGATTCGGGAAATCCCGCGCCACCCGCACCGCGCGCACCGCCGGGCACGCGCTCACCGCCCGCGCCAGCCGCTCGGTCGGGGCGCGGAAGTAATTGGTCCCCGCGGGCAGTCGCACCAGGTCGGCGACCTCCCGGCACACATTCTCGTCCCCCCGCAGTTCCACCGTGCGGATCGCCAGCCGCGGGGAGGTCAACAGCCCATACCCGAGCTCCACCACCAGCGCCAGCGCGCACAGCCTCATCACCCGGCGCAGCGCCCTCAAGGCCCTGCTCTCCCCCTCCACGCGCGGGTGGGAGGCGCCCAGGGCCGGCGGATGAAACCGGCCCGCGGCCGCGGGCGTCCGCCTTCGCTTCTTCACCTGTGCCCCGGCGTCAGCCACGGCGTTCCCTTCCCTCCAGCGCGAGTTCGATCAGCCGCTCCACCAGCCTCGGGAAGGGGATCCCGGCCGCCTCCGCCGCGCGCGGCAGCAGGCTCGTCTCCGTGAGCCCGGGGATGGTCTGCAGCTCCAGCGCGTACACCTCGTCCTCCCCCACGATCATGTCCACCCGGGACATGCCGCGGCAGCCCAGCGCCCGATGGGCGGCCAGCGTCACCTCCCGCGCCCGGGCGGCCTGCTCCTCGCCGATGCGGGCGGGGATGATCTCCTCGGTGGCGCCGGGCGTGTACTTGGCCTGGTAGTCGTAGAACTCGTACTGCTCGCCGGGCGCGATCTCGATGATGGGCAGCACCTCCGGGTCCTCGTTCCCCAGCACCGGCGCGCTGATCTCCACCCCCGCGATGTACTCCTCCACCAGCGCCTCCCGCCCGAACCGCCAGGCCTCCTCCAGCGCGGGGCGCAGCTGCGCCTCCTCCCGCACGATGGTCACCCCCAGCGAAGAGCCCTCCGCGGCCGGCTTGACCACACACGGCAGCCCCACCTCGCCGGCCCGCCTCTCCGCCGCCTCCTCCTCCGGGCGCACCGTGATCCACCTGGGCGTCGGAATCCCCTCCCGCTCGAACAACTTCTTGGCGATGGGCTTGTGCAGGGCCATCGCGCTGGCCAGCACCCCGGAGCCGGTGTAGGGGATGTCGAGCAGATCCAGCACCGCCTGCACCGACCCGTTCTCGCCGGCCCCCCCGTGGAGGGCGATGAACACCACGTCCGGCCGGGCATCCGGGGCCGGGGCCTCGGGCGCGGTTCCCGCCCCCAGCTCCGCCTCCCCGGCCGGAGCGAAGAGGAGCCGCGCCAGCTCCCCGGCGCGGGCGCGGGTGACGGCCGCCAGGTCGATCATGGTCGCCTGAAAACGCTCCGGGTCGAGCGCCGCGAAAACCTTCCGGCCGCTCATCAGGCACACCTCGCGCTCCGCGGAGGCGCCCCCGGTGAGCACCGCCACCCGAAGCCGGCCAGATTGATCGCTTGCTGCCATGCCCTCTCCCGGCGGCCCGGCCCGCACCCGGGCCGGCTCACAGAATCTCTATCTCCAGCTCCAGGTCTATCCCATACCGCCGCAGCGCCAGCGCATGGGTGCGCTCGATCAGCTCCATCATCTGGGC
>WFSF01000172.1 GCA_015486155.1 Armatimonadota bacterium
CAGCCCGCCCTCCGAGACGCGCTTGGCGCGGATCCGGCTCATCGCCAGAAACGCCGTCTCGGCCGCCGAGAACAAGCCCGCGACGATGAGGATCACGCCGATGGTCAGCAGGACCAGCGCGTCGTCGGAGCCCACCGTCAGCCACCCCCCCGCATGGGCAGGAATCCATACAGCAACGCGCCCGCGACCAGGGCCACCACCGCCCCGATCAGCACCTCGCGCACGCTGTGGATGCCCGCCTCCACCCTCGCCTGCGCCACCAGAAACGCGGGAATGAGGACCAACCCCCAGACCAGGATGTCGTTGCTGAGAAAGAGCACGCTCACGAAGCAGAAGAAGGCGAGGGCCGAATGCGCGCTGATCATCCCCCCTCTGGTGAGATTCCAGTGGCCCTGCCAGAGTTTGGCGAGCAACACCGCCACCACCACGCTGACGGCGCCCACCAGCGCCACCTGGAGGAAGTGGGGCGCGGGGCGGGGACTTGCGCCCCGTATGGCGTCGAGGGTGTCGGCCCGCACGAATACGCCGCCGACGATCAGCAATCCACACACCACCGCCGTGAGCACGCCGGCCGCGGCGACGTCCTTCGCCACCCTGGCGCGGGGATGGTACTCGGGGCTGAGCAGGTCAACCACCGCCTCAACCGCCCGGTTGAACAATTCGGCCATGACCACCAGGGTGATCGCCAGGCAGAGCAGCAACATCTCCACGCGGGTGCAGTTGACGAACACGCTGACCGTCAGCACCACCGCGCCGGCGAGCGCGATATAGCGAAGATGCCAGTCCACGTGGAGCGTGTGGACGATGCCCTCTACGGCATAGTGAAGGCTGTCCAGAATGTGACGGGGCTTCACGGCCCCGCGGCGGCCATCCGGAGCACCTCCTCCACCCGCTCCGCCATTCTCCTCCGCCGCTGCGGGGTGTCGTCCCGCCATCCGGTCAGGTGCAGGATCCCGTGGGCCGTCAGCACCGCCAGTTCCCGCGCCAAGCTGTGCCCCAGCGCCCGCGCCTGGCGTTCCGCGGTCTGCGCCGAGATCGCCACATCCCCCAGGAGAAACCGCTTTCCCTCCCACACCTGTTGCGGGAAGGCGAGCACGTCTGTCGCCCGGTCTTTCCCCAGGTAAGTCTGATTCAGTCTGCGTATCCATTTATCCGCGCCAATGACGATCGTTACTTCGGTGCCCGGCTCGCATCCCTCCGCGGCCATCGCCGCCCTGGCGACGCGCAGCAACCTCGCCCGCGGCAGAGGACGTTTCTGCCTGTCTATCAGCGTCACGTGAAATCCACGCCGCCTTGGTCCGCGGGTTCGACATCCGTTACCGCCCGCCTGCCTTTTCGGCGTTGTATTGTTCATAGGCCTGGATGATCCGTTGCACCAGTTCGTGCCTTACCACATCCTGGTCGGAGAAGTAGACGAAGGCCACGCCGGGAATCCCGGGGAGGAAGCCCCGCACGTGATCCAGCCCAGACATCTGCCCCCGGGGCAGGTCGGTCTGGGTGACGTCCCCGGTGACCACCGCCCGCGATCCGAAGCCCAGCCGGGTGAGAAACATCTTCATCTGCTCGGGCGTGGTGTTCTGCCCCTCGTCCAGGATGATGAAGGAGTCGTTGAGGGTCCGCCCCCGCATGAAGGCCAGGGGCGCCACCTCTATCACCCCGCGGCTGATGAACTCCTCCGCCTTCTCCAGGTCCATCATGTCGTAGAGGGCGTCGAAGAGGGGCCGCAGGTAGGGGTCCACCTTTGCCTGGATGTCGCCGGGGAGGAACCCCAGGCGTTCGCCGGCCTCGAGCGCGGGCCTGGTGAGGATGACGCGCGCCACCTGCCGCTCCCGCAGGGCCCTCACCGCCATCGCCATCGCCAGGTAGGTCTTTCCGGTGCCCGCGGGGCCGATGGCGAAGGTGAGGTCTGCGTGTGCGATGGCCCGCAGGTACTCGCGTTGCATGGGGGTGTGGGGCTTCACGGGCTTGCCCCGGTCGGAGACGAGGACCACGTCGGAGAAGACCACGTCGCCGGCCTCCGCCTTTCCCTTGCCCACCTGGCGGGCGGCGTAGCCGACCTCTGCTGGGGTGATGGGGTGGCCCATGCGGGCGAGCTTCACCAGCTCGCCCAGCAGCTCGGTGGCCCGGGTCACCTCCTCCGGGCGGCCGCGCACATGGATGGCGTTGCCCCGCGCGCCGATGCGGGCCCCGATCTCGCGCTCGATCAGACGCAGGTTCTCGTCGCGGCTTCCGGCGATCGCGACGGCCTCCTCGCTGTCTGCCAGCACGACTTTGCTTTCTGAGACGTCCTCCACGCCAGCTCCCGACCTATCCGGCCCTGGCCGAGCCACTCAGCAATCTCCCGGTAACGCGCGCAGAAGTCCGCCGGAGGCGGACCCCTGCTGCTCCCGAAATCGCTTTCTCACTCGCCACGTCGCCGGGCGGCGCGTCGACTCCGGCGAATTGCGGCCGCCAGCAGCCGTCGCCGCTTGTCGCTAGGTTTCTCATAGCGCTCATGCCGCTTCAGCGCCTCCAGCACTCCATGTTCGTGGAGTTCCCGCTTGAAGCGTTTCAGCGCGTTGTCCAATGACTCGTTATCACGTACTTCAATCGCCAAGTGATTCTCCCCCTTTGTCCGCCACCAAGCGGCCTGCTCTGAGGGAAACGCTGCCCACAATGCGAATCGGACGTCTCGGTGGGTTACGGGTTGCCTGATTTTGCGGGCGCAACACGCGCCCAACCGCGGCCGAAGCACCCCTCGACCGGGCTATCCAGGGCGGATTATAGCAATTCTTTCCCCCTTCTGTCAAATGCTTATCCAGGCGGCCATCCCAGGGCGCGGCCGCCCAGGAGGTGGAAATGAATGTGATCCACGCTCTGCCCGGCCTCCGGGCCGCAATTCGCCACCACCCGGAATCCCCGCTCGGCCAGGCCCTCGGAGGAGGCTATTTGGACCGCAGTTTGTACGATGTGACCAACAAGCGCTTTATCCTCACCCGTGAGGTCGTTCAAAGAAGCGATATGCTTGTTTGGCACTATCAACACGTGAGTGGGCGCTTGTGGGTTTACATCGCGAAACGCGGTCACCATCTCGTCTTTATGAATCATATCGGCCGGCACGTCGCCTGAGATGATACGACAGAAGATACAATCCGCCATTCCTCAACCTCCTATCTCGATCCCGAATGCGAGCCGCGCATTGTGCGCGGTCTTCCGGGCCATCTCCTCCCTGGTCACGCCGCGCAGCCTCGCCAATGTATCTACCACGGCGATGACGTTGGCGGGTTCGTTGTCCCGGCTCCGGCGGGGCTCCGGCGCCAGGTAAGGACAGTCGGTTTCCGTCAGCACGCGCTCCTCCGGCACCGCGGCGACGGCCCTGCGGATCTCGTCCGCTTTCTTGTATGTGATGTTGCCCGTGAACCCTATCCACAGGCCCAGCTCCACCGCCCGCAAGGCCTGGTCGGCGCTTCCGGAGAAGCAATGCCATATCCATCCCCGCCCATCCTCTTGCTCGGCCGTGCGCAAGAGTTCCTCCTCGGCCTGGCGGCAGTGCACGATCACCGGCAGCGACAGCTCCCGCGCCAGCTGAATGTGCTCCGCGAAGACCTCCCGCTGGCGCTGAGGAGGGGAGAGGTTGCGATAGAAATCGAGGCCTGTCTCTCCGACGGCCACCACCGCCGGGGAGGCGGCCATCTCTCGCAATCGGTCCATCGTCTCCGGGTTCACGTGTTGCGCGTCGTGAGGGTGCACTCCCACCGCCGCCCACACTCCATGGTGCGCCTCTGCTATCTCCACCGCCTCCCGGCTGCTGGGCAGGTCATAGCCCACCACGATCAGCTGTTCCACCCCGGCCGCGCGGGCGCGGGAAAGCGCCTCCGCGATCCGCGCGCGCAGCCTCGGGTGGTTGAGATGGGTGTGGGTGTCGACGGCCGCGCTCAAGCGCGTGAAGCCCCTTTCCCGGCGGAAGAGACCGCGGCGCGCAGGTCCAGCACCATCCTCATCCCGTCGCCCTTTTCCCCGTAATATTGCGGCAGGCGCTCCGAGAATCGGAAACCCAGAGCGCGGTAGAGGGAGAGCGCGGCCGCGTTGGTGGTTCTCACCTCCAGGTCGGCCGTCTCCACCCGATGGGAGCGGAGATATTCCAGGGCGCTCTCCAGCAGGGCGCGGCCGAACCCCCGCCTGCGGTGGATGGGCGCGACGCCGATGGAGGTGATGCCTCCCCGCCTGGGCCTCCGCCAACCGGGCGACCGGCGCACCAGCACATAGCCGACCACCTCGCCGTGTTCGTTCTCGGCGACGAAGGCCCCGCGATAGTCGCGCGCCAGGTGTGCGAGGAAGACCCCGATGCCATATCCCTCGCTGCGGAAACAAGCGCGTTCGATCCGCATCACGCACGGGAGATCAAGCAGCCTCATGCGACGAACTGGCATCTGCCGCCGCTCCTCACCGAGCGCACTTCCCCCGCCGAGAGCATTTTATCCCCCTTCTCCGTCATCAACACCAATTCTCCCCCCAGCGAAAGG
>WFSF01000173.1 GCA_015486155.1 Armatimonadota bacterium
CCGTTCGCCCACCCCACCATCACAGGACGGATCTCAAGCCGGTCGGCCATGGGCTTGCGAAATCGGCGTCAATAAACCACAGGCCGGGAACCTCGGTCAAGACGATTCCGCGGCCAAATTGTCCACAACCCGCGCGAAGAGGCGACACGCGCGCGACAACGGGACAACAGGGGGGTCAGGTCTCGAAGATGGGGCTGACGCGGGGCGCGGAGAGAGCGGCTTACACCCCCTGGCCGCTCTCTCCGCTATGGTACAGCCCAGGCCGGCCCGGTCTGGCTACTTGATCCTCCGCCAGGAGACGGCGTCGAACTGCGGGGGGGCGGCGTTGTTGCCGGGCATCTCGACGTCCACCTGTTTGTAGGTGACCTTGAGCGTACCGCTGCAGTCGATCACGTCCGCGGCCACCCCGCCGATGATCTCGGCGCTTCCGTTGCCCTCGAACACGCTGGGCACCTCGACGTTGTGGGCGTAGATCCAACCCTCGATGTGGCAGTTTCCGTTCACCCGAACACCGCCCGCGCAGATGATGGCAAACTCATCGGTCGGGTTGACGAGGCTGGCATTGCCGTTGATGTGTACAGACCCGGTGACCACTATCACACCTTTGCCGCGGAACCTCCCGTTGATGGTGGCGTCTCCGTCCACGAAGGTGATGCCGTCCAGGTCCGTGTCGTTATTGAAGTTATGGTCGCCCTCGATGATGGTGGTCGCATTGGCGCGGTAATAGGCCAGGTCAATCGCCGGCATGGGGATGCGGGGCTGGTGGTCGAGGATGTCGCCGGTGACATCGGCACTCCCCTGCTGTCTGATGTTTCCCATCGCGCTGACGTCCCCGTCCACGCTCGGACCTCCCCTCATGGTGATGTTCCCGTTGGCGTGGACGTCGCCGATCAGGTCGAAGGTTCCGCCCATGGTCAGGTCGGCATCGGAGAAGAGGGCGTGGTTGAAGACCGGGTTCTGGGGACCGGTCGGGTTGTCGAGGAAGACGCCCACCACTTTCACCTTGGAGGTCCATCCTCGATAGACGCCGGTGGAGGTGAGCTCAATGGTGTTGGCAGAGCTCCCCCACTGCTTGGCGGTGACGGAGAATCTTCCGCCGTCGAAGGGATACTTGGTCCAGGTGGTGGGCAGGTCATCGGAGCCATTGTTGTAGAGCTGCCAGGCTGCGTAGTCTATGCCGGCCTCCGCGAGGTTGAAGGCCGCGGTCTCCTTCTTGATGCGGCTGGCATTGCTCATCTCCTGCACCGCCTGGGAGATCATGCTGCCTCCCAGGAGCAGGATGACGAACAGAAACACGATGGCGGCGACCAGCGCGAAGCCGCGCGCTCCCCGCTGTATTGAGTCTCTCGTTCGCAGCAACGCAATTCTCATCTCACCAACCTCCTACTCGGCCCGCCCGAAGCGGACCGAACCAGGTTGGGATCGGCGCCCGCAGGCGCCAACCGCTAACCGGTGAATCACTTGTTTCTCAGATAGGCCTCGGAGTGCGCGGTCTGCGTCCTGGCCTGCCCATGCACCACCGCGGTGGAGGTCATCCACACCTCCACACCCCACAGCCGCACTTCGTCCGGCCAGTACTTGAAAAGGGGCCTCGGCTGGCCGGTGGCCGGATCGACGGGATTGAGCTCCGGGTGAATGTTGTCGGCGATCTTGATGCGGGGGGTGAAGCTGGTCTCGCCGGGATGTTTCACGGCCTTCCAGAGGCAATGGCCCTCTGCATCGAGCGCGCCGGTTTCGTCGGAAAGATAGAAGGCCACCCGATCGCCCGGGCTGAGATAGTAGCCGTCCTCGCCAAGGGTGAGAATGTTCTCGTGGTTCGCATCTTGCAGAGGAAGCAGGAACACGATGTAGTTGGGACCATGATCCTCGATCAACATCGCCCCCCGGAGTTCGTTGGAGACCCGCTGTACCGCCGCGGTGGCCGCGTCGTAGGGCGGGAACCGCCAGATCTGGCGGTTGTAGATATTGAGCACGGAGAAGTAGATCATCGAGGTCCCGTAGGCGAGGATCCCGATCACCCCCATCGCCACCAGCAGCTCGGCGAGGGTGAAGCCGCGGCGCCTGTGCGTTCTCATGAACCTAAGAACCTCTAACAAAACCTGATATAGGCATATGAATCATCGTGGCATCGGAGGCATTTCCTATGGGAGGAAATGCCGATGGCGAAGCCTTTGGTGAGTGACGAGCTATGGGAACTGATAGAGCCCTTGTTGCCGCCGGAGCGGCTCAAA
>WFSF01000174.1 GCA_015486155.1 Armatimonadota bacterium
CCCCAGCAGCGTCCACCCCGTACGCTCCACCCCCCCTATCACCGCCAGGAAGAGAGGGACGAGGCCGATGTAAAGCACATACTCCCAGTAGTAATTCACCCCGGAATAGTCGCCATAGGCCGGACTTCCCTGCCAGAGTGGAGCCAGCAGCCCTGTCAGATGCTCGAGCTGGAGCGAGAAGGAGGTCACATATTGCATGCTCCCGCGGTCGCCGTGCGCGACCGCGAGCGAAAGGTCGCGCGTCATCAGCAACTGCACCGCGGCCGCGCCCATCCCCAGGCCCACGGTTATCCCGAGCGCGCCCAGCGCCCGCCACGCGCCCCATTTCCCCGCCTTCCTTCTCTCCTGCGCCATCCGCCACAACAGCCAGAAGATCAGCAGCAGGGTGGTGTAGAAAGTCGTCTGGGGATGCCCGCAAAGGGCGCTCATCGCCCAGGCCAGGGCCGCCAGCGGCGCCGCGGGGAGCAGGCCTCGCCGCCAGGCCCGCTCCACCAGCAGGATGATGAGCGGCATCCACGCCGCCGCGCAGAGCAGGCTGATGTGTTGGCTGTGAGCGAAGAGAAACCCGCTGAACGAGAACACGAATCCGCTGAGCCAGGAGGCGAACGGCGACCTGCCAAGTGAGCGAGCCAGCGCATACATGGAAAGGCCGCCCAGGATCACGTGGCTCAGAATCAGCCAGTTGACGGCCGCGGGGGAGGGGAGGAGCCAGGAGATGAGCAGGGAGAGCGGGTAGAAGGCCGCGATCTGCCCCTCCGCGGCCATCGGATAGCCGCCGAAGATGTACGGCGACCAGAGGGGAAGGCGGCCGGCCCTGAGAGATTCGTGCAACAGCGCCTTCGCGGGCTCGAAGAAGTAGCAGATGTCGCTGTGGGCGATGAAACCCCGCAGCAGGGCCGCGCGCCAGAACAGGACGAGGGGGAGGGCGACCAGCGCGGCCACGGCGAGCGCGCCGCCCCGCCCGCCGCCAGGCGCCTCCGCGGCCTGCGGGGGAGATGTTGCGTCGGTCATGGATGGTTGTGTACGCCGCTTGCGCATGATCTCACCTAGAATCTTCCCCTCTGCCATCGTTCTGCCCTGCCGACGGCGGATTTGCGCCGGTTATGGCTTGAGCGCAGCTCCGCCCGATATGCAGTCCGCACTGCTCCTCGCGCTCGGCGGGGAGGGGCATCTCGCGGCGCGGCCGCCCTCGCCCGAATCTTCTCGTTACGTCCGATAATATATCTTATGTTACATATAGGGATGGAAATGACTCACGCAGGCATGGTGCAACGAAGGCAACGGCTGAGGGCGTTGCGTGCAGAGTGTGGGCTACGGGCGCGCCGCGTAGAACACGCGGTCGCTCTCCGGGCGCGGCTTTTCGAACCGATATGCGTCATAGGCGGCGATATGCGTGAACCCGGCGCGCCGCAGCGCTGCGCGTATCTGGCCGTCGGTATATCCGCGCTGGCGGTGAACCACCTGTATGCGTTCCCCGGTCGCCCGAACCCTGAAATCCATGCGAATGACGGACAGGCGCGTGTTCGGGTCGTATTTGCTGACCCAGCGGTATTCGATCGCCGCGCCCGGGGCGCTCCGCTGAGTGAACAATTCCGCCTCCAGGGCCCTGATGGTATTGACGTCGAACACCAGCACGCCGTCCGGTTTGAGCGCAGCCCGGATATTAGCAAACGCGCGTTTGAAGGAGGCCGGATCCAGGAGGTAATTCAAACTGTCGTAGAGACAGACCGCGTGATCGAACCGGGCCGGCAGCCGGAAATCCGCGAGGTCGGCCTGGACGAACTCCGCCGGAATCTCCCTCTCCCGGGCCTTCCGCCTGGCCTGCTCCAGCATGGCCTGCGACAGGTCGAGCCCCACCACTGTGCAGCCGCGGGCGGCGAATTCCAGCGCCACGGAGCCGGTTCCCGTCGCCAGGTCAAGCAGCCGGCTCCCCGGGCGGATGGGGCGTCCCGCGCGGGTGCACAATTCGGTGACATAATCCGCCCACGCGCCATAGGGCACGTTTTCCATCAGGGCGTCGTAGTGAGGGGCGATGGCGGCGAAGGGGTCTTCCGGCCGCGTCTGTGTTTCCTGCCATGATCCCATTTCCAGACCAGTCTTCCCCCTCTCCCTCGCATTCCCTGCGGCTACTCGTCTTCGAGCAGAGACAACGTCTCCTCGGTGACGTAAATGGGCGCTTCGGCGCGCAGCGCGATGGCGATGGCGTCCCCCGGCTCGGCGGGCAGCACCACCTCCCCCTCCGCCGCCTTGAGATAGAGAACCGCCTGATATCCCTTCGCCGGATGCCTGGCGATCACCGCTCTCCCCACCTCGGCCGTCAGTTTCTCCAGGATGCGTAGCGCGAGGTCATGAGTGAGGGGGCGGGGGACCATCTGACGGGAAAGAGCCAGGTGCACCGCGAGCGCCTCGCACGAGGTGATCGGCAGGAACAACTCCCTGCGGCCGGAATCGCGCAACACCACCACAGGGCGGGTCTGCTCCTCCTCCCCTTCCCCGCCGACGCGTTGCTCGAACACGCCCACCACCTCGACCTGGACCTCTCCTGGCTCGCCGCCATCCGCCACCGGGACGCTCCTCCCCTGCTCCGCCGCCTGCTTACTTAGACTCTTTGCTCAACTCCCGCTGCACCCACTTCAGGAACTCGGTGTTGGACGACGTCTTGCGCAGGCCGGTCAGCAGCAATTCCGTGGCCTGCGCATTGTCCAGCGCGTTCAGCACCCGTCTCAGCTGATACACTCCCTGCAGCTCCTCGTCCGAGAACAGCAGCTCCTGGTGCCGGGTGCCCGACCGCTGGATGTCGATGGCAGGAAAGACGCCCCGGTCCGCCATCGAGCGGTCCAACACCACCTCCCAGTTGCCGGTCGCCTTGAACTCCTCGAAAATCATGTCGTCCATTCGGCTCCCGGTCTCCACCAGCGCGGTGGCGATCACCGTCAGGCTGCCGCCCTCCTCGATATTCCGCGCGGAGGCGAAGAAGCGCTTCGGGCGGTACAGTGCGCTGGGGTCCAGTCCGCCGGAGAGCGTGCGCCCGCTGGGGGCCACCGTCAGGTTCGAGGCTCGGGAGAGCCGGGTCAGCGAGTCCAGCAGCACCACCACATCCCGCCCCGTCTCCACCAGCCGCTTCGCGTGCTCCAGCACGATCTCCTGCAGCCGAAGGTGATTTTCCGGCATTTCGTCGAACGTGGAGGCCGCCACCTCGCCCCGCACCGAGCGCCGGATGTCCGTCACCTCCTCCGGCCGCTCGTCGATCAGCAGCACCATCAGGTACACCTCCGGGTGATTGGTGGTGATGCTGTTGGCCATCTGCTTCAGCATGGTGGTCTTCCCGGCCTTGGGGGGAGAGACGATCATCCCGCGCTGTCCCTTGCCGATGGGGGCCACGATGTCTATGAAGCGGCCGGTCACGTTGGAGGCGTCCGTCTCCATCCGCAGCCGCTCGTCCGGGTAGATGGGCGTGAGCGCGTCGAAGCCCTTGCGCTGGCGGGCCGCCTCCGGGGAGATTCCGTTAATCGCCTCCACCTTCAGCAGGCTTTGATACCGCTCTCCGCTCTTGGGCGGCCGCACCGAGCCTATGATGGTGTCGCCCGTCCTCAGCCCCAATCGCTTGATCTGCGACTGGGACACATAGATGTCCTCCGGGCTGGGGAGGTAACTTCGGGTGCGCAGGAAACCGTACCCCTCCGGCAGCACCTCCAGCAGTCCCTTCGTCCACGGAACGCCGTTCTGCTCGGCCTGCGCGCACATGATCTCCACCAGCAGGTCCGGCTTCTGGTAGGACTCGAAGTCCTCGATGTCCAGATCCTTGGCGATCTCGTGCAGTTCCTCCAGGCTCTTACCTTCGAGTTCCGCAAGTTCGCTCACCTGTCGGCCCTCTGTGCTCTGCGCGGTCGGCGCGGAGGTCCTGTTGTGGTTGGATGCCTGCTCCGGGCGCCGGGAATGCCGCCGCTGCCGGCCGCGTCGCGTCGTGGAATCTGTTGTCTGCATGATTTCCGAGTCTCTCGTGTTGTGATGGCGGCGCGGGATGCTGTCGCCCGCACGCGCGCTATCTCCTTGGGGACGACCTTGGAAGCCTCCGCCCGGCCTGGCACATGCTCCTGCACTATGCCAACGGTTGGGACTTCATTGGAAAGGTCGGAACTAGAACCTCAGTGTACTTACAGCAAGGCACCGCAACCGGGTCCCCGCGCCCACGGCCCCGAAGCGACTCCCCGGAGCCCACACGCGCATTATACCACAATCCAGACCGTTGGTACACCTACCTTCAGGCACAAAAACGGCCCTCGTCGGCCTATTCCAGTTCATCGGGAGGCGTATCGCTCCCCGCATATATTTCCGGCTTCAGCACCGCGATGAAGGGCAGGTTGCGGTACTCCTGCGCGAAGTCCAGCCCATACCCCACCACGAAATAGTCCGGGATCTGGAACCCCAGATAATCGGCCTTCGCCTCGATGCGGCGCCGGCTCGGCTTGTCGAGGAGCGCCGCCACCCGCACGCTCGCCGGCTTCCGCGACCGGATGGTGTCCAGCAGGTAGTGCAGGGTCAGCCCCGTATCTATGATATCCTCCACCACCAACACGTGCTTGCTTTCGACATTGGTCTCCAGGTCTTTCATGATGCGGAACACGCCGCTCGAGGAGGTGTCCTTCCCGTAGCTCTGCCAGGACACGAAATCCACGGTGCACGGGATGTCCAGGTGGCGCATGAGGTCGGCCAGGAACACGAAGGCCCCGTTGAGCACGCCCACCAGCACCGGGTTCTTGTCCCGGTAATCGCGGGCGATCTGCTCTCCCATCTCCTTCACTTTCTCCTGAATCTGCTCCTCGGTGATGAGGATTTCCTTGATGTCAGACATCATGGCCGAACACCTCATTCCCATTCGATAGTGGCCGGCGGCTTGGAACTGATATCATATGCCACCCGGTTGACCCCCTGGACCTCGTTGATGATCCGGGTGCTCATCCTCCCCAGCACCTCATAGGGCAGGTGCGCCCAGTCGGCGGTCATTGCGTCATCGCTGGTCACCGCGCGCACGATCACCGTGTTGCCGTAAGTCCGCTGATCCCCCATCACCCCCACGCTCTTCACCGGCGCCAGCACCCCGAACGCCTGGAACAGCCTCCGGTAGAGACCGGCCGCCATGATCTCCTCGATGATGATCGCATCCGCCTCCCGCAGCGCCTCCAACCGCTCCTCCGTCACCTCCCCCAGAATGCGGATGGCCAACCCGGGCCCGGGGAACGGGTGCCGCCACACGATCTCGCCGGGCAGCCCCAGCTCCTCCCCCACCGCCCGCACCTCGTCCTTGAACAGATACCTCACCGGCTCTACCAACTTCAATTTGAGGGTCTCGGGCAGGCCCCCGACGTTGTGGTGGGTCTTGATGCGCGCCGCCTGCCGGGTGCCGCTCTCGATGACATCGGGATACAGGGTGCCCTGGGCGAGAAACTGCACCTCCCCCAGTTTCCGGCTCTCCTCCTCCAGGACCGCCGCATACTCTTCGCCGATGATGCGGCGCTTCTTTTCCGGGTCGGTCACTCCCGCCAGCCGGTCGAGAAACCGCTTCTGCGCCTGCACGTGAATCAGGTTCACGTGGAAGTTCTCGCGGAAGGTCTGGACCACCTGTTCCGCCTCTCCCTTGCGCAGGAACCCGTGGTCCATGAAGACACAGGTGAGCTGATCGCCCACCGCGCGATGCACCAGGGCCGCGGTGACCGCGGAGTCCACCCCTCCGCTGAGCGCGCACGCCACCTTCGCCTTCCCCACCTGCTCCCTGACCGCGGCCACCAGCTGCGCGACCACGGAGGCCGGCGTCCATCTCTCCGAGCACTGGCACTGCTGATACAGGAAGTTGCGGAAGACCTCCATCCCCCACGGGGTGTGCACCACCTCCGGGTGAAACTGCACGCCGAACAGCTTCCGCTCGTAGTCGGCCATCGCCGCCAGCGCGGAGCCCGTGCGGGCGGTGGGAACGAACCCCGGCGGCACCTCCTCCACCCGGTCACCGTGGCTCATCCACGCGATCAGCCTGGGGTTGAGCCCCTGGAAGAGCCCCCGCTCATCCAGCACCGTGAGGTCGGTGCGCCCGTACTCCCTCTGCTCCCCCGGCCTCACCTTCCCCCCGAGCACGTGCGCCATGAGCTGCATTCCGTAGCAGATGCCGAGCACGGGAATGCCGGCCTCGAAGATCTCCGGGGGGACGGTCGGCGCATTCTCCTCGTAGACGCTGCTCGGCCCGCCGGAGAGCACGATCCCCTTGGGCCGGCGCGCGAGAATCTGTTCCAGCGGCGTGTCATGGGGAAGGATCTCGCAGTAGACGCGGCACTCGCGGATCCGGCGCGCGATGAGTTGGTTGTACTGCGCGCCGAAGTCCAGTACAACCACCATCTCTTCCGGCTGTGGTGAGTTCAACCCGGCCATCTCCTCCCCCGCTCGGCTCCCTGCGCTCAGCGCGTGCCGCCTACACCCTGCGCCCTCTGGAAGGCCTTGCCCTCGTGCGGCATCGCCGGGGCGATCACGATCTCCGCCTTGTGCATGTCCGGAATGGTGCGCGCCCCGCAGCACGACATCGACAGCCTCAGCGCGCCCATCAGATTCATGGTGCCGTCGTCCTTGTGGGCCGGTCCGAAGAGGATCTGCTTCATGGGCCCCGCGACGCCGACGCGCACCCGCGTGCCCCTGGGCAGCCCGGGGTCGGAGGTCGCCATCCCCCAGTGGTATCCCTTGCCCGGTGCCTCCTCGGCCATCGCCAGCGGAGAGCCGATCATCACCGCGTCCGCGCCCGCCGCGATCGCCTTCGCGATGTCGCTCCCCACTCGCATCCCGCCGTCCAGAATCACCGCCACCCGCCGGCCGCTCTCCTTGAGGTAGTCCTCGCGGGCGGCCGCGCAGTCCACCGCCGCCGTTATCTGCGGCACCCCGATCCCCAGCACC
>WFSF01000175.1 GCA_015486155.1 Armatimonadota bacterium
ATCCTGCCCAACATGTGCCCGGACCTGGCGGAACGGGATGCTTACCGCCCGGCGAGGGGGAGGGCGCCCCAGCGGGACCACGGGCCGGGCGGTAAGCATCCCGTTCCGCCAGGTCCGGGCACATGTTGGGCAGGATCACGATCTTCTGTCTGCGGCGCACCGCGGCCGCCGCCCTCGTCACCAGCCAGTCCATCGCGGCCAGCGCCACCAACCTCCCGCTCTCCTCGTTCCCATGGTGGCCGGCGGTGATGAGCACGTGTTGCTTGTCGCGGGCCGGGGCCTCGGGATTGGTGATGGTGACCGCGTGCAATGGTCTCCCCTCCCTGGTCTCGCCCAGCTTGCTCACTTTGACCAGATCGGGGTGACTCCGGCGCAGGCCGCGGATATGGCGTACGATCTCCTCGGAGGTGGGGCTTACCGCGCGCGCCGCCATTTCCGAACTCCCGGAGTGAATTGACCGGGGATTTCGCCCACCCTGCGGGCCTCGCTTGCTCCAGGAATAGGCCCCGCCCCGGCGCCCCTCATCTCTTCGGCGTCTCTATCTCCCCCTTCAGGGGCCCCGGCTCAGTGGGCGGCAGGAGCATCCCAGGCACCATCACCCGCCGCAGCGTCACGTACACCCTCATTCCCGGCTCCCGCTCCTCGTCCACCACCCGTCCCTCCTCTCGCGTCACCGAGGCCACCGACACCATGTCCAGGTCCAATTGATAGAGACGGTCCGGCGACAGCCAGGTGGCGCGAAAGACATCCCTCACCTTTCCCTTCTCATCCTGCCGGATCCACTCCGGCTCCCGGTCCGGCACCAGCCGCCACCCCTGTTTGGCCATCTCCCGCTGGTAGAACTGGTACACGGTGATCGAGGGGTAGTCCTCGCCAAAGGTGAACCAGTACTTCCGCCACCCCAGGTTTTCCGACTCCTGCTCCGGGATGTCCTCGGTTCCGGGGTAGTGCACCAGCTCCGGCCGCACTACCGTCCTGAGCGGGGTTCTGGCCTGCTGCAGCTTGTGCAGCCCCACCATCAGGCCCACCCAGCCCACCATCAGGGCCCCGAATATCACGAACAGCTCTCGTCGGCTGACTGGCATGAGTCTTGCATTCCCCTGCGTCCGGGTCAGGTCCTGCCCGCGCTAGTCCGGCGTCCAGCCTGGATAGCAGGCGCGGCAGAAGGCGGGATTCCTCCGATCGCGGAGGCGCGCCCTCAGGTCTTGCATCGCCGCTCCGTTCCACACCGAGGCGAACGAAGAGGTCCCGTCTCCTTCCTCTCCCTCCGCCGCGGGCAACACCCGCCCCAGGGCACTCCCGTCGGGGCCCCGCGCGTAGGGGCACGGAAAGACCTCTCCGGTGACCGAGATGAAGGTCCGGCTCCACGGCCAGCGACAGGGCCGCCCCTCCTCCGGCCTGCGGGGAGGAGGGGGCGCATCCGGGCAGCGGAACTCCAGCCCCAGCGCCTCCGCCCGCCGCCTCGCCTCCGGCAGCACCCGCCTCAGGTCCTCCGCCACCGCCCGCCTCTCGGCCACCACATCCTCCAGGGAGGAGAGACCGAAATTCGTCAACTTCGCGGTGCACAGGAGCGCGTCCACCCCCCATTCCGCGCACCGGGTGACCAAATCAGGCAACTCGGGCACCGACTCCCGCTGGATCACGTGCCACACGCGGATCACCGGCCTCCGTCGCGGCCCCCGTTCCTCCACCAGAGACGCCAGGTCCACCCCGATCTGCTCCAGGTCGGAACCGGGCCGCAGCCGCGCGTGGGTCTCCGGCCGCGCCGCGTCCACGGATACGTTGAGATGGTTCAGGCCGCAGGCGAGCAGCTCGCGGCGGCGCTCCGCATCGAGAAGGGAGCCGTTCGTGGTGGTGAGCACCCGCACCCGCCGCCGGCCCGCCTCCCGCACCATGTCGAAGAAGTCCGGGTTGAGCAGCGGCTCCCCCAGCCCCACCAGCTTGATGCGGTACACGGTGGGCAGCTGGTCCAGCAGGGAGGTGAACTCGGAGAGAGACATGTGGCGGCGCACGAACCCGGGAACGTCTCCCGTGGTGGGGCAGTGGGGGCAGCGGAAATTGCAGCGCGTGGTGGGCTCGATATCCGCCCGCGCCGGCCGCGCCGCGGCGACCAGGGGCAGCTCGCGCCGGTCCCTGCGCAGACGAAAGAGATTGAGCACTGCGCTGCCGAGTTTCATGCTCACGCCCCGCGGCGGTCCGCCCCTCAGAAGAAGAAGGCGAAGGTGATCGGCCGCACCCTCCAGACGCCGTCTTCCTTCACCAGCCAGATGTTCCCCCTCACCGAGCGGGGCAAGATCCTCAAAATCTTCAACTTCGCCCTGAAGTCAACCCGGATTCCGTCCAGAGTAGTCGGGCGCGCGGTAAGCTCCACCCGCGTCATCCGCACCCACTTCGGCGGCCGGCGGTGCACCTCCCACCACCGGAATGTCATTCCCTCCATCTCCTCGTAATTCCCCCGCAGCCAGTAGTGTATGAAGAGTTTGGCCGCCTCCCACACCCGCGGCTCCTGCTGGCGGTCTTCATCCGTCGGGCTCCGCTCGGGGATCTCCGCCCCCTGGGGGAGTTCGTCATACCAGTAGATCTGGCGCACCCGCCAGACCTTCGCGTCCCCCTCCTGCATCAGCCGCAGAATCACGATCCCCTTGGCCGGCAGCCCGGGGTCCGTCATCTTACCCTGGAATTCCACCGCCCCCACCCGGCCGTCGGCCCGCGGCTTGAACAACGAAGGCATGCGGTCGAATGGACACGGCCCGAACAGGTTCTTCGGTTGCTTCGGGATCATCGCCGCGATGGTCTCACGGTCATTGCGCGAGAACGCATACAGAAACCGATTGGCCGCCTGCTCCGCCCCGGCGGGCAGAGGCTGCGCCCAGGCGCCCGCCGCCCAGGCGAGCCACAAGCCCACCGCGGCGGCGACTGCTATTCTTCTCGCGCGCGTATGAGGGTTGCTCATCTCGCGAAGTCTCTCCAGAGGGGTCGGGGAGAGCCGCTCTTCACGGCGCGGCATCGCCAATATCTTACCCATTTTGTTCAAGAAGAACAACTCCACCCCATTATTCCCCTCTGTTTTCCACGCGCGGGAAGGAGAAACCGCGGCAAGGCATAAGAGACCGGAAGGGTTTCGCAGGCCCCGCGCCCGCGAAACCGTCACCGAGTATTAGAGAAAGGTTGCTGCAAACGCCATGTCAGGTGAACCACGCCCCGGCTACGGGCCCAGACGGGGAAGAAACGCACAGCAGACCCAGGCTCGCAAACGAGAGTGGTGGCACTATCTGGTCGGCGCCGGCATCCTCATCGCTTTGGTGGGGCTGATCTGGGGCGCCTATGCCATCTGGTTTACCCTAACTCATGTCCGCACCAGTTACGCGCGGGTGAGCGCGTTCGTGGTAAGCCTGGCCGCGAAGACCGACACGCGCGTCCAGCGCATTCCCGTGAAAACCGGCGACCTGGTGAAGAAGGGCCAGATCGTCGCCATCCTGGACAAGGCCGACCTGGAGGCACAGGTAGAGCAGGCCAGGGCAGCCTTGGAGGCCGCCAAGACTTCCCTCAGCCGGGCGGAGACCCAGTTGGAGATGACCAAGCGGCAGACCGCCTCCTCCATAGCCCAGGCGGAGGCGGAACTGGCCGCCGCCCGCGCGGCCCTCGCGAAATCGAAGGCCCAGCTCGAAATGGACACCCAGCAGTACCGCAGCGAGGTGCGCAAGGCCCAGGCGGAACTGGACCGGCTCAAGGCCGGCCCGCGCCCGCAGGAGATCGCCCAGGCGCGCGCCGCGGTGCAGGCGGCGGAATCCGAACTCGCCAGGGCCACCGCCACGCTCCAGAGAATGCAGAGGCTTCAGCAACAGGGCGCGGGCTCGGCGCAGGCCCTCGACCAGGCCCTCTCTGACAAGCAGGTGGCCGAGGCCAACCTCATGTCCGCGCGCGAAAAGCTGAGCCTCTTGCAGGAGGGAAGCCGGCCCGAGGACATCGCCGCCGCCGAGGCGGCCCTCGCTCTGGCCAAGGCCAAGAGTTACGAGGGCCAGATGATGCGGCAGGAAATAGTCACCCAGGAGGCCCAAGTGCGCCGCGCCGAGGCCATGCTCCAAGCCGCGCTCTCCCAGAAAAAGCAGGTCGCCCTCAAGGAGCAGGATGTGCTCGCCCAGCGTGCGGCCGTGGCGCAGGCCCAGGCGGAACTGGAGGCGGCCAAGTCGCGGCTGGCCGACGCCGTCCTTCGCAGCACCACCAACGGCGTCGTGGTGCGCGGCCCCGGCCGGATCGTGCACGAGGGAGAAGTGGTGAGCAAGGGCGAGCCCATCGTCACCATCGCCTCCACCGACCGGCCCCTCTGGATCAGCGGCGGAGTCACCGAGCTGGTGGTGGCGAAACTGAAGCCCGGCCAGTCGGTGATGATCAGGCTCGATGCCTTCCCTCGGCGTAAATTCAAGGGCAAGTTGATACAGGTGGGCAAGGCCACCGCCTCCTCCCCCGGTGCCTCCAGCCCCTGGCAGCTCCAGCAGATCCCTCTCAAGATCAGCCTGGACGCCAAGGACCCGCGCATCATACCAGGCATGACCTGCCGCGCCTGGATTGACATCCGCAAGTAGGCCGGAGCTGCGGAAATTGGGCTCTATCCCCCCCAGCTCCCGTACGGAGGCCTCACCACCCCGCGCTCGGTAACGATCGCGGTCACCATGCTCCCGGGCGTGACGTCGAAGGCGGGGTTGAAAACCGCGGCCCCGGCGGGCGCGGTGCGCGCCCCGCCGAATCCCCGCACCTCCTCCGGGTTCCGTTCCTCGATGCGGATGTGCGAGCCGTCGGGGATGTCGAGGTCCACCGTGGACATGGGCGCGGCCACGTAAAATGGTATCTCGTGGTGGCGGGCGAGCACGGAGAGACCATAGGTGCCGATCTTGTTGGCGACATCCCCGTTGCGCGCGATCCGATCCGCCCCCGCCACCACCGCCTGCACCATTCCCCTCCTCATCACCTCGCCCGCCATGTTGTCGGTGATGAGGGTGGCCGGGATCCCGTCCCGGGTGAGCTCCCACATGGTGAGCCGCGCGCCCTGGAGCAGCGGCCGCGTCTCACAGGCGATCACCCGCAGCCGGCCGTCCCGCGCGTGCGCGGCGCGGATCATGCCCAGCGCGGTCCCTATTCCCCCGGTGGCCAGCGAGCCCGTGTTGCAGATGGTGAGCACGCACTCCACGCCCCGCAGCAGCTCCGCCCCGCGCTCCCCGATGGCGCGGCAGGCGGCCGCGTCCTCCTCGTGAATCCGCCTCGCCTCCGCGCGCAGGTCCTCCGCCGTCGCCCCCGCCTCCGCGCGCTCCACCATCAACTCCAGCGCCCAGAACAGATTGCGCGCGGTGGGGCGGGTCGCGCGCAGTAACTCCGCCGCGGCGCGCACCCGGCCGCGCAGGCCCCCGTCGCTTCCCCGCGCGGCCAGCGCCACCCCGTAGGCGGCCGCGATCCCCAGCAGAGGAGCCCCCCGGATCGCCAGCCTCCGGATCGCCTCCGCCACCTCCTCCACACGGGTGCAGACGAGATAGACCTCCTCGGAGGGCAGGCGCGTCTGGTCGAGAATGACCACCTTCCCCTCATCCCATGCAATCGCTCGTATTCCGCGGCTTTCGTTCTCCATTTTTCCCTCGCCTGACTGTGCGCGCAGAAAGTGTATAATGAATCCATGCGGATGACACCGTGCCCACACTGCGGGGCGGAAAACAGCGTCAAGCGCACCACCTGCTATCAGTGCGGACGGCCGCTCCGGCCGGAAGACCGGAAGGACGAGGCCGCTGCGTCAAACGCGGACTCCCGCTGGGGCGCGCTCGAGCTCGGCGCCCGGGGCCAACCGCCCTCGGGTGGGCCGCGCCCCAGAGACGGTTCCGCCCCGGAGACACAGGCCCCTGCCGCGGGTCACGCGGCGGCCGCCCCCGTCTGGACGCCCATGCGGCGGAGGCCGCTCTCCTATGTACGCAGGATGGGCGTCTTCTTCCGGCAATTGCATTCTCTCACCAAGGCGGGCTTCCCCATCGGCCAGGCCTGCAGGCAACTGGAGCGCACCGCGCCCCGCGGCCTGCGGGGGGTGACCAGGGAGATGGCGGCCGCCGCGGAGGCGGGCCGGCCCGTCTCCAGCGTGATGGAAAAACACCGCGCCCTCTTCTACCCCTGGCACATCGGCCTCATCTCCGCCGCGGAGGCCGGTGGTTTTCTGCCGGAGGCGCTGGACCAGATCGCCTCCGGCTACGAGGCCGAGTGGGAGACCCGCAGCGCCACCCTCTGGCCGCTGGTTCTCTACACCTGCCTGGCCGTCCCCGGCATCATCATCACCATCCCCGCCATCAAACTCCTCTCCGCGCCCATCCCGGAGCAGGGCTGGACCCCTCAGTCCGAAGTCCAGATGCTCCTCTACTACTTCCGCACGATCTCCCTGCCGATTCTCCTCGGCCTCGCGGCCGCGGCGATCGTGTGGTTCATCCTGGGCGGCGCCCCCTGGTTCCAGGCCTGGCAGCAGCGGATGGTCGTCCGCCTGCCCCTGGTGGGCCGGGTGGCGCGCGGCGCGGCCCTGGAGCGCTATCTCAGCAGCCTCGCCCTGCTCCTGCGCGCGGGCGTCTCGGTGGGGGAGGCGGCCGAGCACGCCGCAATGGCGGCCGGAAACGCCGCCCTCACTCCCCGGTTGCTCGCGGTCGTGCCCTCCCTGCGCGCGGGCGTCACCCTCACCAGCGCCCTCACCGGCGCCCGGCTCCTCGACGAAGACACCCTGAGTATGCTCGCCACCGGCGAGACCGCGGGCGAACTCCCCGAGATGCTATCCCGCGCCGCCACCTACTACCGGGAGGACAACCGCAACCGGCGGAAAACCCTCATCCGGATGGCCCAGGTAGGAATCGTGACCGTATACGCGTCCTTCGCCGCCATTCTTTTCTTCAAGATGGCGTTAGCCTATTTCAATTTCGCCTTCAAGGTCTCCGACTGGGTGTCGGAGTGAGGAGGAAACATGCGGCTCGGCGTTGACGACATGTGTTTCGCCTGTGGTAAGAACAACCCCATCGGGCTCAAGCTCGAGTTCCGGTTCGACGGGGAGGATTACGTGACCACCCTCCACGTCAAGCCGGAGTACCAGGGCTGGTCCGGCATCGTCCACGGGGGCCTGGTAGCCACGGCCCTGGACGAGACCATGGCCCGCCTCCTCTGGGAGAAGGGGATCAACGCCATCACGGGGAGGCTGGAGGTGAGATACCGCAAGCCCGTCCCCATCGGAGAGACCCTGGAGATCCGCGGGCGCATCACCCGCCGGACCGCCCGCGGTGTGGAGACCACCGCGGAGGCAAAGGCCTCCGACGGCGCCGTGATGGCCGAGGCGAAGGCGGTGAGCATAGTGGTGTAAGGCCGCGCGCCCTCACTCCCCCTCCGCCCGCGCCTCCCACTCCCCGCGCGTGATGCGCATCCTCAAATCCGCGCCGCCCTCCGGCTTCCACAAGGCCCCACCGCGCACCACCTCGAACCCGGCCTTCTCATAGCACCGCCGCGCGCGGCCGTTGCGCGAATAGCACGAAAGCCGCACCTCCCGCAGGTCCAGCTCCCGGAAGGCGAAGGCGAGGGTCTCTCTGGTGGCCGCGGTTCCATACCCCTGATCCCACAGGTGCTTCTCCCCGATGAGGATCCCGAAATGGGCCAGTCCCTCCTCCGGCTCGATCCCGCGCAGAGTGGTGGTGCCGATGGGCCGGCCCTCGCCGTCCTCCACCACGAACATCCGCAGGTGCTCCGGGTCCGAGAGCACGGTGGCGATCCAGGCCCGCTCCTCCCGCACCGAGCGCGGAGGGCGGGTCAGGCCGAGATGCAACGCCACCTCCGGGTCGGTCACCCAGCGGAAGCATCTCTCTGCATCCGACATGCGAATTGGCCGCAGGCGCACCTCTGGCATCATCGGGGAAAATACCATAAAAAGGGGACCGACTGGCACATAAAATCATGGCGGAGGGGGCGGGATTCGAACCCGCGAGGGAGCTTTTGACCCCCTACGCGATTTCCAGTCGCGCTCCTTAGGCCAGCTCGGACACCCCTCCGCTGGGGTCTGACGTCCACCGCGAGTATAGCCCCCTCCCTCGCCCGCCGTCAACCCAAACCCCGCCGCGCCGCGGCCGCCGCCACGCTTGCCCTGCGAAGAAGCGAAGGGGCTCGCTGCCCTTGACGACTCCCGCCCCACATCCTACCATGACCACCGAAGCGTCACGTGATGGGCCCCCCTCAACGCGACACAATCTCACCGGCCGCCACGGCCGCTGCAAACAAAGGAGCTCTCTAAATGATCGGTACGGAACCAAAACCCCTCCCCGAGGTCCTGGAGGCGATCGGCTCGCGCAAGAAGATCTTCGTCGTAGGCTGCGGAGGCTGCGCCAAGGTTTGCCACACTGGAGGCGAGCCCGAGGTGGAGCAGATGACCTCCACACTTCAAGAACGCGGCTACGAGGTGCTGGACCGCGGCGTCCCCGAGCGAACCTGCTATATCCAGCACGTCTACTCCTTCTTCAACGAAGGGGATCGGAAGAAGCACCTCGAGGAGTGCGACTGCGTGGTGGTGCTGGGCTGCGGGGGAGCGGTCCAGACCGTCCTGCAGGCGACCGAGGAATACGGCCTGGTCAAACCCGTCATCTCGGCGCTCAACTCCGTGGGGCACATGGACACCGTCGTCCCCGATGCCCTCTGGATGGAGCGCTGCTCCGAGTGCGGAGAATGCATCTTGAACGAAACCGGCGGCATCTGCCCCATCACCCTCTGCGCGAAGAGCCTGGTCAACGGCCCCTGCGGAGGCAGCCAGAACGGCAAATGCGAGGTCGACCCGGACCGCGACTGCGCCTGGCTCCTCATCTACAACCGGCTCAAGGCCCTCAACCAGCTGGAAAACATGCGCACCTATCGCAAACCGCGGGACCACCGCAAATCCAACCACCCGAGGAAACTCACCCATACCCCCGCGGAGACATAAACTTCAAGGAAATCACCACTCGGCCGGCCCCGTCATCTCCCGGCACTCTCCGGGCCCAGGGGCCGGTCTCTGCATCATCAAGTACCACAGGCACCCTGCCTGTGGTAGCACAGGCGCCCTGCCCGTGATCTTGTGCTCCAGTCGTAGGGCGAGCGGGCGAGCGCGCCCTCCTACCACTTCCCCCCGGCCATCGCCTCCAGAAATTCGCCCGGGGTGATCACCTGTAGTTTACCGATATCCCCGCGCTCCACCAGGTCCGGGTCCAGCGCGATGATGGCGTCCGCGCCTCCGGCGCGGGCGCAGGCCACGAACTTGTTGAGCGCGGGACGCTTCGAAAACGGCCCCTCGGAGTCGTCCTGCTCCGGCTTCACCCACTCCACCCGATGCCCGCGGCGGCCGGGCTTGGCGAAGGCCTCCATCAACTCCCTCGCCGCCTCTTTGGCCTCTCCCAGCCGCGCCAGCGCGGCCAGGTATTCGGCCGCGATCTCCTCCGACAGACACAGCGAGACCTTCCCCTCCCACCAGTACTTCATCACCAGCCTCGGCTCCCCGCCGAGTAGGCTCGCCAGCAGCACATGGGTATCCACCACTACTTTCCGCATCTCCAGCCCCCGCTCTCCTCGTATCCTAGGACTCTCTCTTCCCTTTCCGACCGGCTGGTCCCTCTCTCGACTCCGCCCGCGGGGGCCGCGACAGGAAACGCGGCGGTGAGATGGAAGGTGAGCCCGCGCGGCGGCCGGGAAGGGCTGATGGGGTTCGCCTGGAATCGAGTTGCGACGCCAGCCTCCGCCGCGGCCGCCGCGGCGGATTCGCGAGGAGTGGTGAAGGATGAATAACACGTTGTGGATGCTCTTGCTGCTGATGCCGATGGCAGCGCTCTTCGTCGTGTCGGGAGAGGCGAGGGGGGAGTCCCGGCCCGGCCGCGGTCTGCCGGAGGGCCGGATGGATGTCGTCTACTCCCTGGAGGTGGAGACGCCCCATGTCAAGTGGGCCGATCCCTACCAGGGAGGCCCCATCCGCGCCTGGATGATGCCCACCGTGGTGGGCGGCCGCGATGTGGTGGAGCTGGCCCAGCGGCTCAGCCTGGTCTACGACACCCTCACCCTGGACCGCGGAGGGCTCAATGCCTGGGGGTTCGGGGATTTCTACGGCGAGCGCGGGGGCGCGCACGGCCGGCCCTACCACCCCGACTACGACTACCTGGTGGAGGACCTTACTGCGGAGACTCGCTACGACGTGCTCGTCCTCCCCGGCGCGCATCCGTGGAACGCGCTGCCCGAGGAGGCGCGCAAGGCGATTCTGGAGCGCGTGCGCGCGGGCGCGGGGCTGGTGCTGATCACGCCCAATGCGGACCCCAAGGATCCGCTGGGCTTCGACGAACTCTCGCCCCTCATGCCCGCCGGTCCCGTGCCCGCCGAGGAGGGCGCGAGGCCCGCCGATCTGGTCTCCGGCGAGGAGTGGAGAGTGACCGAGGACCACTTCATCACCCGCGGCCTTCCGCTGGAGACATTCCCCTTCGACCAGATGAGTCTTCGGCCCTGTTCCGCCAGCGGGGAGGTGCTCATCGAGGCCGGCGGACACCCCGTGCTCGCGGTCAAGCAGTACGGCCGCGGCCGCGTGGTCGCGCTGGCCTATGACAGCATTTGCTTCGCCCCGCAGCTGAAGGACCCGTGGGCGGTCGAGAAGACCTATCCCTACTGGGAGTATTTCTATTCCCTGCTCTGTCGGGCCATCGTGTGGGCCGCGGGCCGCGAACACGAGACACGCCTCTCCGCAATCTCCGCGGACGCGCAAAAGGTCCGCGTGGAGCTCACAGGTGGGAAGGACGAAGTCGTAGTCGAGCTCACCGTCCGCGATGACCGGTACGAGACCGAGTACAGCCGCACGGTCACCGCGAAGGCGGGCTCGGTCGAATGCGACCTGCCCGACACCCTCAACGGCGGCCTGCACTTCGCGGATGTGATCGTGCGCGGCGGGAGCGGCGTGCTCGACTGGGGCACCGCCGCCTTCGAGGCGCCCCGGCCGGTGAGGATCGTCTCCGTCTCCCCCCGCGAAGAGGTGGTGCAGGTGGGCGGCCGCGTCACCGGAGAGGTGAGGCTGCGGGCCGACTCGCCCGCCGAGGCGCTGGCGGCCGTCACCTTCGAGGACAACTACGGGCGTGTGCTCTCCCGCCGGGAGCAGACAATTTCCGTTTCCGGCGAGGCGGCCGTTCCCTTCGACCTCTCCACCGCCCACTGTCTCACCCGCCTGGGCAGGGTGGTGTGCGAGGTGCGGCAGGGCGCACATCTCCTCGACCACCGCTCCGCCTCCCTTTTCGTCCGCATCCCTCAGGTGTGGGACGACTACGAGATCATCATGGACCGCTTCCTGCCGGAGCCCCCGCCCGGCCGCTGGCCCGCCATCGCCCGCCAACTGGAGAAGATGAACGTCTCCGTGATGGGGGCCATCTCCCCCGCCATGGCGGAGCACGTCAACTTCAAGATCCAGGCCGACGTGGTCTCCTACGGCTTCCACCCCCGCTATCACCAGCCCCAGTGGAACGAGAACAAGCGCCGCTGGCTGGAGACTGGGGACAAGAAATACCTCGTCCGCGAGCCCTGCTTCTCCAGCCCGGAGTTCCACGCGCGGTTTCGGGACGAACTCAGCCGGAGGGTCTCGGACTTCGCGCGCTTCTCTCCGGTCTCCTACTATGCCTACGAGGAGCCCTCGCTCACCTTCTTCGAGGACTCCCTCGACATCTGCTGGTCCCCCACCTGTCTGGCCGGATTCCGCGACTGGCTGCGCGAGACCTATGGGTCTCTGGAGGCGCTCAACGCGGAATGGGAGACCGATTACACCTCGTGGGACGACGTGGTTCCGCTCACCTCGAAGGAGGCGCAGGAGAAGGGCAACTACGCCCCCTGGGCCGACCACCGCACCTTCATGGAGACGATGTGGGCCGACGTCTACCGGGAGGGGAGGGACATCATCAAGGGCATTGACCCCAACGCGGTGATCTGCCTCTCCGGCAACCAGGTGGGCAATCCCTTCAACGGGTACGATTACTCCCGCCTCAACCGCTACCTAGACCAGATGCAGCAGTACACCGGCGAGAACCTGGAGGAGTTCAACCGCTCCTTCTACCATCACCTCAAGTTGACCGGCTGCACCGGCTATGGGGCGAGCGACCCTGAACTCGCGCTCCAGCTCTGGGGGCGGCTGCTCAATGGAGACACCGCCGGCTGCGTCATCTTCTGGGAGATTTCCTGTCTCGACCCCGACCTCACCTTCTGCCGCAGCGGGGCCGATCTGGCGAAACACTTCGCGGAGCTGCGGGGCGGCGGTATCGCCCGGCTGCTGGGGGCGGCGGACCGGGACAACTGCGGCATCGCCATCCACTACTCCTATCCCAGCCTCCACGGCACCTGGATCTCCGACGGAGAGATCAAGGAAAACGCCTGGGAGCGCGGCAGCAAGGCCAACGAACTCTTCAACCGGGACCGCATGGGCTGGACGCGCCTGCTGGAGGGGCTCGGCTACCAGTACGACTTCCTCGCCTACAGCCAGATAGAGCAGGGCGAGCTGATGAAGCAGGGCTACCGAGTGCTCATCATGCCGGACTCCGTCGCCGTCTCGGAGGCGGAGGCGAAGGCGATAGAGCAGTTCGTGGAGGCCGGCGGCGTGGTCGTCGCGGACATCTGGCCCGGGGTGATGGACGAGCACTGCAAGTGGCGGAGGCGGGGACGGCTCGACGACCTGTTAGGCATCACGCAGGCCGTGCCGCGCCCGGCCGACCTGGAGAAACTAGACGCCTGGAAACAGGTGACCGCGGCCGGGGCCGAGCGGGGATGGAGCGCGGCCGATCCGCGCGCCGTGGTCTCATCCCACGGACAGGGAAAGGCCATATACCTGGGCCGCTCGCTGGCGCCGGTGGCCGGCGAGGACAAGATAAGCGCAGAAGAGCTCACGCAGCTGGTGAAACTCGTCTCCGACGCGCTCGACCAGGCGGGAGCGAAGCCCCCCGCCGAGATCGCGGACGACCAGGGACGCCCGGTGCTCTCCTGTGAGGCCGTCCACTACCGCGCCGGCGAGGCCGAGTACTACGGGATCATCCGCTACCAGTCCCCCGAACAGCGCGAGGAGGTGGATTTCTCCCGCGGCATTCCGCCCCTGGAGGAGGCGCGCGTCGACCTCGCCGGGGACAACGTGCGCATCGTCTTCCCGGAGGCGCGCCACATCTACGACGTGCGCGCGCACCGCTATCTGGGTCTCACCGACCGGGTGGAGGGGAAACTCGAATACGGTGAGGCGAAGATCTACGCCCTCCTTCCCTACCGGGTGGAGGGGATGGAGGTGCGCGCGCCGGAGCAGGCCGCGCCGGGCGCGGAAGTCACCTACACGGTGCAGGTGCGAACCGAGGGCGACGCGGCCCCCGGCACCCATGTCGCGGTCATCAGGGTGATGGGACCCGACGGGCGGGAATACCGGCAATACGGCGGCCGCGTCGCGCTGGAACACGGCCGCGGGGAGGCGCAGATTCCCCTCGCCCTCAACGACCCCGCCGGCGAATGGCGCATCATCGCCCGCGATGTCGCCACCGGAATCGAGGCCGAGACCACGTTTCTCCTCGGCGCCGGCCTGTAGGGCGGGGCAGTCTGCGCTTGCCCGCCGGGGCGCTTGGCGGGCCGCCCCGCCGCCGGCCCTCCTTGGCCGCCCAGAGGAAACGCCGGAAAGAGGCCGAAAGCACATCACTATGCCGAATCAGAGACCACCCAACGTAGTGCTCTTCGTCACCGACCAGTGGCGCGCCAAGGACGCGGGATACTGGGGAAACCCGGTGGTGCAGACCCCGAACCTCGACCGGCTGGCGGCGGAGGGCGTTGGATTCACGCGATGTTTCGTGCAGAACCCGGTGAGCACGCCCAGCCGCGCCTCCATGGCCAGCGGATGGTACTGCCACGTGAACGGCCACCGCACCATGCACCACATGCTCCGGGCCCACGAGCCCAACCTGCTGCGGTACTTCAAGGAGGCGGGCTATCACGTATGGTGGGGCGGCAAGAACGACATGATCGCGGAGGAGGCGATCGGGGACTCGTGCCACGACCGGGTGGAGGGCACCGGGGGCCGGAAGACGGTGAACGAGGGCCCCTGGCGGCCGGGGGACCGGCTGTATCACACCTTCCTCTGGGGCGAAGTGGCGGAGAACTACGGAATGTCGCTGAGCGACGACTACATCGCAGAGCAGGCGGTGGAGTTCATCTCCCACCCCCCGGCCGAGCCGTACTTCATGCTCATCAACCAGGTCTATCCCCATCCCCCGTACGCGGTGCCGGAG
>WFSF01000176.1 GCA_015486155.1 Armatimonadota bacterium
AACAAGGCCAGCCATCCCACCCCGATCGCCCAGAAGGCCACCTGGATCGGCGTGAGGCGGGACGCGCCGCGCGCGGCCAGCAGCGCGGCCTTGCTCCCCAGCGGCCCGGTGGTCCAGCAGAAAACCGCGAGCAGGGTGTAGAGATAAGCGCGGCTCACCGGCCGCGCTCCGCGGGCGGCGCCATCGGAGCCGGGAGAGGCCGACGGCGGCCGGTCACGCTATTTCCAGCCGCGCTCGGCCAGCATCCGCTCGGCATTGCCGCCCAGGATCTTCTCCTTCACCTCGTCGTCCAGGTACGAGGCCTTGATGGTGGCGATCACCGCCGCCGGATCGTTGATGGTGTAGTCGCTCCCGAAGAGCACCCGGTCCGGCCCCGCGCACTTCACCGCGTAGTCCAGTATCCCCATCCGCTGCACCCCGTGGCCGGAGAGGTCCAGGCAGAGGTTCTTGTGCTTGGCGGCCAGCTCGCACCGCCGATGGCACTCCTCGCGGGAATCGCCGATGTGGGCCAGCACCCAGGTCACCTTGGGGAACTCCGCGCAGAGCCGGTCCATCTCCTCCCAGCCCTCGGAGTGGATCTGCACCACGATGTTCAGGTCGCTCGCCAGGGCCATCGCCCGGGCGAAGGTCTCCGTGTCATAGGTGTAGCCGGACACATAGCCGCACAGCTCACCCATCCACACCAGCCCGGCCTCGCGGCATCGCCTCACCTCGGCCAGCGCCTCCTCGCCCAGGTTGCCGTTGATGAGGAACGCGGGCACGATGAACCCCGGGTAGTCCCGCGCGGCCTGGATGGCGTCGTCGTTGCCGGCCCTCATCTCCTCCGGGGTGGTCGCCTTCTCGCCCCGCATCGTGTTGGCGATGGCGCGCTCCACGCCGCAGCGCTTCAGGTACGCGACCGCCGCCGGCAGGTCCTTGGTGAAAGGAGCCCACTCCCAGGAGCCCTCGATTCCCGGCGACGGCAGGTGAACGTGACAGTCAAGAATCACAGCCTCAGCCTCCTTGCCTCCCCTCGATGGCACACAGCAAGATACCCGCCGCGAGCCCCAATCTCCTGTCGAGTTTGTGGGCGAAGTCGGGGGTGAAATCCACCTCCAGCTTCAGCACGAACGGGTTGAAGTGCTGCTTGAACCGCGCCGCCGGGGCCCCCTCGTATTCCATATGAAAGCCCTGGGGAATCCAGTTGGTGAGAAAGCGCCTCACCAGCGCCAGCGCGGCGCTGTCCTCCTGGATGACGCCGACCTCGCGGTCCTCCTCGTCCATCAGGATCCACTCGTCCCGCAGCAACGATTTCCAGCCCTTCCTCTTCAGCGCACCCAGCTTGCGCCCAGTCGCCGATTCCGTCACATCGTAGGCCGCCGCGAAATCGATGATCTGCCTCGCCTTGATGGTCAGCACCTCGTCGGTCTTGCTGTCGTCCGTGTAGAGCCTGATGTCCTCCTTCAGCCGAAACGCCTTCATGTCCGCGTACAGCACCTGCATGCCGTCCAGCGTGAGCACCCTGAACTCCCCGCCGAACAGGCGCAGCGTCTTCCTGCGAATCAAGTAGCGGTCGAACCCGAATCTGTCATCGTTCACCTCGCGCCTCCCCGTGTGCCTCGGTGTTACGAACTATTACCACACGCCGGACCGCCCGCGTAACCGAGGCCCCTCGTTCGCGGCGGCTGAGCGCCGACGGCGCTCAGCCGCCGCTCCCAGAGGAGGGAGGCGAAGCTAATTGTAGGGCGGGTGGCTAGGTCGCTACAGGCGACCGCCATGCGGCTAAGTCTGCTTGCGGCAGACCGCCGTGGCGGCCGGAGGCCTAGCCAGCGGCCAAAGGCCTAGCCATATGTCGGTCCGCCGCAGGCGGGACGCATGCCCGCCGGCCGTTTGTAGGGCGCGTATGATCCGCCGAAGGCGGACATGCGCGCCGTTCTATAGGGCTGGCACTCCCGTGCCAGCCATGGCGGGCATAGGTATGCCCGCCCTACAGCAGGGCCACGGCCCGCGATACCGGAGACTCTCACCCAGTAGCACAGGTCTCGGATCCGCCGGAGGCGGGTGCCCCACCTGTGCCGCCTCTGTAGGGCGGGGATATGGCTAAAGTCTGCCTGCGGCAGACCGCCATCCCGGCCTTCAGGCCTAGGGACCCATCCCCGCCAAACCACTTCACACAAACGAACCACTCTTCGCAAGCTCCGCTTGCGGGGCGGGCAAAGGTGTGCCCGCCCCACAGGGCCTACGTCAATCCCACCAGCATCCCGTGCGCGTTCTCGTTGCGCAGCTCGAGCGTGTACTCGCCCACGATCTGCCCGCGCAGGTAATCGCCGCCCTTGGCCAGCTCCTCATAGCGGAAGGAACGGCCCGCGAGCGGGACCACCTTGAGGCGGTTCGAGTCCAGGGCCAGCACCGTGTCGTCCGGCAGCCACCGGTTCATGATCACCCGCTGCGCGCCGAAGTCGCTCTCGTAGACCTCGACCACATTGCGATAGGCGTTGGCGTCGTTGGTGACGTGGATGCGGCTGCTGTTCCACCCGGAGATGACCCGCTTCTGCTTGGGCGGGGCCACGATCAGGTCCACGTCCCGGCTGCCCTGGTTGTAGCAGGCCTGGAGCAGGTCGCCCAGGGTGTCCTCGGTCAGGGTCGCCGCGCTCACCACATTGGTGGCCAGCGAGCAGACGATCCCGGCCATGGTGCGCCGCGCGGTGTCCGAGCCGATGGTCGCCACATCGGTGCGGCCCAGCAGGATGGTCTTCTCCAGATCGCGCAGGGCCTCGCGCAGCCGCATCAGCTTGGCGTCGGCCAGCTTGTCCCCGGTGGTGATCCATCCCACCGCCTGCGCGGTGCCGGAGAGCTTCAGGCCCACCTTCATGATCTGGCACCAGTTGGACTTGCGCACCAGCTTGGTGGAGCGGTCCTCGTTGGTCTCCTCGCCCTCCAGGGCCGCGTTGCCGATGATGGTGACCGCCGCGCCCGCCGCGTGCGCGCTCACCGCCGAGCCCCCGTAGCCGCGGGTGACCGCGATGGTGGAGACATCGGAGACCGACGTCACCATCATCACTTCCTTGTCCATCTGGATCAGGTCGCCGGTGCGGAAGTAGGCGCTGTGGGCGACGTTGATCCCGCCGTTCCCGGTCGCCGACGACACCGCGCTCGACGCCACATCGGTGGTGGGGTTCAGCGTGTCCTCCAGCCACTCGTGCTTCACGTTCGTGGCCGGCCGGTCGCTGGTCCCCAGCACCTCCAGCAGCGGCGTCTCGAACGGAGCCAGAAACGCCACCAGATCGGAGACATCCTCCCCGATCCCCTCGAAATTGTCATACGTAGCCAAACCGTTGAAAGGCATCTATCCTCCTTGTTTTGTAGGGCGGGCAGCTTGCCATACGAAGCCTCGGCGAAGTATGGTGCCTACGCCCGCCGCCCGTTCTGCTTGTCCTGCGTAGTCCGCCATAGGCGGACGAAGCAGGATAGGGCGGGTGGCTAGGTCGCCACAGGCGACCGCCATGCGGCTAAGTCTGCTTGCGGCAGACCGCCGTGGCGGCCGGAGGCCTAGCCAGCGGCCAAAGGCCTAGCCATATGTTCCGCCGGAGGCGGACATGCCCGCCGATCCTGTCATTCCGAGCACGGGCGCCGCAGGCGCCCGGCCGTAATAACGCGAGGAATCCATCCGGCGACGCTTGCGAAGCGCGTCGCCATAAATGCGCGGTCCTCTTCGGCGGGCAGACGCAAACTGCCCCGCCCTACAGATCCTTCGTCCTCACCCGCTCCCGCAGGTGCGCGTACTCGCGCAGAGCGCGGCGGTCTCCCCGCGCCGCCTCGGCCCCGAGGCGCTGAAGCCGCGCCTCCTCCTTGCCGGCCGGGTTGGGGGGATTGGTGTTGGTCATCCCGCGCGGCGCGGGCCGCGCCAGTTTCTCCGCGATGGGCTTGAGTCGCTCCACATAGGCGGCCACCGTCTCCGGGTCGCCCTCGGGGACGAGTTCCCGCAACTCCGGCGGCAGCCCCGCCTCGGTCAGCATCTGCAGGCGCTGCGCCCGCCATTCCGCCTCCGTGGCGCGCGCCGCGGCCTCCTCCCGCTCGCGGGCCAGCCTGCTCGCCTCCGCCTCGCGCTGAGCGCGCTCGGCGGCCAGCTCCTTCTCCAACTTCTCCGCCTGCCTCCGCCAGTAGAAATCCTGCGCGGTCCGCGCCTCGCTTCTCGGCTGGGCCGCGCCCGGCTTCCTCTCGGCCGACGAAGACTGAGGCGCCTGCTCCTGCGCAGACGCCTCGCGTTCACTGCTCTCCTGCTGCCCGGTCACCGGGCGATCAGGGCTCTCTGCCATCTCGTCATCTCCTCCTGAAATTGTAGGGCGGACATGCCCGCCGGCCAGTAGCACAGGCTCCCAGCCTGTGGCCATTTGTAGGGCGGGCAGCTTGCCATACGAAGCCTCGACGAAGTATGGTGCCTACGCCCGCCGCCTCTCGCCCGCCCCACAGAAAAGGCGACCCATGTGGGTCGCCCCGTCTCTCGCGCTTCGCTGGCTCCGCTGTCTCCGCTCCCGGCGCGGGCTATGTCCGCTTCCTCCGCAACCCCTCCAGGGCCTCCACATCCTCGCCCCAGTGCTCCGCGACCACCTCCCGCGGCACCTTCCTCAACACATAGCCGACCACGAATCCCACCACGAGGACGTCATCCAGATACCCCAGCACCGGAATCCAGTCCGGGATCACGTCGAAGGGCATCGCCAGGTAGAGGGACATCCCCACCAGCGCCGCCTTCACCGTCCACGGCACCCGCGGGTCCCTCGCCAGCCGCTACAGAAACCTCGGCAGCCGGCGGAGGGTGGAGAACGTTCCGCTCTTCCTCTCGCGCTCGTCGTTCATATCACTGGTCGGCAGGGGCGTCCCGTTCCGGACCGGGGCGCCCCCACCCTCAGGCTCCCTTCGGCGCGCCCTCCGCGTCCGCCTGTTTCAGTTCCTGCTCCACGTTCTCGATCCCGCGCTCCGCGGCCACCGTCGCGCGGGATTTGATGCGCAACACCTGGCTCTCCATCTGGAGCGCCTTGAGCTGCCGCTCGTCGTCCACGGGGAGCACCGGGTCGGCGATGATGCGATGCGCGCCGTCGCCGAACTCGCCGTTGCCCTGCATCTCCAGCACCCGCAGCGCCATCCGGTTCGCCTTCTCCAGGCCGGTGAAATAGTTGCCCCGCATCTCGTTGATCTTGCGCACCAGCTCCACCAGGTGGAGCGAAAGCGAATACCCGCTCAGGTCCTGGCGCTCGCGCAGGCCGGAGAGCGTGAGCTCGGGCGTGTTGCGCTCGATGGAGGCCTGGACGCGATCCAGGAAAGCGAGCACATCGGGCAGGTTGCCCTTCCACTCCAGGAACTCGAACGACCCGTCCGGGTTCGGGATCCACCACACGGTGGCCACCGGCCGCCCCGCCTCGTCCACGGTCTGCTTGCGCAGCGCGCCCCGCTCCATCCCCCGGCCGATGATCACCGGATCCGCGTACACCCGCACGATGTCGAACAGGAACGAGGCCAGCTCGTTCACCGCGTCCACGGTGGGCAGCAAGTTGTGGAAGGAGCACAGCCCGAACTCCTCCCCGATGTCCAGGTTGCGGATGTGCACGATGGGGATGAACCCCAGCGGATTGGGGTAGCGCGCGGCCACCCGGTTCGGGTCACGCGGGTCGTAGAGCAGGATCTCCTCCCGCGTGATCACCTCCTTGTGGATGTCGCGGCCGTGGATGTACTCGATCTTGCAGGCCAGCATCCGCCTCCGGTCGTGCGGGTCATAGCGCGGGGCCACCGCGTCCGGCGGCAGCACGTTCAGCCGCACCGGCGTCTCCGGGTCCGGGTTCGGGTTCAGCTCCCAGGGCCGGTTGTCCACCACCTTGATGAAGGCGTCGCCGCAGCACGCGCCATACCGGGCCAGCAGGTACTTGTCCTGCTGCAGGTCGCTCCACTCCCAGAGCCGGTTCAGCGCCCGCTCCACCTCCGGCTCGGCCTGCACCTGGAGCCGCTCCCCCATGGCGAAGCGCGCGTCCACGTCCACGATCTTAGTCACCTGGTTGAACACGGCGCGCAGCTTCGCGTACACCCCGGGCCGCGGCTCCGCGTAGGGTCGGTTCTGGTAGTACCGCCAGTTGCGCCGATAGCGCAGATTGCGGTCGTAATCCGTCTCCCGCAGCGACAAGATAGCCTGCTCGACCAGTGTTGCCTGCATCGTTCACCTCGTAATGAAATCACCCATTGCAGGGCCGCCCAGTAGCACAGGTCTCGGATCCGCCGGAGGCGGGCACCTTGCCTGTGCAGGCTTCCTCCCTGTCATCCCGAGCCCGAGTGCCTCCGGCACTCGGCCGTAATAACGCGAGGGATCCATCCGGCGACGCATGCGAAGCGCGTCGCCATAAATCAGCGGTCCTCTTCCACTGCCCCGCCCTGCGCCCTACCTCAACTCCATCCCCTCCGCCCTGGCGATCCCGGCCCAATGGTTCACCGCGAAATACCGCAGCGCGTCCGGGCCGTGGTCATCGGTCTTGGCGATGGTCTCCTGGTCCTTGCGATAGGAGAACCGGCTCATCTCCCGGATGAGATTGACGCACCGCCGGTCGATGTGCAGCCGCGGCGGGTCGCCGTTGGGCGGGCGCAACAGCCTGCGGATGAGGGTCACCCCCTCGTCCACGGAGGAGCGCCGCGCCACCGCGGGGATGCCCGCGCGGCGCAGCTCGCTCATCTCCGCCGCGCCGGAGGGATCGCAATACCAGGCCCGCACCCGGTACTTGTCACAGAGCGGCCGGTAGCGCTCCTCGGCCAGCCGCGACACCGCCATGCCCGTGTCGTAGTGCTCCTCGATCACGAACACCTCCTCCGACGGGCTGACCTGAATCACCAGCGCCACCGAGGGATTCACATACCCGAAGTCCTGCCCGACATAGGCGGGCCAGTCCGGCCGGTAGCGGAACTCGCCCACATGGGCCTCCGGGTCGAACTCCCGGTAGACCAGCTGCGCGGAGCCCACGAAGTCGCACTCGAACTCCTCCGCCCACTGGCGGGGGTCGAACTGCCCGTGGTTCTCCCGGTACCAGCGGCCCTCCCTCCCCAACTGCTCCCTCACCGCCGGATCGCGCTCCGCGTACCCGGCGGGGTTGTACTCAGGGCACTCGGACCAGTGAATGCGGAAGCGCTCGAAGCCCCGGCGCGCGCCCGTCTGCCACAGCCGCCAGAACATGTTGGTCTTCCCGTTCGGGGTAGAGACGACCGTCAGGCGGCCGCCCCGGGAGATGCAGGGGGTGACCCCCTGGTAGATGCGCTCCGCCCAGGGCATGTGGGCGAACTCGTCCAGGTAGACCGCGGTGGCGGCGAAGGCGCGCCCGGTCTCCTCGGTCGCCGGGAGACTGCGGATCATGGAGCCGTTCGCCAAGACCAGCTCCGACTCGGTCCGCTTCACCACCGCGGGCAGCAAGGGATCCGAGGACATGAGTTGATACACCATCCCCTGCAGGTGCTGCGCGGCCTGCAGGTTTCTGCTCACGAAGAGAATGGTCGCCCGGTCAACGTGCTTCGCCAGGTAGAGCGCCTCCCCGGCCACCACCTGGGAGACGCCTATCTGCCTCGCCTTCAGCACGATCCGCCGCGGGGCCCGCGACTCCAGGAACCTCCGCTGGTAGGGATAGAGCGCGAACGGAATCACTCCCCTGGTCGGGTGGGCGATCTTCCGCCTGCCAAGGTAGGCGCACGGGTTCCCGGTCTGCGCCATCCACCTGCGGGCGAGCTCTGCCATTTCGTCTTTCTGCCTCGGCCTCAGCCTCCGCCAGCAGTTCCACCATCGTTCCAGCGATCTCCGGAGGGAGCGCTCGCAGTCCCCGCTCCAGCTCCCGCAGCCCGGCTTCGGCATCCCGTTCCCTCTCCTTCTCGATGGAGTTCGCGTCCGTCCCCGTCAGCTTCATCACCAGCGTCGCCGCCCGCACATCTCCTCCCTTCGCCATGTCCAGCAGCACCCGCGCGATCTCCGGCAACTCCGCCTCCAGCATCTCCGCCAGCGCGGGGCCGGGCCCTCCCCCGGCCTGCGCGGCGGCCGGGGCGGGCTTTCTCTTCGCCTTCCGCCGCCTCCGCGGCATCGGCTTCACCCCCTCGCGCCGCCACTTGCTCACCGTCCGCGGCGTAACGCCGAGCTGCTCCGCCACCTCCCTGGTCGTCATCCCCTGCTCCAACAGGCGCAGCCCCTTGCGCCTCCGCGCCCGCACCGCCCTGCGCGACATGCCGGCCATCGTCCCCATTTCCTCCCATGCAAAACGGCGGAGCCGAATCGGCTCCGCCGCGAAATATTCTCTCTTCCCTTGTAGAGCGGGTATATCTCCGAGCGC
>WFSF01000177.1 GCA_015486155.1 Armatimonadota bacterium
CTCCAAGAACGCTCCCCGCATCGAGGTGGAGGGAACCACCTTCGATTTCGGCGAGATGTACCAGATGGAGGAGGTCACCCACGAGTTCGCCTTCACCAACCGCGGGAAGAGCACCCTCGTCATCCGCAACATCACCGCCTCCTGTGGATGCACCGCGGCCGTTCCCTCCAAGCGGGAGTTCGCGCCCGGAGAGCGAGGGAGCATCAAGGTGACCTTCCATTCCAAGCGGTTCCGCGACCGGGTCACCAAACATGTCTACGTGGACACCAACGATCCCGTGACCCCCAGAACCGTGCTCACAGTGACGGGCGTGATCAAGCTGGAGGTGGAGGTGAAACCCAGCAGCATCTACACCGGCCGCCTGAAGGCGGGGGAGGCGCTGGAGCGGACGGTGATCATCACGCCGGTGGCGGTGAAGCAGTTCAAGGTCTTGCAGGTGAAGACCGATCATCCCGCGCTGACGGCGAAGGCGGAGCCCCTTCTCGGGAAGTCGGGCAAAAAGGTACAGCAGAGGGGCTGGCGAGTGAAGGTGCGCTTCGGTCCGGTCGAGAAGCCGGAGAAAATCAATGCGAAGGTGATCCTCGTCACCGATCTTCCGCACACGAAAGAACTTCTCATCTCCGTGTTCGGGCGGGTGGTAAAGCCCGCGCAGGCCGATGAGCGGGGCGCGCGGCCGTAGCGCCGCCGCGGAGAGGGCCCTCTTCGGGGCGCTCGCCATCATGGTGGGCGGCGCGGCGCTGGGCCTGCTCGTCAACCATTTCTCCCCCCGCGGCATCCCGGTATTCGCGCGCCAAAGCGGGGAGAAACCAGTCTCCCTCTCCCTGCCCGCCGGCCTGCAGAGCATGACCGTGGAGGAGGCCTATGCCGCATGGCGGGACCAGGCCGCGCTGTTCGTGGACGCGCGCGCTCCACAGGAGTATCGGGAGGGGCATATTCCGGGCGCGGTGAACCTGCCTCCAGACGAGTTCGAGGACCGCTACCCGGACCTGGCGGACCGAGTCGAGGCCGCGGGGAGTGCGATAGTGTACTGTCAGGGGGTGGAGTGTGGAGACGCGGTCATGGTTGCCGAGCGGCTGGCGGAGGTGTACGAGGGGTCGGTATACGTGATGGAGGAGGGCTGGGAGGGATGGACGGCGGCCGGCTTCCCTGTGGCCTCCGGGGAGCGGCGGCCGTGAGGCGCGCGGCGGCGATTCTCGCCCATCCCGTGACCGGGGCGGTGTGCCGCCTGTTGCTGGGCGGGATTTTCGTCTACACCGCCGTTCCGAAGCTCACCCATCCCGCCGAGTTCGCGCGCCTGGTTTACGGATACCGCATCCTGGATCCGTCACTGGTCAATCTGGCGGCCATTACGTTGCCCTGGATCGAGGTGACCGCGGGCTCCTTCCTGGCGCTCGGGGTGCTGCCCAGGAGCAGCGCGGCGGTGGTCGCCGGGTTGTTGGCGCTTTTCATGGCGGCGGGGGCACTGGCGCTCGCCCGCGGGCTGAAAATCGAGTGCGGATGTTTCTTCCCCCTGTTGACCGGGGATCGGCTGACGTGGCGTCTGCTCGCCCGGGATGGGGCGCTGTTCGCGATCGCGCTCCAGCCCATCGTGTGGCCGACCAGTTTTCTGGGCGGGCGGCGCGGCCCGCGTACAGGGCGCGATCCTGGAGGGAATGATGAGTGAATATCTGCTTGGCCTCGACATCGGCACCACTGGAACGAAAGCGGTGCTCGTGGACGGCGCGGGGGGCGTGGTGGCGCGGGCCACCAGCGAATATCCCCTCCACACCCCGAGGCCCGGGTGGGCGGAACAAGACCCGGAGGACTGGTGGCGGGGAACCGTAGAGTCCGTGCGCCGGGTGATGGCGGAGTCCGGGGCGCGGCCGGAGGAGGTGCGAGGCATCGGACTCTCCGGCCAGCAGCATGGTTCCGTGTTCCTCGACAAGGACGGCAAGGTGCTGCGGGAGGCGCTGCTCTGGTGTGACCAGCGCACGGCGGCCGAGTGCGACTGGATACACGAGACCATCGGCTTCGATCGCGTGGTGGCGGAGACGCTGAATCCCGTCCTGACCGGTTTTCAAGCCCCCAAGATCGTGTGGCTTCAGAGGAACGAGCCGCGCCTCTACGAACGCCTGCGCATGATCCTGCTGCCCAAGGACTACATCCGCTATCGCATGAGCGGGGAGTACGCCACCGAGGTCTCCGACGCGGCGGGGACCTCGCTGCTCAATGTGTCGAAGCGCGACTGGTCGGAGGTGATGGTGCGGGGCTTGGAGTTGGAGCTGGATATGCTGCCCAGGGTGTACGAATCCCCGGTCGCCTCCGCGGTGGTGAGCGGGATCGCGGCCGAGGAGCTGGGCCTGCGGAGGGGCATCCCCATCGCCGGAGGGGGAGGGGACAACGCGTGCAGCGCGGTGGGATCCGGGGTGATAGGCGAGGGCGTGGCGGCGGTCTCGGTGGGCACCTCGGGGACCGTGTTCTCCGCCATGTCCGAGCCCAAGATGGACCCCAAGCTGCGGGTCCACACCTTCTGTCACGCGGTGCCGGGGCAGTGGCATGTGATGGGGGTGATGCTCTCCGCGGGCGGCTCCCTGAGGTGGTTCCGGGATGCCCTCTGCGCGGAGGAGAGGGCGGAGGCGGTCCGGCAGGGGATGGATCCCTATGAACTCATCACCGCGGAGGCGGCGAAGGCCCCAGTGGGCAGCGAGGGACTGCTCTTCCTTCCGTATCTCACCGGAGAGCGAACCCCCCACGCCGACCCCCATGCGCGGGGCGCGTTCGTGGGATTGACGCTCCGGCACGGCAAGGGGCATCTGGCGCGCGCGGTGATGGAGGGGGTGTGCTATGGATTGAGGGACTCGCTGGAGATCTTGAAGGAAATGGGCCTGCCGATTTCGGAGATTCGCAGCACCGGCGGCGGCTCCCGCAGTCCCCTGTGGCGGCAGATGTTGTGCGATATGTTTCAGACCCCCCTGGTGCGGATGGAGATCGACGAGGGCGCGGCCTTCGGGGCCGCGCTGCTGGGGGGAGTGGCCGGGGGCGTGTGGCCGGAGGTGGAGGCGGCCTGCGCGGCCGCAGTGCGCACCAGAGACGCCGTCGCCCCGGATCGCGCCGCGGCGGTGGCCTACGGCCGGTACTATCCGGTCTACCGAGATCTCTACCGCTCCCTGCGGGATCAGTTCGCGCGGGTGGCGGAGATCGTCGAGGAGGCAGAATGAGGCGGCGGCGCGGCCGCGCCGCCGCGTGTTATAATCAGCCACCGACACCGGGAGGAACGGGAAGTTGGCAGACATCGCGAAGACGACGCAACTGGCGCGCCGGCTGGTGGACGAGATCGAGACCGTGATCATAGGCAAACGTCGTGCAGTCGAGCTGGTGACCATCGGATTGCTCAGCAACGGTCACGTGCTGATCGAGGACATTCCCGGGGTGGGCAAGACGATGCTGGCGAAGGCCCTCGCCAAGGCGCTGGGGGGAACCTATCGCCGCATCCAGTTCACCCCCGATCTGCTGCCCGCCGACATCACCGGCACCTCCATCTTCAACCAGAAGACCGGGGAGTTCGTGTTTCGAGAGGGCCCGGTGTTCACCAATGTGCTGCTCGCCGACGAGATCAACCGCGCCACACCGAAGACCCAGTCCAGCCTGCTGGAGTGCATGGAGGAGTTCCAGGTCACGGTGGACGGGGTGACTCGTTCCCTGGAAAAACCTTTCCTGGTGCTCGCCACCGAGAACCCGATCGAGTACCGCGGCACCTACCCTCTTCCCGAGGCCCAGTTGGACCGGTTCCTGATGCGCATCGAGATCGGCTATCCGACTCCCCAGCAGGAGGTCGAGGTGCTCAACCGCCAGATCAAGGAACACCCCATCAACTCGGTGCAGGCCGTCGTGACCCGGGAGGAGGTGCTGGGGATGCAGGAACAGGTGAAAGAAGTGCACATAGATCCTTCCCTCAAGGAGTACATGGTGCAGCTGGTCACGGCCACCCGCGACCACGAAAAACTCTCCCTGGGCGCGAGCCCCCGCGCCTCCCTGGGGCTGATGAGAACCTCCCAGGCGCGCGCCGCGCTGCTCGGGAGGGACTACGTGATCCCGGATGATGTCAAGGAGATGGCGCATCCGGTGCTCTGTCATCGGCTGGTCGTGCGGGCAGGGGTGAGCGCGGGAGACGGGTGGCGGAGACAGAGCCAGGCCGCGCAGATTGTGAACGATGTGCTGAACCAGGTGCCGGTCCCGGCGGTGGATTAGGGAGCGCGGGATTGTTCGAGCTCAACACCCTGCAACGCATCATCGCCAGCGCGCCGGGTTTTCTGCTGGCCATCACCCTCCACGAGGTGGCCCACGGCTACGCGGCCTACCTGCTCGGGGATGACACCGCCAAGCGCGCCGGCCGGCTCACCCTCTCCCCCCTGGCCCACCTGGACCCCGTCGGCACGCTGATGTTCATCTTGTCCAGCATTTTCGGCTTCGGCTTCGGGTGGGCGAAGCCGGTGCCGGTGTCGCCCTGGCGGCTGCGCAACCCGCGGCGCGACCGGGCGCTGCTCACCATCGCGGGACCCGCCGCGAATTTCCTGCAGGCCGTCGCCTGGGCGCTGCTTTTTCGGGCGGTTTGGTTCCATCCCGCGATTCCCATGGCGAAGGGCCTCGCCATCCTGTGCTTCTACGGGGCGGCGATCAACGTGGTGTTACTGGTGTTCAATCTGCTGCCCATTCCCCCGCTGGACGGCGCGCACGTGGCCGCGTGGATCTTGCGGGTGCGGGACCTCTCCATCGTGGACCGCCTGGCCCCGGTGGGATTCATCGCGTTGCTGCTGTTCATCAACACCCGCGGCTTCGAGCTGATCATCGGCCGGGTGGCCTGGCCGCTGCTGGGGTGGTTGCTGCCGGGAATGTAGAGAATTCACTCCTCAGAGAGGCGTGAATTCTCCCGTCGGCCGGGGGAGGGAGGGGTGCGCCCTGTCTTCCCGCGGCGACGCGCGCACTTGCACGCGGCGGCCCGGCGTAATATGATAGGCGAGGCGGATGGGGGTAAACTTGGGGACACGTGCCTGGCTCCATGGAGAGCCCGGCACCAGTCTGTTAGGGTGGTTAGGAGGCTCACGATGACGGAAAAATCTACCTGGCGGACCAAGGTCGGCCTGGCCGAGATGCTGAAGGGCGGAGTGATCATGGACGTCACCACCGCCGAGCAGGCCAAGATCGCCGAGGAGGCGGGCGCGGTGGCGGTGATGGCCCTGGAGCGCGTCCCCGCCGATATCAGGGCCCAGGGCGGGGTGGCGCGGATGGCCGATCCGGCCAAGATCAAGGAGATCATGGCCGCGGTCACCATCCGGGTGATGGCCAAGGCGCGCATCGGGCACTTCGCGGAGGCACAGGTGCTGGAGGCGCTGGGGGTGGACTTCGTGGACGAGAGCGAGGTCCTCACCCCCGCCGACGAGGAGTTCCACATCGACAAGCACCAGTTCCGCGTGCCTTTCGTGTGCGGCTGCCGCGACCTGGGGGAGGCCCTGCGGAGGATCGGCGAGGGCGCGGCGATGATCCGCACCAAGGGCGAGGCCGGCAGCGGCAACGTGGTGGAGGCGGTGCGGCACATGCGCCGCGTGCAGTCCCAGATAAAATGGCTCACCACCCTCGGCCCGGAGCAGTTGATGACCGCGGCCAAGGACCTGGGCGCGCCCTATGACCTGGTCTGCGAGGTGGCCCGCACCGGCAAGCTGCCGGTGCCGAACTTCGCCGCGGGCGGCATCGCCACCCCCGCCGACGCCGCGCTGTTGCGGCAGCTGGGCGCGGAGGCGGTGTTCGTGGGCTCCGGCATCTTCAAGTCGGACAATCCGGCGGCGCGGGCCAAGGCGATCGTGGAGGCGACCACTTATTACGACAAGCCCGATGTCGTGGCCCGGGTCTCCGAGGGTATCGGGGAAGCCATGCCGGGGTTGGATGTGGCGAAGATGGACGAGAGCGAACTGCTGCAAACCCGCGGCTGGTAGCGGGTGCGACGTATCACGGCCCTCGATTCGGGCGGGAGGTATGGTTTGAAAGTCGGAGTGCTGGCTTTGCAGGGGGCGGTGCGGGAGCACCTGAAGGCGCTCGCGCGCTGCGGCGCGGAGGCGTGCGAGGTGCGCACCCCCGAGGAGGCGGCGGCCTGTGACGGCCTCATCCTCCCCGGCGGGGAAAGCACCACCATCGGCAAATTGATGGAGCGCTATGGGCTCACGGATCCGATCAAGGAATTGGCCGTCTCCGGGCGGCCGCTGATGGGAACCTGCGCGGGCATGATCCTGATGGCGAAGAACATCATCGCGGGCATCGAGGGGCAGCCCCGGCTGGCGCTGATGGATGTCACGGTGGAGCGGAACGCCTTCGGACGCCAGGTGGACAGCTTCGAGGCGGAGGTGGAGTTCCGCGGCGTGGAGGGAGGACCGTTTCGCGCGGTGTTCATCTGCGCGCCGATAATCAGAGAGGTGGGAGAGGGAGTGGAGGTGCTGGCGACGTGTGAGGACAAGATCGTGGCGGCCCGCCAGGGGAATCTCCTGGCGCTGTCCTTCCACCCGGAGCTGACCTCCGATCCCCGCATCCACCGGTACTTCCTTTCGATGTGCGAGCAAGCGGCGAAGGAGCTGGCTCGGTGAGGGCGTCGGGCGCCGATCCGCTCCGGGACTGAGGAGCGCCTTATGGTGCGTCTTGTCGGGCGGCAGATAATCGCCGCCATCGCGTTCGTGGGGGACAGCGTCATCCTGTTCACCGTCTCGATCGGCCATCTGGCGAGGGGCCGGGTGGGATGGCGGCGGGTGATACAGCAGATGGCGGTTGCGGGCACGGACTCGGTGCCGGTGGCCGCCTTCACCCTCTTCCTGGTGGGCATGGCGTGGGGGTGGCACACGGCGGGATACATGGTCCGGTTCGGCGCGACCTCCTACTTCGGGGGCACCACCGCGGTGGCCATCTCCCGGGAGCTGGGGCCGGCCCTGTGCGGGGTGGTGGTGGCGGCGCGGGTGGGGGCGGCATTCGCCGCTGAAATCGGCACCATGAAGGTCACAGAACAGATCGACGCCCTGGAGGCGCTGGCCGTGAACCCCGTCTACTACCTGGTCCTGCCGCGCCTGATCGCATGCACGGTCATGTTGCCGGTGCTGGCCGTGGTGGCCGATGCCAGCGGCATGTTGGGGGCATATTCGCTCTCCACGCACTTCGGGATCTCCGGGAGCGAATACCTGGGTTCCGTCCAGCACTGGTTGGACTACAGGGATGTATTGGGAGGGCTGGCCAAGACCGTCGTCTTCGGAATGGTGATTGCGCTGGTAGGATGCCGGCAGGGGCTGCGCACCACCGGAGGCGCGGAGGGGGTTGGGCGCGCCGCCATCAGCGCCGTGGTGCTGAGCATCGCGCTCATCTACCTCCTCAACTTCGCATTGACCGCCACCATCTTCAGATACTAGGCCGCGCGGGGGAAATATCCGCCCCCGGTCGCGGGGCGACCGACGGAAGAGAGAGCGGATAACATGAGCGCCCCTTCGGGGACTGTGATCGAACTGAGACAGGTTCGCTACCTGGTCGACGGCACCGTCGTGCTGGACGGGGCGGATCTCTCCGTCGCGCGCGGTGAGGTGATGGGTGTGATGGGACGCAGCGGAGCGGGCAAGACCACCCTGCTGCGACTCATCCTCGGTCTGACGCAGCCGACCAGCGGCCAGGTGCTGGTGGAAGGGGAGGACGTGAACGCGCTCTCCACGCCCGAGTTGGAGAGATTGAGGCTGGGGATGGGCATGGTGTTCCAGGAGGCGGCCCTGTTCGATTCCATGACCGTAGCGGACAACGTGGCCTTTCCCCTGGTGGAACACCGCCGCGCGTCGGGGAGGGAGCTGGCAGGTCGAGTTCGGGCGCTGCTGGAAATGGTGGGCATGGAGGGCCATGAGGAGAAGATGCCGGCGGAGCTCTCCGGGGGCATGCAGAAGCGGGTGGGAATTGCGCGCGCGCTCGCTTTGGAGCCGGCGATCATGCTCTACGACGAACCCACGGCCGGACTGGACCCCATCTCCGCGGTGCAGATAGACGAGGTGATCGTGAGGTTGAAGGATCAGTTGGGGGTGACCTCGGTGGTGGTCTCTCACGACGTGCAGAGCCTGCGCCGGGTGTGCGACCAGCTGGCCCTGCTGCACAAAGGCAAGTTCATCGCCTCCGGTCCGCTCTCCGAACTCGAGGCGGGAGGCAACCCGGCCGTGAGGCAATTCCTGTCGGCCAGCCAAGAGGGGCCGCTCACCGAGGACTAGGGGCCCGCGGCTGCGGGTATATCAAATAGGGCCGCCGGGCGTCCGCGGCGGCCGGCGCGAGGTGGAGAGATGCGCTACGTAAACGAAGTTAAAGTGGGGTTGATCACGCTGCTCGCGGTTGTGTTGCTCGCGGCCTTCGCGGTATACGTGCGCGGCCTTCGCTCCGCGCGCCAGACCTACAGTTTGAAGGTGACCTTTGCCGACGCGCGGGGGCTTCAGCCGGGCGACCCGGTGCGGATGGTGGGGGTGAAGATCGGAAAGGTCCGCTCTGTGGAGATCACCCCCACACGACAGGCGCTCGCCACTTTGGGGATCCAGCGCGCGGTCACCCTCTACGACAACTATACCTTCCGGGTGACCAGTTCGGGCCTGATTCAGGAGCGCTTCGTGGATGTGGTTCCTGAATCCTACTCTCCGGAGGCCAAGCGGCTGGAGGACGGCGACCGCGTGAAGGGAGTCACCAGTCCGGACCTGTCGGACCTGATGGCCTCCGGGGTGGAGGTGCTCGACAGTTTGAACCGCACCTCCCGCATCCTGCGCGGCGTGCTCTCCGACCAGGAAATGCTTCAGAGTCTGAAGGACTCTCTGACCGCCTTCTCGGAGAGCGCAACGGCGGCGAAACAACTCGCGGAATCGCTCTCCGGCCTCGCCGACGAGTCGCGCCCCGAGCTGGTGGCCACCCTCAGAAATGTGCGTCTGGCATCCGCGGACCTGCAGGCCACCAGCGAGACCGTCCGGAGGCACTTGCAGGATACGACGATCTTCGACGATCTGGAGGAGACCACCCGTCAGGCATCCCAGGCCGCCGCCAAGGCCAACGAACTCCTGACCAGCCTGGCGGACATAGCCGACCCGGAGACCAGGGCACAGATTAAGGAGACGATATCTGCGATTCACGACACCGCGGAATCGCTGAAGGTGTTTACCGGCGAGCTCCGAAAGGCCGCGCCGGTCGTGCCCAAGGTGGCCGCGGAGGCGGAAAACCTCGCTGAATATTCCTCTACCATAAGGGAGCGCCTCAAGCCCCCCGAAATCAATGCCCGCTTCGACGTGCTCTACAGTGGAGAGGCCGACCGAAGCTACTCCTCGGGGCTGTTGGACATCAAGACCGGCAAGGAAAAATTCCTGCGCCTGGGGATTGACGACATCGGAGAGGACAGCACGGCCAACATTCAACTCGGCGACAAACAGCGCCGCGGCGTACTGCGCTACGGGCTGGTGAGATCGCGCCTCGGCTTCGGCCTGGACTACCCGTTCCTCCGAGGCGGAACCATCTCGCTGGACGTGCTGGATCCCAACGACCTGAGGGCCGATCTCCTGGCGGACATTCCCTTCGTCCTCGGGAAGAAGGACGTGGGGCTGACCCTGGGAGTACGCGACCTGGGAGATGACTCCTTCTTCGTCGCCGGCGTGCGCATGAGGCGGTGAGCCGACCCGGACAGGGACTGAGAGGAACCGGATGCGCGAAGCGAAGGTCGCCATCGCACATGTGGAGAACCACGAGGCCGTCCGCGTTCGAGCCGCGGTGCAAGATGCCCTGGATTCGATCGGCGCGGAGGAGGCGGTGTCCGCGGGCGACCGCGTGGTGCTCAAGCCGAACTACGTGGAACCCATGATGCCGGACACCGGCGTCACCACCGATCCGCGGGTGATCGAGGCGGTCGTCGTCTGGCTGCGCGAGCTGGGGGTGAAGGACGTCACCCTCGCGGAGGGAGGGGATACTGCGGACAAGACCGACCGCGCCTTCGCCATGGTGGGCCTGCCTGAACTCTGCGAGCGATACGGCGTGCGCCTGCTGAACGTGTTTCACGATGACAGGGTGGAGGTGGAAATCTCCGACGCCCGGTCCCTCCACCGCGTGGGCCTGGCGCGGACCATCTTGGAAGCGGATTGTCTGATAGACCTGCCCAAACTGAAGTGCCACAGCATGGCCCGCGTGACCCTCGGCATCAAGAACCTGATGGGCGCGGTGATCCCCGACAAGGTCATCATGCACCGGGACATTCACGCCCGCCTGTGCGACCTGGCGACCGCGCTCAGGCCCAGGCTGACCATCATCGACGGCCTCATCGGCTCCGAGCGCCACGAGACCGCCGGCGCGCCGGTGAAGACGGACGTCCTCATCGCAGGCCGCGATGTGGTGGCCACCGATGCAGTGGGGGCGATGGTGATGGGGATCGATCCCGCCTCCGTAGACCACATCGTCTGCTGCGGCGAGCGCGGCCTGGGCGAGCACCGGCCCGACCATATCCGTATTGCGGGCGCGCCCCTCGAAAAAGTGCGCAAGCATTACCGCCGGGGATACTGATAGGGGGGCGACGCGCGGCCCTCCGGGGAGAATGGATGTGTCCAATTCACAGGAACCCATCAATCGCGTCCGCCGCCGGGACCGAGCCGCGGACGACGAGTGGATCCGCCGTTTCTTCAAGCAGGCGTCCTACGTGACGGTGGCGACCGAGTGCGACGGCCAGCCCTTCATCAACCCGGTGGTCTTCGCCTACGACGCGGAGACCCATGCCATCTACTTTCACACCGGCCGCGCCGGCCGCATATTCGGCAATATCTCGCGGAATCCGAAGGTATGTGTGTGCGCCAGCGCGATGGGCTCCATCATCCCCTCCGCCCGCGCCGCGGGCTACAGCGTGGAATACGAGAGCGCCATCGCCTTCGGGGAGGCGGAGGTGTTGGAAGACGAAGAAGAGGCCCTGCGGGCCATGCGCCTGTTGATGGAGAAATACGCCCCGGACAGAGAGTATGGGGTGGATTACCAGCCCATCACGCCGGACCAGCTCGCCCGCGCCGCCATCTACCGCGTGCGCGTGAAGGCCTGGAGCGGGAAGCGGAACGCGGGGAAGCCGGAGTAGGAGCCGGGGCGCCTACTGGTAGTTCGAATCCCCCTCATCGGGCAGCAACTCCATTCTCACCTCGCCGCTCCCCGCATCGAAGATCAACGTCCCCTCCACCGAGGCGAGGAGTTCATCGGCGCGGCCGCCGCGGGTGACTCTCCATCTGGAGCGCCCGGGAAGGTCGGCGATCAGGTGATGGCGGACGCCGGCAGGGGCGTGATAGGTGATCTCCGATGCGCCCTCACCGCTCTGTTCGGGCAGTCGGAATACGATCACCCAGCCGGCCGCTGCCACCACGACCTGCCCCGGCCTGCGGGAGACGAGCTCGGCGGGCGCGGGGGCTTCGGCTCCGGCGAGCCGGGGCCATAAGACGTGCAGGAATATGTGCTCGTTGCCCGCCGCGGCGTCGGAGATCTGGAGCCGCCACCGTCCGTACCACTCTGGTTCACGGCGCTCCTCAGATGGTTCGAGATTCTCGCCTCCCCGCTCGGTCTCTACGTAGTGGCGGTAGTGCGGGCCGCCGATCTTCAGAAGGCGCGCCTTCTCGGGCAGCAGAGACTGGATGAAGAGTCTCCCCTTATCGTAGTCCATGCGCAGCCAGCGGTCGCGGGTCTCCAGAATACCGTCCTCCGGATCCCCCTCCACCCGGCGTTCGCTCTCGGAGACGGGCTTCGTTGGCGTGTGGAGCAACCAGTCGGTCCGATAGTCCGGGTTGGTGGTCACCACGCGGTCCAGCACCACCACCGCCTTGGGTTGGCGCAGGTAGGCGAACCGGCGCGTCACCGACGAGACTTTCGCCGGATTTCCCGGCTCCGCGTAGAGGGTGGAGTCATAGGCGCGGGTGAGGTCAGAGGAGATGTAGTCCACCACCCCCGGCACCGACTCGAAGGCGAGGATGTCGCCCGCCGCGTAGTGCTTCCCGCGGTAGAGATTGTTGAACCAGTCGTCCACCGAGACGATGTGGGAGCCGCTGGGCATCACGACCCGCTGCCCCCCGGTGACGGAGTCGTAGTTTCCCGCGCGGCGGCTGAAGTTGCTGAACTCGCCGGGGGCGTGGATGAGCAGGGTGTTCTTGGAGACGCTCTGCACGAAGTAGCCGAGCCGATAGGGGCTGAAATAATCGGCGTAGTTGCCGGAGTGCACCGCCAGGGGAGAGCCGCAGAAGATGGTGAAACTCCCCTGGTCGTAGTGTCCGTGATGGGCCATCACGTCACCGGCCTTGAAGGTGACATAGACGGCCTCCGGATCGCCCCATCCCTCGGTCAGGAAGACCTCCCCCAGGCTGTGGCGGCCGCACAGGTAAGATTGCGGCAGGCGGGCGTTGAGAAACGCCTCCGGATGCTTCGGATCGTACCCATCGGGCATGGGGATCTTGGGGTCATAGGTGAGCACCGCGCTCCAGGCGTTGCGGCCGGGGTGGTACAGGCGCCTGGAGCGCTCGCGGAAGAGGTCGGAGATGGCGACACATACGGGATCGCCCGTGATGCGCGCGTAGTAGTCCACCACCGGCTGCCAGAGCCCGATGCCCGCGATCAGGCCGTCCTCCCAGCAATCGCCATAGCGGGCGAAGCTGAGATCCGGCCGCAGGGAGTAGAGTTGCCAGAGGGCTACCCGCCGCAGGCCCTCGCGCACGTCGAGGCCGGCGATGGCGGTTTTTCCCGTGGCCGTGCGATAGCAATCCGCGGCCAGCGCGAAGGGAAAGGCGCGGTTGTAGATCCAGTAACTGGTGCCCTCCGGCCAGCCCTCCGCCAGTTGCAGCGCCCGCACCGCGTCCGCATAGTGCGCGAGCGCCCTGCGCTGGAACTCCGCGGCCCTGGGGTCCACAGTGAGGGCGAGCGCGGCCACCAAGGAGTCGTTGGCGAGCTGGGTGCGGCCGTGCCACACCACCGAATAGCCGCCGTCGAGGTCGTGGAGTTCGGAGGCCAGCACATCGGCGATCTTCCGCTCCACCTCGCGCCTGATCGCGTCCGTCATCTCCGGGCGGTTGAAGACCCAGTCATAGGCGAGCGCGAACTCCCACACCGGGCAGTAGTAACTGCTTTCCTTGGTGGGCTTCAGCTCTGCCTCCCGCAGGGCACGGATGGCCCCGCGGGCAAACCGGTCCTCTCCCGTCGCCACCCAGCAGGAGGCGAGCAGGAGGGGATCCTCCGGCCCCTCCGCGAGCTGCTTCTCCCCCCGCTCCAGCGCGGGCAGGAAGTAGCTGCGGAAGGACTCGTCGCTCCGAAAGAGACGGCGCACGTAGGAGAAGGTCCGCGCGCGGCCGCCGGGCGCGGCGGCCGCCTCGGGCGCGAATCCCAGCCTGGGGTGTGGGGCATTCACGGGAGATATCTCCAAGAGGAGGGCGGAATGGGCGACTCCGGCGACCAGGATGCAGCAGAGCGCGACGAGCAAGCACAATCGAGGCCGCGAGCCCACCGCGTCAGCCATCCGCCACCTCCGGAATCCTCTGTATCCTCTGGTCGGTGAAGACATCGGACTCATCCCGGCTGGTGGAGGAGAACTCGGAGACGATCGCGCCCTCCTCACCGGCCTGGAACCAGTGCCGGGTGTTGGGGGGGAGGGTGTACTGCTGGCCGGGCGCAAGTTCGATCTCGTGGAACACGGTGTAATAGGGCTCGCTGCCCGCGGGCACCCGCGCCTTGGGCTGTGGGGTCGGATCGCCTTCCGTGTACAGCCACACCCTTCCCTTGCGGCAGCGGAAGGTCTCCATCTTCCCCGGCTCTCCATCCACCGGAGGGTGGCGGTGCTCGGGACACGTCTGGCCTGGGAACAGCACCAGCTCCTTGGCGCAGTAGCGGTCCGTGTTCACGTAGACCACGAGCTCCAGGCCCGTCTTCTCCAGTTCCCCCAGGCCGAAGTCCGCCACCTCGATATTCGCCCGCTCCTCCGGCGTCAACACGATTCCGGCCCGCTCCAGCATCTCGGCGGCCCGCGCCCTCGCCTTCTCGACCTCATTTCGCGTCAACATGCCCGCGTCTCCTTCATCCTTCCCGGCGTTTCAACTGCTCGCACCCCGCTCCCCGGCCGCTTCGTCAATCGAAGGGTATCACCGGCGCGGGGATATGCCAAATGGCGTCTATCAGGGTGAGTATCACCGCCATGGTCATCTCCCCGAAAATCAGGCCCAGGAAGAAGGGCCGCGCCCTGGCGAACCCCCTCATCCCCCCGTAGCGGACGATGACGCTCTTCAGCAGCCAGGCCACGAAAATGGGGAACCAGTTCACTATCAGTGACCACGAGCCGCACATCACGAAGCCCAACGGATGAAGCGGCCACCACCAGAATTGCAGCCGCATGTAGGACAGGAAGATGGTGAACGCCGCCCCCAGCAGGAAACAGAAGGTGGCATAGGGATTGAAGTGCTCCCCGCCGCTGAGGAAGGCCTCGTGTTCCCCGAAGAACACCCCCGACAACCAACTGTACTGTCCGTTGAGCGAGAGCGCCCCGTGGCGGTAGTTGATCCACAACTGGATGATGAATCCCGCCACCAGGGAGATCCCGATCCCCGCCCACAACGCCCAGTGGAGAGACCGGCGGCGGAGGCGGACGGAGTCCGCGATCTTCTGCGCGTCCATCATCCCCTGGAGCGTCAACCCCCTCATGTCCCCGGAGAAGGGGACGGTGGCGAAGACCAGCGCGGTGAGGTTCCGGGCCCCCAGAGAGCGCCGGGAGCCGAACATCCCGAACACGTCCAGCGGGGTGAAGATGATCTCGGTCATCAGCAGTCCGCCCTCCGCAGTGGCGCGGGTCATCACCAGCGAGATCACCAACACGTAAACCAGCAGCTCCATTAGCCCCAGCCAGAGCGAGAGGCCGGCCAGCGTGAACCAGAGAGCGGAGGCGAAAATGGTGATGAACAGGCCGATCAGCGCGGTGCGATAGGGCATCATCTCCTCCCCGCCGCCCCCCTTTCTCCAGGCGGATATCAGGAGGGGGCGGGCGAGGTAGATGAAATAGCCGGCCAGCACGAAGAACCCGCCGGCCTCCGCGGAGACCAGGTAGAGACTGGCGTCCGCGTGCCCCGGTCGGTCCAGGGTCTGGCCGAGCAGGAGCAACGCCGCTTCGTGCCCCTTGTTCAATACGAGGTAGAAGAACCAGAAGCTGAACAGCAATTCCTTGGGGAGCAGAAAGAAGAATCCGATCGCCGAGAAACACAGGTTGATCTGGAAGGTGCCCATGCGGTCGAGAGGAGGAGATGGAAAGAGCGCTCGGTTCAGCGGGAAGATGAGTTTCAGTTGGGGGATGCCGGGATTGATGTTGTGCCCGAGGTTGATCAGGTGCACCACCACCGGGATCGCCGCCCCCAGATAGAGCAACTTGTTGCGATAGAACGGCTCCCCCTGCTCCGCCCGCAGCATTTCGATGGGCAGCTGCGCGAGGGGGAAGCTGAGGCGCTCGTGGTCGCTCCACTGGGCGCGCAACAGGGTGGCGAGGCAGAGAAACGCGCCGAACATCAGCAAGACCACCACGGTCCAGAGCGCGAGCGGATGGAGCCAGATGCCCCACGGAATCGGCTCACCGTTGTGGAGCCCCTCGTAGAGGGCGGCGATATTGGGCTGGACCGGCGGCCCGTCCGGGTTCCAGGGGACCAGCCGGGGAGAAATGTAGGGGAAGAAGGTCTCCTGCCAGCGGTTTCCCGGGTTGGCGTAGTAATTGATGCTGGTGAGCAGGGAAATCAGGCGGCGCGGCGCTCCCCGGGAGGCGGTCATCGCCGCGATCAGCATCATCGTATAGGCGATGGCCAGCTCGCCCGGAGCCAGGGCCCAGCCCGGCCGTATGCGCTTCGCCACCCAGTTGGCGATGATCAGCAACACGAACACGCCGAAAGCGGCGGGCGGGAACTGCACCACCCCCATCATGATGCGTTGCACCACCAGCTCCGCCCAGGAGGTGACGAAAACCACCAAGAGCACACATGCGGTGCCGACCAGCAGGGCCTTGATGGTGAAGCCGGCTGCCGATTTGCTTTTTCCGGAGTCGGTCAAGGCGGATAACTCCTAGGGTTAGACAACGACTACTCCATGGCATTCTCCTCACAGACCGAGGCTCCTGCCCGCGCGGAGATTATGCAACTCGCCAGAACAGGCAGGACCCTCCACCTATCCGCCGAACGCAAGCAACACAGGCCGGCACGTCGTGTATCTGAACCGACCAACGATGATTGACCGATGACAGCAATGCCTGGATGGAAAAGCGATACCCCCACCCGGCGCCGCCCCTTTCTGCAGGCGCTTCCCTTCCTCTTGCCGAATCTGCTCGGATTCCTGGTCTTCACCCTGTTGCCGGTGCTGGCCTGTTTCGCGCTTTCTTTCACCGACTACCAACTCGCGCCCATCCAACACCTGTCGCAGCTGCGGGAGCGCATGCCCTTTGTCGGGGCGCAGAATTTCGTGAAACTCCTGGGCTGGCACCGGGAGGCGGGGGCGCTGGTGGCGAACGACCCGGATTTCTGGCGTTATCTGGGCAACACCCTCTTCCTGATGCTCGGCATCCCGATCTCCATTGCGGGCTCCCTGTTTCTGGCGATCCTGCTCAATCAGCGCCTGCGGGGGATGACTCTCTTTCGCACCATCTATTTCCTGCCCACCGTGTCCTCCGCGGTGGCGGTGTGCATCGTGTGGAAATGGGTGTTCCACCAGCAGCCGAACGAGGTGGGGTTGCTCAACAGCATCCTGATGAGCCTCGGGGTCTCCTCTCCCCCCGACTGGCTGGGCGATCCCGCCTGGGCCAAGCCCGCCTTCATCATCATGGCGGTGTGGGTGGGGGTGGGAGGCTACAACTGCGTGCTCTACCTCGCCGGGCTTCAGGGGATACCGGAGGAGTTCTACGAGGCGGCGGCCCTGGACGGCGCGGGGACCTGGGCGCGGTTCCGCCACATCACCTGGCCCCTGCTTTCCCCCACCACCTTCTTCGTGGTGACCATGAGCATCATAGCCGGCTTCCAGGGGAGTTTTCTCTTCACCGCGGCCTACCTGATGACCGGGGGCGGTCCGGCCGGAGCGACCACGACGCTCATGCTCTACATCTACAACAACGCCATCTCCTGGCATCAACTCGGCTACGCGGCGGCGATCGCCTGCGTGCTGTTCGTGCTCGTCTTCGGATTCACCCTGATCAACTGGCGCTACGGCCAGCGGCTGGTGCACTACGGATGAGCGCGGCCGCCGCGAAATCGGGACCACGCGGGCGCCGGCTCCTCTGGCCCGTCGTCTGCTATCTCCTGCTCGGCGCGGTGGGAGTCACCATGCTGCTTCCCTTCGCCTGGATGGTATCCACCTCGCTGAAGGCCCCGGGATACGCCGCGGAGGCGAAGCCCCGCTGGCTGCCCAGCGAGCCGGTCACGGTGGAGATCGAGGGCCGGTCCTGCCGCGTCGCCCGCCTGGCGGATTCCCCCGGAACCCGGGTGGCGGTGGTGGGCTACGCGCCCGGCGGAGTGGAGGTGCAGGTCCTCTCGCCGAAGGCGCACGCGGGCGAGAGGCGGCGGGTGAACGAGTCGGACCTGGTGTTCCTGCGCCGGGTGAAACTCCACTGGGAGAACTACGTGACGGCCTGGCGCGCCGAGGGGATGCGGGTGAGCGAGGCCTTTTTCGGGCTCCTGCACGACGCCAGCGCCTTCCTGGTCTTCTACCTGAACTCCATCATCGTGAGCGTGTGCGTGACCCTGGGGACGGTGTTTACCTCCTCCTTGGCCGCCTTCGCCTTCTCCCGCATGAAGTTCCCCGGCCGCGACGCCATCTTCGTCGGATACCTCGCCACATTGATGGTGCCCGCCATCGTCATCATGCTGCCCGTCTACCTGGTGCTGAGCGTGTTGCACATGACCAACACCTACACCGCGCTCATCGTGCCGGCCATGTTCTCGGCCTATGGCACGTTCCTGCTGCGCCAGTTCTTCATGACCATCCCCCGCGAGCTGGAGGACGCGGCGGTGATCGACGGCGCCTCTCCCTTCCAGATCTACCGCCACATCGTGCTTCCGCTCTCCAAGCCCGCGCTCGCCACCCTCACCACCTTCGTCTTCCTTCACTCCTGGAACGAGTTCCTCTGGCCCCTGATGGTGGTGGACAGCCTTCCGCTGAAAACCCTCCCCATCGGCCTCGCCCACTTCCAGGACGCCTATACCACCGAGTATCACCTGCTGATGGCCGCCTCCGTGATCGTGATGATCCCCGTCCTCATCGTCTTCCTCATTGGTCAGAGATACTTCGTGCGTGGTATAGCCTTGAGTGGGTTGAAGGGATGATGCGGGCCGCGGACCGGCCGACCTGTGATGGGCAGGAGCTCTCGTCCGGTATGAGGAAATGGAGGGTGCGGGCGGTTATGGAAGGTTTGCGATGAAGTTGCCTTGGGATCGAGGGGGCCTGCGCACCTACCTTGTGGCGATCGCGCTGATATGCGCCCGCCCCGGCGGCCTGAGCGTCGGCTGGGGGGTTCCGCTGGTGCTCCTGGGGGTGTGGCTTCACGTCTACGCCAAGGGGTCTCTCTGGCAAGATCAAACGGTGGCCATGGGGGGACCCTACCGGTTCGTCCGCCATCCCTTCTACGCCGCGAACTTCCTGCTCGACATGGGAATCGCAGTGATGTCGGGTTGGGGGCCCCTGATGCTCCTGCTCCCGGTCTGGTGGCTTCTCGTATACCTTCCCGTCATGCGGCGGGAGGAGCGACACCTGACGAGGCTGTTTCCGGCCGTCTACCCCGACTATCAGCGTCGCCTCCCCCGGCTGCTTCCCTTGCGCCGCCCCCTGCCCGCGGGCGGGCCGGGATTCTCCTGGTCCAATCCCAACATCACTTCGGACACGGTATTGCCGCGCGTGTTGCGCGCGCTCGCGTGCGTGGTGCTCTTTGCCCTCTGGCGCGAGGCGCGGCTCGTCGGCTGGGACCTGCTGGGGGAAAGCCACGGGCTCGCTCATTGTGGATTCGCGCTGCTGATCGTCCTCTGGGGGCTTTCATGGCAACTCACGCGCCACTTGCGACATCGCACGCGCATCCTGCCCGCGCTCCTTTCGGGGGCGGGAGCGAGAGCGGTGTTCGCGGTGTCGTTGCTGGCCGTCGCCGGGATCTCCCACCGGTTCGAGACCGAATCGGATTTCCTGCTTCCAGCGGTCGCCTTACTCGTCCTCGCGGCGTCTCTGGCATTGTACACCAGGCGGCGCGAGGCGCGGCTGGCCGCGGAGGGTCTCGGTCTGATCGCACTCGTCGTGCTTTGTGAATTAATCTGGCTCGCGGCCCTGCCTTTTCTCTTCTACGCCGCCCTCGCGCTGGACCGGAGACTTGCGCTCAGAGCCGGGGAGCGCACAGCGCCCGCCATGGCATTTTCCATTCAGCCGCTGCCTGCTCTGCTCTATCTGGGGCTGATTGTAGTTGGTTCAATGGTCGCACTGTTCAAGGAGTTGGTATAGAAAACCCGTGCGTGGTAGTGGGTTAGAGGGGTGATTTGTAGGGTGGGCGTGTGGTTAGATCGTCACAGGCGACCGCCATGGCGGCCGGAGGTCTAGCCATATGGAGGCCTGCCGCATGGTAGTGGCACAGGCTCCCAGCCTGTGCATGCTCTCGCCGGCGGGGTAGCGAAGACTACCCCGCCCTACAAAACGGCAAAGGAGTTGAAACATGCCTCGTCGTCATCCCAATCGTCACCCGAAGCATCACACCCGCAAGCCCCGTCACCACGGACACGATCACGGCCACCGCCGCCATTTCTCTCCCCCCGAGATCATCCGCGAGGACTTCCACCGGATGCTGCTCACCAAGCGCCTGCGCACCACCGAGGAGGCGCGCGAGTTGATCCTGATGCAGTCCGTGGAGGGACACGCCCAGATGGGGCACGGGGCCTTCGCCGGCCGGCGCTTCCCCAACACGGAGATGGAGGACATCGTGCGCGCCCTGGGGCGGGACACGCGGCGGGTGTGCGGCCTTCGCCAGGACCTGATCGACGAAGTCAAGGACTGGGTGGATCTGGCGCTGGAGGGCAAGGCCGGGCGCACCCTGGTGAACGAGAACGGCGACGGGCTGATGGGTTGCGGTCTCCTGCGACAGCTCGAGGCGGACCCCTTGGACGTGCTGCGCGGGCTCTACCTCGGAGGCCTGCGGGACGCCTCCGACAAGCGCCTGGAGGTGGAGGAGCGCACCGGACACCGCATCGGCGGCGGCCGCTGTCATTTCGTGGACATCGAGGTGATGGAGCGCATGGGCCTGACCGGCGACCAGCTCGCCCACGGCTCCCACGCCGACAAGATCGAGGAATACCGCGAGGCGGGGTTGATCGTGGACGATCCCGGACCCGATCAGCGCGACGACCGCATCCGCTACATGTACATCCGCGACCGGGTGGGCGGCGGCGCCTCCGATGACGCGGGCATCATCGTCGGCGGAAAACTCTACAACCTCAGCGTCGCCCTGGGCGTCTTCCTCGCGGATGCGATCGACACCATAGAAAAATTCGTGATCGACTACTCGGACCAGGACCAGGAACTCGCGGTGTACATCGGCGAGCGCCACCCCAACCTCGACATCAGCCGGGACGAGCTCCACCGCCTCATCTGGATGAGTTGCCCCGACGCGGACGAGGCCGAGGACATCCCGGACAGCTCCCTCCGCCACCTGCTGGAGATCATGCCCGACAGCGACCAGAACGCCATCGAGAGCCACCTCGCCTATGTGCGCGGCCTTCCCTATTCCCCCATGCCCCTGGGCCATCAGGATGTGCCCAATACCGAGTTCTACGCCTGGCTGGAGAAGAGGATGGAGGCGTGCCCGATATGAGACGGCTGACTGAGGCAACGGTGCGGTCGGGGCTGCGCTAGGCATGCGCCTCCGCGCGGACCGCCTCCCACACCTCTTCGAGCCGGCGGAGCGCGGCTTCTTTCCCCTGGGTGGTGTCCACCACCCAGTCCGCCTGGGCGATCTGTTGCTCCGGGGGCATCTGCGCGGCCATTCGCCGGCGGACGGCCTCCTCGCTCACTCCGTCCCGCTCCATCACCCGGCGGACCCGCTCCCCCTCCTCGGCGGTGACCACCAGGACGCGGTCAACCAGGTCCCGCCACCCCGCCTCCAGCAGCAGCGGGGCCACCACGCACACGACTTCCGGAGAGCCCTTCCCGCCCGCTTCGGCGCGCAATCGCTCCAGGCGCCGCTGGACTTCCGCGAGGATGGAGGGATGGGTGAGGGCGTTGAGGCGGGCGACCCGCTGCGGGTCAGAGAACACCCACGCGCCCAGTTTCCGCCGGTCGAGCGAGCCGTCCTCCCGCAGGAAGGACGCGCCGAACGCCTCCGCGATCCGCGCGCACAGGGGGGACCCGGGAGAGGTCAGTTCGCGGGCGATCTCGTCCGCGTCGAGTATCACCGCGCCCCGGCTGCGGAAGAACTCGGTGGCTAGGCCTTTTCCGCTTCCGATTCCGCCGGTGATTCCGATGATGAGCATGGGGCAGCCTGCGAGGGCTCCTCTGTTTCCGACGCCTCGGCTTTCGGCTGTGGCTCCGGCTCCTCGGCGGGAGCCTCTGCCTCTTGTTCCGCCTCGGGCGCGGCCTCTGCCTTTGCCTCCCCCGGCTTCGGCTCCTCGGGCGGGGTTTCCGCCTCGGGTTGCTCGGCCGGGGCCTCTGGGGTGTACGAAGTCTGCTTGGGCTCGGCTACGGTATCCGCCTTGGCGGCGGACTGAGCATTGGCGAGCTGATCCCCCACCAGGTCTCCGATGGTGACGCGCCCGCCCTCCTTCTGTCGCTCGAGATAGTCCTTCAGCTCCTGGCGCTCCCTGGCCTGGGCCACCTGGCGGAGGCTGAGGGTGAGCCGCCGCTCCCGCGGACGGATGTTGATGACCTTGGCCTCCACCTCCTGCCCGACCTTGAGGACCTCTTGCGCCTTCTGGCCGCGCCCGCCCGGCAGCTCGGAGTTCGGCACGATGGCCTCCACTCCATTCTCCAAGCGCACGAACGCCCCCGCCGGAATCAGCCGGGAGATTTTCCCCGTGACGTTCTGCCCCACCTTGAGGCTCTGCTTGATCTCCTCCCACGGGTCCGGGAGAATCTGCTTCAACCCCAGGCTGATGCGGTTCTTCTCGCGGTCGTGACGCAACACCACCACGTCTATTTTCTCTCCCACCTTGACCACCTCGCTGGGGTGGCCGATGCGGGTCCACGACATCTCCGTGATGTGCAACAGACCGTCCACTCCACCCAGGTCCACGAAGGCGCCGTAGTCGGTGATGCGCCGCACCACGCCCTTGTAGACCTCGTTCTCCTTCAGCTTTGCGAGAGTCTGCTCCCGCTTGCGGCGGCGCTCATCCTCGATCGCCCGCCTCTGCGACACCACCACCCGCTTCCGGGCGCGGTCCACCTCCAGGATCTTCACTTTCACCGCCTGGCCCAGGAACCGGTCCAGCGCGTGCACGTTCCGCGCCTGCACGTGGGAGGCAGGCAGGAACCCGCGCACCCCGAGGTCCACCACCAGGCCCCCTTTGACCCGATCCGTCACCATCGCGGAGAGGACCTCCCCCTTCTCGTAGGCGTCGGTGATACGCTCCCAGGTGCGCTCATAGTCCGCCTTCCTCTTCGAGAGCACCGGGGTCCCGTCGTCGTCCTCGGGCCTGACCACGTATACCGATACCGTGTCGCCCACCTCCAGCGGTTTCTCGCCCTCCTCCTCGGTCAACTCATCCGCGGGAATGTGGCCCTCGGACTTGGTGCCGACATCCACCAGGGCTCCGGTTTCGTCCATGTGGACGATCAGGCCGTCAACGATCTGGCCCTTGGTTAGCGCGGTCACCGGTAGGTCCATCTTCTCGGGGGCCTCCCCCTCCGAAGCGGCGTTTTCGTCATCGGCGCGCGCCTCTGCGCTCTCCGCGGCGTCTTCCGTCTCGGGCGTCTCGGGCGCTTGGGCCTTTTCCTCCGGCTCCGTTGGCCTCACCTGTTCCTCCCCAGTCCGAGCCTGCGTATCCTCAAGTCCCATGATGTCCTCCGCTCTCCCTCAGCACCAGTCTCAGCACGATACCGCGGATGCCCTCCATCGCCCTGCTGGAATCGTCCCGACCCCGGAGGGCGATTCAGGCTGTGGGGCCCGGCCGCTTCTCGTGCCGTGGCCGCAAGGCAGAAGGACCGTCACGACGTGATCCTGGAATGCAGAGCCGCAACACTTAAACTGCGATCCTGAAATAGGCCCCGGTGGAGCAAAGGTGCGCTTCTCCGAGGCTCTGTCACTCCATCGTCTTCGCCTGCTCTCTGCCCCTCCATGTTCCCTGCGAGAACCACGCCTGGCAAACGGTAAAAACCCGCCACCTACGCCTCTCGATTTTCGACAGCCGAACCCTCATTCCTCCCTTTTCTCTTCTGGTTATTGTCCCTGCTGACCTTCCAAAATCTCACCGCGGGCATATGACAGTCGGTCTTCGCGAAATATGCCGCGCAGGAACTCGGCGCCTTCATGCGCGCGCGGTTCCACTGCCCGGTCTCAGTTGTCATGAAGCGAAACAAATCAGATGGAAATCCCATCCGGTGTTCCCGCAACGACATCGCGTAGTGTACTATTGAGGAGTGAGGGAAAACGCCTCTTGACCGAGCGAACCGCTCATGGAGGGAGCCTGATGGCCAAGCAAGAGTGGCGCGGAAAGTTGGAGAGAATCGACCCATGGAGATGGCGTATCCCCCGCACCTATCAGCGGGGCATGCGCACCGATGGCATCGTCTACGCTTCGGCCGAGATGATGGAGGCGATTCAGCGGGACAACGCGCTCCAGCAGGTCGCCAACGTCGCCTGCCTGCCGGGGATCGTCGGCAATTCCCTCGCCATGCCGGACATCCACTACGGCTACGGCTTCCCCATCGGCGGGGTGGCGGCCACCCGCGTGGACGATGGAGTGGTGTCCCCCGGAGGCGTGGGCTATGACATCAACTGCGGCGTGCGTCTGCTGCGCACCGAGCTCACGCGGGAGGAGGTGGAGCCGAAGATCCGGGAGATCGTGGACCAGATTTTCGTGGACGTGCCCTCGGGCGTGGGCAGCAAGGGGAAGGTGCGGGTCAATGAGCGGGAATTGAAGCGCGTCCTGGCGCAGGGCGCGCGGTGGGCGGTGTCCCAGGGGATGGGCTGGAGCGAGGACCCGAACCACATCGAGGACGGCGGCTGCATCGAGGGCGCGGACCCGGAGGCGCTCTCCGCTCGCGCGCTGGAGCGCGGCCGGCCGCAACTGGGCACCCTGGGCGCGGGAAACCATTTTCTCGAGGTCCAGGTGGTGGACGAGATTTTCGACGCGGAGGTCGCGCGCGCGCTCGGCATCGCGGAACCCGGCCAGATCACCGTCATGATCCACACCGGTTCCCGCGGGCTGGGCTACCAGGTGTGTGACGACGCGCTCGCCGAGATGCAGCGCGCGGTGCAGAAATACCACATCGAACTTCCCGACCGCCAGCTCGCCTGCGCGCCGGTGAGCTCGCCGGAGGGCCGGAAGTACCTGGCCGCGATGGCCGCGGCCGCCAACTACGCCTGGGCCAACCGTCAGTGCATCACCCACTGGGTGAGGGAGGCCTTCGAGCACGTGTTCAAGGCCGGCGCCGGCAATCTGGGGATGCACATCATCTACGACGTGGCCCACAACGTCGCCAAGCTCGAGGAGCACCCGGTGGACGGGGAGACCGTGAAACTGTGCGTCCACCGCAAGGGGGCCACCCGGTGCTTCGGGCCCGGCCACCCCATTCTCACCCCTCTCCACCAGCGCACCGGCCAGCCGGTGATCGTGCCCGGGGACATGGGCACCGCCTCCTACCTGCTGGTGGGCACCGAGCGCGCCATGCGGGAGACCTGGGGCTCCACCTGCCACGGCGCGGGGCGGATGATGAGCCGCCACGCCGCCGTTCGGTCCGCCAAGGGCCGCGACATCGCGCAGGAACTGGCCGAGAAGGGCATCTACGTCCGCGCCGCCAGCCGCGGCGTCCTCGCCGAAGAAATGCCCGACGCCTACAAGGACGTGGACCAGGTGGTGCGGGTCACCCACGAAGCCGGCATTTCCCGCCTCATCGCCCGCCTCAAACCCCTGGGGGTGATGAAGGGGTAGGGGGCACTATTCGCCCCTAGCCCTCATCCTCAAGTACTGCAGGCCAAAAAAGTGACGCCCCTGTAGCCCCCTAGGGCCCGTGAGGCGTCGGGTAGCTCCGTAGAGCTTCACCTCCGGACGAAAGCCCGTTGCTGTAATTAGCGAGGGCAATCGTCGCTCTGGTACAATTCTGCTATGATAGATAGCACCTACTCAGCCACCTGTCAAGGGGGAAATGTTCCTGACGGTTACCCAGTTTTAGTGGCAGGAGAAAGAAGGAAGGGCTGCTCGGCTCGCGAACGATTAGCGGAAACCATCACAGCACGAGGAGCAGCCCATGACCCAGCCCAATGTTACCCGATTTGTCAGCAGACTCCTTCCCGAATGGCGCAAGACGCGGCGTAAGGTGTTGGCTC
>WFSF01000178.1 GCA_015486155.1 Armatimonadota bacterium
ATGTAGTAGTCCACGGGGAGCGCCTTGTCGGCCCCGCCGAGGATGTTGTAGGAATCGTGCCAGATGCCTCCCCCGCAGGCGCAGGAGCCGATGGCGAAGACGAGCTTCGGGTCGGGCGTGGCCTCGTAGACGCGCTTGACGGCGGGGAGCACCTGGCGGGTCACGGGGCCGCATACGAGGAGCACGTCCGCATGGCGGGGGGAGCCCACCAACTTGATGCCGAAGCGCTCCGCGTCGTAGTAGGGGGTGAGCACGTTGATGACCTCGATGTCACACCCGTTGCAGGCGCCCACGTTGACGTGGTAGACCCAGAGGGATTTCGGAAAGAGTTTTTTCAGCGCATCGCTTATTGCCATCGTCTTCCTCACTTGGCGGGCGGGCCCGCCGAAAGGCTCACTCAAAAGATCGCGGCCAGGGCGCGGGCGGCCGGGTCGATGATCGGGTAGACGAGATTGGGGAAGATCCCGATCAACACGCAGAGCGCCGCGAGCACGATCATGGGTATCAGCATGGTCACCGGGGCCTCTCCCTCCAGCGGATCGCGCCCGGCCTCGGAGAGCGCCCGCTGGTCTCCCTCCTCCGCGGCCTCCTCCGGGTAGTCTCCCTCCCCCCAGAAGACCCGGAACCCGGCGCGCACGAAGGCGATGAGGGTGAGCAGGCTGGTGGCGAGGGCAATGCCGAACGCCCACCACAGCCGCGCCTCGGCGGCCGCGAAGTAGATGGTGAGTTTGCTCCAGAATCCGTTGAAGGGCGGCACGCCGGAGATGGCGAGGGCCGCGACGAAGAAGCAGACGGCGGTGGCGGGCATCTTCCGGGCCAGCCCGTGCAGTTCGCTGATCCGCCGGCCGGCGGTGACGTAGATCACGGCTCCCACCGCCAGGAAGAGCAGGGATTTGCACAGGGCGTGGTTGAGCAGGTGGAAGATGGCGCCATAGCCCGCGAGATAGCCCAGTTCCCTGCCGAACCCCAGGCCCACCATGCCCAGGCCGGCGGCGATGTACCCCATCTGGCTGACCGATGAGTAGGCGAGCATCCGCTTCAGGTCGTCCTGGGCGAGGCACATCACTCCCCCCAGGAGCATGGTGAAGGCGGCCAGCGCGATGAAGAACACGGAGACGGGGTGATAGGTGGCGATGGGGAAGAAGACGCCCAGAGTGCGCACCAGGGCGTAGATGGCCATCTTGATCATCACGCCGGAGAGCAGCGCGCTCACCGGCCCCGGGGCCTCCGCGTGGGCGTCGGGCAGCCAGGGGTGGAAGGGCGCGAGCCCCGCCTTGGTGCCGAATCCGACGATGAAGCAGGCCATGATGAGCAGGGCCATGCTGCGGGGGATGGCGGCCGCGGCGGCGGGCAGGTCGCTGATGAGCATGGCGGTCAGCCCCGTCTTGTCGGCCAGGTGGGGCGCCGCGGAGGCGTACAGCAGGACGCATCCGAGGAGCGCGAAGGCGATGCCCACGGTGAGCAGCATCAGGTATTTGTAGGCCGCCTCCAGCGCCCGGCGGTCCCAGTAGAAGGCAACCAGGAGGCCGGAGGCGATGGTGCTGGCCTCGACGGCGACGTAGAGGGCGATGATGTTGTTGGTGAGACAGGCCCACAGCATGGTGGCGAGGAAGGCCTGCCAGAGGGCGTAAAAGACGGCGAGCCGGCGCTCCGACCGCTCCTCCCCTTCCTCCTGGGCCACCCGCCCCAGGAGGGGCTCCAGGCGCATGTAGGAGATGGCGTAGACGGAGGCGGCGAGGCTGATGAAGCTGATGACCAGCACCAGGAGGGCGGAGAGGCCGTCGACGCGGAACTCCCGCCCCATGGCGACCACCACCTCGCCGCGCATGGCGTGCGCCGTGAGGGCCGCGGCCAGCGCGGTGGCGGCCGCGCTGCCCAGCAAATTGAGGGCCGGCCCCAGGGCCCGCGCGGCGCGGGTCAGGGGGTAGATGACGACCGCCAGCGCCGCGGGGATGAGACACAGCGCGAGCGGCAAGACTGAGACTACTTCATTGTGCAAGGGCATCCGCGCGCCCCTCCTCTACCAGTGTAGCTCCGAGAGTTCGAAGGTGTCGGTCGTCCCCACCTGCTCCTTGATGCCGGCGATGACGTAGAGCAGCAGGGCGACGGTGATGACCACCTCGGTGGCGATGCCCACCAGCGCGGTCTCCCGCAGGTGGGGGGCGAGGCTCACCAGGCTGAGGTGGACGGCGTTCTCCAGCAGGCACAACCCGATCACCGTCTTGATGGCGTCCCGCCGGGAGAGAATGGCGTACAGGCCCAGCGAGAACACGGTCATGCTCACCGCCAGGTTGGTCCGGAAAACGCCCTGCGCGGCCTCGGCGGTGGGGGCCAGGAAGTGCACGTAATGGTGGGTCAGGCTGTAGGAGGTGATCAGCAGAAGCGAGGCGATCAGCACGGAGGGACCGAACCCGATGATGGCCTTGGCCTCCTTCAAGCCCGTCTTTCCCACATAATAGATGAGCAGCCAGGGGGTGGCGATCGCCTTGGTGGCCAGCGCCACCACGGCCCACAGGTAGAGGGCCGGGTTGGCGGCGGCGAAGGCGAAGATGAGCCCGCAGATGAGCAGGGCCTGCACGCAGTAGGCGGCGGCCGCCCGCTTCAGGTTGTGGGTTTCCACCGCCATCAGCGAGGTGATGATCATGATGAGACTGAGGGTTTCGATCAACTTGACGTTCAGCATCAGCCTTCCCCGTTTCCGTTTCCGCCCGCCGGCGGCCGCATCCCCGTCTCCATGGGGCGGTCGAGCGGCGTGGGCGGTTCGTAGCACCGTCCGCAGCGGCGGCAGGTGCTCATGAAGAGCTCCACCTTGATGTGCATGTCCTGGGTGTCGTTGGTGGCGGTCTCGAATTCCTGGGTTGCGGTCACGGCGTCCTCAGGGCACACCTCGGCGCAACGGGCGCAGTAGGTGCAGCGCTCGAGGAAGAACTCTATGACGCGCTTGTCGGGGGACGGGTCGGTGACGATAATGCAGCGGGAGGGGCACACCTCCGCGCACCCGGCGCACCCGATGCATTTCTCCGCGTCCACGGTGACGCGGCCGCGGAAGTTCTCCGCGGGATCGTGCGGCTTGAAGGGATAGGGCAGAGTGACCCTGCCCGCCTTGAAGCAGATAATCGCCTCTTTCAGTTTGCTGATGATCATCGGGTCGGTCCTTCCTCACGCGCCCACGATGGCGAAGATCAACGCGCCCACCGCCACGAAGACGACGATGCGGGCGTAGTAGGCCATGGATTGGTCAATGCGCAGCCTCGGGTTGACCACGTCCACCACCCCGACCAGCGCCAGCACCACCGCCATCTTGGCCAGGGTCAGCAGCAGGGAGAGGCCGGCGTTGGCGACGTGGGGCCAGGGGATGAAGATGCTGACCAGGAGGGCGGTGAAGATCATGAGCCGCGCGTGCAGCGCCCACTTGAAGAGCGCCAGCCCCGGACCGCTGCGCTCGATGAAGGGGCCCTCCATGATCTCCTGCTCCGCCTCCGGAATGTCGAAGGGAAGTTTGCCCACCTGGGCCTGCAGGGCGAGCAGGAAGGCGATCCCGGCGACCCCCATGGAGATGGAGGGCTCGGCGGCGGACCTCTCCAGGATGCCGGCGAAGGTGAGGGACTGGGCCTTGATGGCGGCCACCAGCAACGCGATGGACATCACCGGCTCCACACTGAGCATCACCATCATCTCGCGGCTGCCCCCCACGTAGGCGTAGGGGTTGCCGGAGGCGAAGGCGCCGAGGATGATGGCGATGGGGGGGATGGCCGCCAGGTAGATGAACACCAGGAGGTCGCCGCTGAAGGCGAAGGGTGGTTTCCCCCCGATGGGGGTGAAGAGGGCGAGCACGATGGTGCCGCCCAGGCAGAGCGCGGGGGCCATCCTCCAGATCCAGTTGGCGCAGGGGGCCAGGTCTTCCTTGATGAGCAATTTGGCCAGGTCGAGGTAGGGCTGGAGGATGGGGGGGCCCTGGCGGGAGTGGACGATCGCCTTGAGCTTCCTCAGCAGGCCCTCGGCCAGGGGCGCGAGCCCGACGAGCACGATCACCGCGATCAGCGCCCCGGGGATTGCCGACAATGCTTGTGTAATCACGTTCATCGTCCCTGCCTCCTCACCGGCCCCGCATCCGCTCGGTGGCTTCGCGGGAGAGCCGGAGCAACTCCTGCTGGTCCAGCACCTTGCTTTCGCCGGAGCGCACGTTGACGATCTCGGTGCGCTCGGTGCAGGAGAAACACGGGTCCATGCTGCCCAGCGTGATGGGCACGTCGGCGATGGTCTCCTGCGCGATCAGGTAGGGCAGCGCCTGGAGGTTCTGGTAGGTGGGCGCCCGCACCCGCCACCGCGCCGGGCGGTTGTCGCCGCCGGTGACCACGTAGTGGATCGCCTCGCCCCGAGGGGCCTCCACGACGAACACGCCCCACTGCTCGGGCGGGATCTCCTCGGGGATGTCGGAGGCCATGATGGGGCCGTCCGGCATCTGCTTGAGCGCCTCCCTGATCCAGCGGATGGACTCGATGGTCTCCTCCAGCCTGACCACCACCCGCGCCCAGTTGTCGCAGTCCGGGTGGGTGATGACCTTGGGGGGAATCTCGTCGTAGGCGGCGTAGGGGTGGTCCACCCGCGCGTCGAGGGGAAGGTTGGAGCCCCGGACGGTGGGCCCCACCACCGCGAGTTCCCTGGCCTTCTCCTCCGGGAGCACACCGACGCCGCTCAGCCTCGCCTTGAGGACGGTGTCGCCGACCACCGCGTCTATGATCGCGGCGGTCTCTTTCTCGATCCGGTCCACCACCTCCAGGAGCTCGGGCTGGATCTCCTGGGGGATATCCCGGCGCACTCCGCCGACCAGGTTCATCCCGTAGGTCTTGCGGTTGCCGGTGATCTTCTCGCACAGCCACATGATGGGCTCGCGCACTCTCCACGCCTGCATGAGCACGGTGTCGAAGCCGATGATGTGCCCGGCGATGCCCAGCCACAGCAGGTGGGAGTGGATCCGCTCCACCTCGAGCATCAGGGAGCGGATGTAGCGGGCCCGCCGGGGGGCGCGAATGCCCATCGCCTCCTCCGCGGTCTCGCAGTAGCAGGAGGAGTGGATGAACCCGCAGATGCCGCAGATGCGCTCCGCGATGAAGGGGATCTCATTGTAGGTGAGGGCGCTGTCGCCCATCTTCTCGATGCCCCGGTGGTTGTAGAAGCCCCGGTAGTCGCAGTCGATCACCCGCTCGCCGTCCACGTAGAGGCGGAGCTGGGCGGGCTCCTCCAGCACCGGGAAGAAGGGGCCCACCACGACGGTGGAGGTGCCCTCCGGGGCGGGCTTCCAGGGATAGGAGGCGTCGGCGTTCTCCTCCCCCAGGGAGGGCCAGTCGCCGTGCTTCACATCCTTGCGGAGGGGGAACACGTCGTCCGGCCAGTCGTCCGGCATGATCAGCCGGCGCGGGTCGGGGTGCCCCTCGGCCTTGACGCCGACCACGTCGTAGAGCTCCCTCTCCGCCCAGTAGGCGGCGGGGACCCGGGGGGTGATGGAATCCAGGGAGGGCGCGTCCGGGGGAACGCTGGCCCGCACGATCACGAACGTCTTGTCCGGATCGAGCGAGAAGACGTGGTCCACGTCGAAGCATCCCCGCTCCGGTCGGGAGTCGATGCCCGCGGTGATGATGAAGCGGGCGCCGTAGTCCCGATAGAGGGCCTCGCACACCGGCGCCACGGAGTCGGGCGCCACCTCCACCCGCACCTTGTTGGGGTTGATCTCGGAGACGCCCCTCACGGAGGCCCCGAACCTCTCCTTCAGTTTTGCGATCAATTCAGCACTCGTCATGGAACTCTCCCTTTCCCCTCACCCTATCCGGCCCAGAGGGCCAGCAAGACCACCACGACCACGAGGCCCGCCAGCTGCCAGATCAGGTACATCTGGGGGACCCCGGAGTGGGTGCGGCTCAGGGCCCCGGTCACCCGGTTCCCCAACCGGACGATGGGACCGAAGAGCCAGGCGTCGACGTCGAATATCTTCATGAACCGGGTCGGGTAGCCCGTATGGGGCAGGGGCACCGACGGGTAGACGGAGCGGAAGGCCACCTTGAAGCACGAGTAGAGGCCGTGCGCCTGGAAGCGGGATTCGAACTGGGCGGTGGCCGGCTCGTGTTTGGGCTCCACCACCAGGTAGCGGGCGAGGGCGCCGTCCACCAGCGCGCCGCACTGCCACATGTCCACCGCGCGGCGCGGCGCGGCCCCCAGCCGGAACACCCAGTAGGCGATCAGCATCCCCACCGCCAGCGCCCCGAGCACCACCGCCGGATACCAGACCCCGGTCGCCTGCTGCCCGAAGGCGTTGAGCTGGAGCCCGGCCCAGGAATCCCCCACCAGGCTGGAGAGCGAGGGGACGGCCGCCAGCGGCAGCACCGCGCCCACCGCCCGGTGGATGCCCGCGAGCGCGGTCATGGGCGCCAGCCCGAAGAGGATGCAGAGGGCGGCGAGGAACATCTGGGGGAACTGCATGGCGAAGGGCGTATCTCCCGCCCGGGCCTGCTCCTCATTCAGCGCCGTGGGGCCCAGAAACGCCCCGCCCAGGAACTTGAGGAAGGAGGCGAGGGTGACCAGGGATACGAAGAGGGCGAGGATCCCCAGCAGCAGGAACAGCGGCATCCCCGGCACGCCCAGGAGGGTGACATGGTAGATCATCCACTTGCTGGCGAAGCCGTTGAAGGGGGGCACGCCGGCGATGGAGAGCGATCCGATCAGCGCGGCCGCCCCCGTGACCGGCATCACCGTCCACATGCCGGACAGCAGGTTCAGGTTGGTCTCCCCAGCCCTGTACTCCAGCGAGCCGGCGGTGAAGAAGAGCAGGGTCTTGTAGCACACGTTGTTGACCAGGTGGAACAGGCCCGCCATGATCGCCAGGGTGGCCAGCAGGCCGTTCACCGGCAGCAGGTAGATGCCGGTGCCGATCGCCAGCAGCATGTATCCGATCTGGCCGATCACGTGGAAGGACATGAGGCGCTTGGAATCGTCCTGAGCGAGGGCGCTGAGGGTGCCCAGGAAGATGGAGCTGGCCCCGGCCACCGCGATCACGATCCCCCACACGGTGGAGAACCCGGAGGCCGGCAGCATGTCCAGGAAGATCCGCAGGATGCCGTAGATGCCGAACTTGGACATCATGCCGCCGAACACGGCGGAGGCCCCGCTGGGGGCGGCCGGGTAGGCGTCGGGGAGCCAGTCCCCGAGGGGCAGCACCCCCGCCTTGGTGGCGAACCCCAGGAACCAGAGCGCCAGCAGCAGGTGCAGGAGGGCGGGCCTGGCGGCCGCGAGCTGGGCCATGGCGGCCTTGGCGGCCGCGAAACTGAAGGAGTGCGGCTGGGCCGTCTTCCAGGTGACGATCACGGCGATCAACATGAGGGCGGTGGCGCCATGGGTCATCACGACGTACTTGAGCCCGGCGCGCGCCGCCTTGCGGTCCTCCTTGTTGAAGATCACCAGGAAGTAGGAGCAGATGGTCATGAACTCCCAGAAGATCAGGAAGAAGAGCCAGTCGGCGGTGCACACCACCCCGATGAGGCCGGCGAAGAAGAGCAGGAAGAGCGGATAGTAGCGCAGCAATCCCTGATTCCGCAGGCGGAGCATGTAGGGGATGGAGTAGAGGGTGGCCAGCGGGGCGATCAGGGCCGCGATGAGCAGGAACAGGGCGCTGAGCTGATCCACCCGGAAGGTGAGCGCGGCCTGCACGCCGGGGAGCGAGAGCAGGGCCCCCGTCTCCGCGGCGCGGTCCCGCAGCAACACCGAGAGGGCGGCCGGCGCCACCAGCACCGAGGAACCGAGCGCGAACAGGAAGGCCAGCGGCCCCACCAGGTGGCGCCGCGCGGAGATAACGGCGCAGGCCGCGGCCCCGCAGATCAGCAGTCCCCAACCGGCCAGTACAAGTTGCGCTGCATTCATCAATGTCACCTCGCAGACAAGGTCCAGTCCCTCGTCAGGGCAGAATCATTCTCACCAGCGGCACGCCGAGGACGGGGGCGAGCACACACAACAACATCCCGATCACCAGGGAGACGCTCATCGCCGCCGGCAGCGGGGTGGTCTCCGCCTCCTCCGCGGGCTCGCCCAGGAAGATGCGGTGCCCCACGTAGATGAACCAGGAGAAGGCGACCACGCTCTCCACCGCCAGCACCGCGAGGAGCACTCCGCCCCCGCGCACGCCCAGGGCTCCGATGAAGATGTAGAGCTTGCTCCAGAAGGTGGCCAGCGGGGGAATGCCCGTCACCGCGAGGACCCCCACCATGAAGGCGGCCCCCACCAGGGGCATCCGGCGCCCCATGCCCTGGAGTTTGCTGATGCGGCGGGTGCCCGCGCCGTAGGCGAGCGCGCCCGCGCACAGGAAGAGGGTGCCCTTCGCCACCCCGTGGCAGAGGAGGTGGAGCACTCCGCCCTGAAAGCCCTTCTCGGAGCCGTAGACCCCGAGCGCGCACCCCAGCATGACGTAGCCCAGGTGGGCGATGGTGGAATAGGCGAGCAACCGCTTCAGGTCGTCCTGGCGGAAGTAGTTCACCACGGCCATCAGGATGGTGATGAGCGCCCCGGCCAGCAGCACGGCGCCGAAGAGCGAGGGCATCTCCCAGCTCGCCTGCACCAAGCGGGCGACCAGGAACACCCCGGCCTTCACCATCGCGGCCGCGTGCAAGTAGGCGCTGATGGGGGTGGGGGCCTCCATGGCGTCCGGCAGCCAGGTGTGGAAGGGAACCTGGGCGGATTTCGCCCAGGCCGCCCCCAGGAGCAGCAGGAAGGCGGCCGTCTTGAGCCCGCCGCCGAGCTTGCCGATGGCGGCGAAGTCGAAGCTCTGCGCGAACACCAGCAGAAAGGCGAGGGCGATCAGGAAGCCGAGCCCGCCGATGTGGGTGATGACCAGGGCCTTGAAGCCGGCGCGCTGGGCGACTCCGGTGTGGGTGTGGGAGATGAGGGCCCAGGAGCAGATGGTGGTCATCTCCCAGAAGAAGAACATCTGGAGCAGGTTGGGGGAGAGCGCCACCCCCACCATGGAGCCGAGGAAGAAGAGCAGCCAGAAGTAGTAGCGGTTGTCGCCCTCCCGGTAGGCGTGCTCCGCGTTGCCGGGGGTGAGGTAGCCGGTGGAGTAGAGCACCACCACGAACCCCACCACGGTGACCAGCAGCAGCATGAGCGAGCTGAGCGGGTCCACCAGGGCGCCGAAGAGCTGGATGGAGCCGAGGTAGCCGGGCATCCAGGCAAGCCGGCCGAAGCTCATGTTGACGCCGTCGGGGAACAGGGGCCAGGCCCGCCACACGGCGACGGTCGCCAGGGCCGTCACCACCAGGGCCGTCAGGACGGCCAACGCCTTCGCCCCGCGCGACAGCACGCCGCATATCAGGGCGCCGGCAAAAGGAACCACCAGCAGTGTCATCACGACTGGGTCCATGCTGTCTCCACCTGTTCTCGCTGTTGTGCCCGCGCCAGCCACGCGGCGGCGCGGTCCACGGCCGCGCGCACCGCCTCGCTGACCTCCGTCCCCACCCCCACGCGCGCGGGCTGGATTCCCAGCACGCGCATCTCCTTGCCGTGCACCTCCCACAGGTAGCGGGCGAGTAGCGCCAGCCCGGAGTTGTGGGTGGTGCCGAACCGCTCCGTCAGGTCCTCACGGCCGCAGAACACGATCTCCCCCGGCTCGCCGCCGACCTCCACCGCATCCACCACCAGCACCTGGGCCACCTCCGGCGAGCCGGCCAGGTCGAGGAAACGCTCGGGGGCGTCCCCGCAGTCCACCGCGCCCGCCACCGCCTCCGCGACCAGGGGCCCGGCCGCGTCGTCGCCCAGCCAGCGGTTGCCGACGCCCAGGACCAGGGTGTCCCGGCGCAGCCACTCTGCGAGCGCCTCCGGCACTGCGGCTCCCGTGATCACGGCTCCAGCTCCATCATCGCCTTCATCTGGCGGTAGGTGAACACCGGCCCGTCCAGGCAGATGTATTTGTCGCCGTGGATGCAGTGATTGCACTTGCCGATCCCACAGCGCATGTGCCTCTCCAGGGTGCTGATGATGTCGTCCTCGCCGAAGCCCATCGCCACCAGGTCCCGCACCACGAATCGGATCATGATCGGGGGACCGCAGACGAAGACCACGGCCTGGCCGACGTCGAATTTCACCTCGGACAGCAGGGAACCCACCACGCCCACGTTTCCGGTCCAGCCGTCTCCGCCCACGTCCACCGTGAGCAGGCAGCGCATTCCCTCCAGGTTCTGCCACTGCTCCAGTTCGTCCCGGTAGATGAGGTCGTCCGGGGTGCGCGCGCCGTAGAGCACGGTGATGGACTGAAATTTGTCCCTCTGGCGGTATACCTCCAGGATCTGCGGGCGCAGGGGCGCCAGGCCCAGCCCGCCGCCCACGAACAGCACGTGCTTTCCGGCCACCTCGTCGAGGGGGAAGGAGTTGCCCAGCGGTCCCCGTACGCCGACCTGGGCCCCCTCGCCCATAGCGTGCAGCGCCTGCGTCACCCGGCCCAGGCGGCGTACGGTGATGTCGAAGTCCTCGCGTCCGTGGGCGCTGGAGGAGATGCAGAAGGGCGCCTCTCCGGCCCCGAAGACCGAGATCTCGACGAACTGGCCCGGCCGAAACCGGAACCTCTCCCACACCCCCGGATCGTCGAACTTGAGGGTGAAGCTGGTGGTGTCGTAGGTCTCCGGCTTGACCCGCTGGATGGTGGCTATGTCCGGCAGATAAGGATTGCTCACCTTGCTCAACCTCGCCGAATGGCTTCCGTGGCGGCCGACATGTGTGCCCAGGCCTGGCAGCCCACCACACACCGGCCGCATCCCACACAGGCGTGCCGCCCGTTGCGCTGCGCCCATTGGTGGCTCAACTTGTGGAAGAACCGGGCGCGCAGCCGCTGCGAATGCTCGGCCCGGGGATTGTGTCCGCTCGCCTCCCGCGCGTAGCAGTTGTAGAGGCAGGCGTCCCAGTGACGCTCCCGCACGCCGCCGTCCCCCTCCAGGCGGTCGGTGACGGTGAAGCAGGAGCAGGTGGGGCAGAGGAAGGTGCAGCCGCCGCATTCCACGCAGTGGTCGGCGAGCCGCTCCCACACCTCATCCGGCGTCTCCGCCAGGGTCAACCGGCGCATCGCGGCCGCGATGTAGGAGCGGAACTCCCCGAAGGTCTCCTCCGCGCGCTTCGCCAGCTGCAGTTTCTCGGCCACCTGGTCCGGCTCCGCGGGGGAGAGCAGGTCCTGGTGGGCGTCGGCGAGGGCCTGCCCCTTGTCCGAGCCCACCTCGATCAGCATCCCCTCCGCGAGGGGGGTCCACTGCTGGTCGTAGCCGTTCTTGAGGAAGGGGCCCGCATCCCCGCAGACGCAGAAGCACTGCTCGTCCGCCTCCAGGCAGGCCAGGGAGATGAAGGTCGCCCGGCGGCGCCTGGCCATGTAGTACGGATCCTCGATCTCGCCGCCGAACATGGCGTCCAGCACATTGACGCCGGTGACGTCGCAGTTGCGCACCGCGAGGAAGATGCGGTCCTTCTCCTCCAGCACCGGCTCCACGCGGAGTTTTTCCCCGGTGGAGAAGCGGAGCACGGTCTCCTGTTGGGGCAGGAGGAACCGCTTCAGCGGCTCCACGGCCGTCTTGTAGTCCCAGGCGACCTCGCCCGGGGAAGAGACGGGGCTGTAGAACACATCCCCCGTCTCCACGCGCTTGGGGGCGATCACCTCCGCGGCCCGGAGGAGACGGCCTACCAGTTCATCCACGCGGTCCCGCGGCAGAAAGTAAGCGTTCATTTGCAATCCTCCCTACCCCTTTGCCCCTTCATTTGCCGGCTCCGACCGATACCGGCGTGGGGGCGAACACCGGTCGTCCGGTCTCCACCTCGGCCACGATGTTCATGATGCGGTGCCGGGCGGCGTGATGATAGGGGGTCACCGCGATTCCCTCCGGCACCTCCGGGCTGAACTTGACCTGCATCCGCCCCGCCCCATGGGCGGAAGCGACCTCCACGGGCCGGCCGGGGCGCAGGTCGTTCTTTCTTCCGTCCGCGGGATTCAGCACCAGCATCCCGTCGGGGTAGTCCTTGCCGGTCACCGTGAACTCCCGCCCGGCCACCGGCAGGTGGGAGACGCTGACCTCCTCGGCCCAGGTTCCCAGGGTGGGGTCGGCCACCAGCAGGAGCGGGAACTGCTCGGCGGCCTGAGCTCCGTCCTCTGCGGCTCGCAGGGCGGAGATGGCGCCCGCCAGCGCGTCGGCCGCGCCGTCCCGCCCGATCTCCGCGCCGCCCGCGGCCTGGAGCGAATGGTGAGAGAGCCCCGCGTAGGCGGGCACCGCCTGGGAGATCTCGGCGAACACGTCGGCCGCGCTCTGAGGGGAGACGGGTTTGCCGAACGCCCGGCTGAGCTCCGCGATGATGCGCCAGTCCTCCCGCGCCTCGCCGGGGGCCTTCACCGCGGCCCGCACCAGTTGCACCCGCCCCTCCAGGTTGGTGACGGTGCCGTCCTTCTCGGCGAAGGAGGCGGCGGGCAAGACCACGTGGGCGAGTTCGGCGAGGGGGCTCAGGAACAGGTCCTGCACCACCAGGAATTTCACTTGCTCCAGCCTCGCCCTCCGCGCGGCCCAGTCGGGCAGATTGCGGCTGGGGTCATCCCCCATCACGTAGAGTGCCTGGCACTGGTCCAGGATTTCCCACGCGGGTAAACCCTCCCCGGAGGCGAAGTCCCCGCCCCAGGCCGCCTTCAGACGCCCTTCCGCGGCCAGGTCTCCCGCGGGCGCGCCGGGCAGGAAGCCGCGTCTCACGCCCATGTCCCAGGAGCCGCGCAGGTTGCACCGCCCCAGCAGGCCCAGCACCGCCACCCGCGGCCCCGCGCCGAGCGCGCGGAACGCGCCCATCGCGGAGACGGCGCGCGCGCCCTCAACCGAGGCGGCGAGCGCGCTGGAGAACACCACCACCACCTTTTCCGCGGCCTGCCACAGGTCCGCGGCCCCGCTCACCAGGGCCGCCGCGAGCCCTGTCTTTCCCTCTGCGCCGGCCGGCTTCAGGTCGGCGAGGGCGGCGGTGAGGTCCGTCACATCGGCGTCCCCGGCCAGTTTTCGCTCCACCACCAGCTCGTAGAGCAGGCTCCCCAGGGCGGCCGCCTCCGCTCCCGGCTTCAGGGGGAGGTGGAGCGCGGCCAGGCGGGCCAGCGCGTGGCGGCGGACGGAGGCGGTGACGAGTTTGGCCCCGCGCTGCAACGCCCGGTAGATGTGGGCGCCGACGGCGGGCTCCTCCTCCCCCGGCTCCGCTCCCACCAGGAATATGAGATCGGCGTCGTCCAGGTCGGCGATCCGGGCGTCGCTGACGGCCGCGATCTGCTCGGGGAGAGAGTAGGCGGCCAGGCCGGAGTCGATGTTCTGGGTTCCCACCACCGCGCGCGCGAACCGAACCAGCAGGTAGTTGTCCTCGTTGGAGCAGCGCGCGCTGCCCAGCACCCCCACCGCCTGCGGCCCCGCGCGCTCGATCACGCCCTGCAGGCCGCGCACGACTTCGCTCACCGCCTCCTCCCAGGAGGCCTCCTGCAGTTCGTCTCCGCGGCGCACCAGCGGACGGGTGAGCCGGTCGGGGCTGTCGGCCAGTTCGTGCGCGTGCCACCCCTTGAGGCAGAGTCTCCCCCGGGATACGGGATGGGCCCGCATCGGCGCGGTGCCGACCACCCGACTGTTGGCCACATGCAGATAGAGGCCGCAGCCACACCCGCAGTAGGGACAGATGGTAGCTATCTCAGCCAAGACGCGGCATCCTCCCTTCCATTAGCCTACCGCCTACGCCGCACTCCCCGCCATGCCCGCCGAGCCGCCGACGGAATCTCCTCTCCGCCCACGGGCGCGACCGGCGCGCCGGCTCGACAGTGTGAGGAGCACAACCGTTGTCACGTTTTCACCACGGCCGGGCTGCAGGCGCAACTGGTGTTCCTCGACGCGAACTTTGTGCCGTCATTCACAGTATAACCACCCGGCTTGTTAAAATTATCACGAAGTGCCGGGGATGTCAATCGGTCCGGGGCAATTATTTTTTCGCTTTTCAGAGAGAAAAGGCCGTCTTTTAGGGGGGCATGGGGGCGAAAAACGCTCTGAAAGGGGGCCTGAAACCCTCTTGGTCGGCCCGGCAAGGCGATTGGAAACACAAAGGGGCCGGCGCTTCCGGGGATTACTCGTGATATTTCACGCGAGCAGGTCCAAAGGTCGTTATCCGGCACAGGACCCTGATTTTGGGCGTTTCAGGGCTTTTTGGAGGGAAGAACAGGCTACTGGTAATCGCGGAATTTTACCGCAGTCTCGATCATCGCCAGGTAATTGCTGACGGTGAGATCGGAGA
>WFSF01000179.1 GCA_015486155.1 Armatimonadota bacterium
CACCAATTCTCCCCCCAGCGAAAGGCCCCCGTCCCTCCCGCGAATCACCTCATCGCCGAGCTGCACCTCCACCTGCAGGCCGTGGAAGGCGTCGAGTTTCCGCCACCGCTCCAGCAGGTCCATGCCCAACCCCGTCGCCTGCCCCCAGAGTTGCTCCAGACGCTCCAGTATCCGCGCCGCGATGGAGGCCCGGTCGTGCTCCCGGCCGGTAATCCCGGAGAGGGAGGCGGCCTCCTCCCTGATCTCCTCCGGAAAGCCGGCCGGGGAGATGTTCACGTTCAGCCCCAGGCTGAGCACCGCCGCGGTCACCTGTTTTCCCTCCACCCGCGTCTCGACCAGCACGCCCCCGAGTTTCTTCCGACCGAAGACGATGTCGTTGGGCCATTTCACCCCGGCCTTCACCCCGCTCGCCTCCCGCACTCCTTCGGCGGCGGCCACCCCCATGGCGATCCCCAGTCTCCCGGCGGCCGCGGTGGGGGCGAAGGGCCGGGCGATGAGGGACATCCAGAGCCCTCCCGGCGGGGAGGCCCACGGGCGCCCCAGGCGTCCCCGGCCCCCGGTCTGGCGTTCGGCGATCACCACCGCGCCCTCCGGCGCGCCCTCCTCCAGCCACTCCCAGGCGAGGTCAATGGTGGAAGCCGTCTCCTCCACGAGCCGAAGCGCGCGGCCGAAGCGCTCGCTCCGAAGTTCGGCCAGCAGCGCCTCCCTGCGCATCCTCCCTGCCGAATCAGCCATTCTCTCTCTCCAGAAACTCCAGGGAGAAATCCACCGCGCGCGCCGAGTGGGTGATCTCGCCCACCGAGATATAGTCCACCCCACACTCCGCGTAACTCCGGACCGTCTTCAGGGTGATGCCCCCGGAGACCTCCGTCTTGGCGCGCCCGGCGATCAGCGCCACCGCGCGTTTCACCTCCTCCGGGGTCATATTATCGAGTAGGATCACGTCCGCGCCGCTGCAGACGGCCTCCTTGACCTCCGCCGTGTTCTGGGCCTCGACCTCGACGACCGCGCCTTCCGGCGCGGCGGCGCGGGCCCGCTCCACGGCCGCGCTCACTCCCCCCGCGGCGCGGATATGGTTGTCCTTGATGAGCACCGCATCGAAGAGGCCCATGCGGTGATTGTGCGCCCCTCCCATGCGCACCGCGTACTTGTCCAGCGCGCGCAGGCCGGGGATGGTTTTCCTGGTGTCGAGGACGCGCGCGCCCGTTCCCTCCACCGCCTCCGCATAGCGCGCCGCCAGAGTGGCCACGCCGGACATGTGCTGGAGGAAGTTGAGCGCGGTGCGCTCCCCGGTGAGGAGGGCGCGCGCGCGGCCCTCGAGGCGCGCGACCACGTCCCCCGGCGCGACGCGGCCGCCATCCTGCGACACGGGTTCCACCGCGACCCGGGGATCAAGCCTCTGGAACACGGCCGCCACCAGCGGCAGGCCGGCGACCACGGCCTCCTGCTTGGCGAGGATTACGGCGCGGGCGCGGGCGGCCTCCGGGATGGTGGCCTCGGTGGTGATGTCCCCCGCGCCCACGTCCTCGGCCAGGGCGCGCGCGACGATCTCCTCCACCACCTCTGCCGGCAGCGCCTCCCCCATCACACCATCTCCAGCATCCGCTCGATGGAGCGGCGGCCGCGGGCGGCGATTTCGTCCGGCACCTCCACCGGGTGCTGCATGTCCTGCAGCGCCCACAGCACCTTTTCCAGGGTGATGCGCTTCATGTCCGGGCAGGTGGTGAGCTTGCTGATGGGGATGAAGCGCTTTCCGGGGGCTTCCTTCTTCAGGCGATGAATCATGCCGACCTCGGTGCCGACGATGATTTCCTCCGCCTCGGTCTCCTTCACCCATCGCACCATCTGACCGGTGCTCAACACCGCGTCCGCGATTTCGATCACATCGGGCGTACATTCCGGGTGCACGATGAGCGCTGCGCCCGGGTGCTCCTGTTTCAGGGCTCGTATCTGTTGCGTGAGGATGCGCTGATGAGTGGGGCAGTAGCCGTCCCAGAGGAGGATCTCCTTGTCGGTGTGGCGCTGCACCCAGTGGCCCAGGTTGCGGTCCGGCAGGAAGAGAATCCTCTCGTCCGGAAGGCTGTTGACCACCTTTACGGCATTCGCGGAGGTGCAGCACACATCCGCCTCCGCTTTCACCGCCGCCGTGGTGTTCACGTAGGCCACCACCGGCACCCCCGGAAGTTCGGCCTTCCGTTTCCTGACTTCCTCCACCGGGGCCATGTCACACATCGGGCAGCCGGCCCGCGGGTCCGGGATGAGAACCGTGCGCTCCGGGTTCAGCACCTTGGCGGTTTCCGCCATGAAGAGCACGCCGCAGAAGACGATCACATCCGCCTCCACCTCGGTCGCCCGGCGGCTGAGCTCGAGCGAATCGCCGACGAAGTCCGCGATGTCCTGCACCTCTCCCAGCTGGTAGTTGTGCGCGAGGATGACCGCGCGGCGCTCCTGCTTCAATTTCAGTATCTGTTCCGACAGCTCCAGCCGCGGATCTTCTGCACTGCTCATGGCGCAACCGCCTCTCTCCCCAGCATTCGGTTCCGTTCGTCCACCCGCACCACCCTCATACGCCAGTCCTTCGCCTCCTCCTCGCTCATCTGCGCGTAGGACAAGATGGTGACGCGGTCTCCGACGAGGGCGGTGCGCGCCGCGGGGCCGTTGAGGCAGATGACGCCGGACCCCGGCTCTCCCAGGATCACATAGGTCTGCAGCCGCGCCCCGTTGTTCAAGTTCAGCACGTGCACCTGTTCGCCGGGGAGCAGGCCCGCGGCCTCCGCCAGCTCGGCATCAATGGTGATGCTGCCCTCGTATTCCAGCTCCGTGGCCGTCACCGCGGCCTTCGCGATCTTCGATTTACACAGGGTCAACAGCATTGGCGAAATACTCCTTGCGCGGGCCGACATTATGACAAGGGGGCCCTGGGGGTGTCAAACCTGATCCGGTCTCCCCAGCGCCACGTTGTCCATTGCCCCACGAAGACGGACGGCGGGACCACAGGCGCTCAGCCTTGCAGCAACCGCCTCAGCTGTCCGGCGGAAAGGCCGGCCTGCCTGAGTATGGCGGCCAAGGTGCCGCGGTCGAGCTCGCGATGCAACGGAATCGTGAGGCTGGGCCGGTCCGGACAAACGAGCCGGGCATGACTGCCCCTGATACGGCTGACTTCATATCCGAGGTGGTGCAACGCGGCAATCAACTCCCGCCCGGAAATCACGGGCAGACGCGTCATCAGCCGGTGACCTCCACCATCTCGGCGGCGACGTCCGGCGGAGGAATGGTCTCGCCGCGGGCGCGCATATCCTCGATGGTGAGCTCGATCGCCTCCCGGACGTTTTCCAGCGCCTCCGCCCTCGTCCTACCCTGTGTCACCACCCCCGGTAGGGACGGCACGCGCGCAATGATCCAGCCGTCCTGACCCTCCTCCAGCACGACCCCGTATTGCAACGTCATCTCTGCCTCCCTGTGCTGGTCTGGCATGGCAATGGTACTGGCGATCACGGATGGCGTCAACGAGACGCCGTTCTCAACCTCTGCACTGGCGGTCAGCCCCGCCGATAACCACGTTGTCTATCAGCCGCGCCCGCCCCACGAAGGCGGCCAGCGCCAGCACCGCGGGACGCGCGACGCGCTCCACCGCTTCCAGGGTCTCCGCGTCCCGCAGCTCGAGGTATTGCAGGCGCACCCCGGGCTCGGCCTCGATCACCCGGCGGGCGGCCCGGACAATTTCGGCCGCGTTCCGCTCGCCCTGTGCGAACGCCTCCTCCCCCGCGCGCAGGCCGCGGTGGAGCGCCGCGGCCGCCTTGCGTTCCTCGGACGAGAGATAGACGTTGCGGGAACTCATGGCCAGGCCGTCCGGCTCCCGCACGGTGGGTATGGGCACGATGGCGAGGGGAAATTTCAGGTCGGCCGCCATCCGCTCGATGATCTTCAACTGCTGGTAGTCCTTCTCGCCGAAATAGGCCCGGTCGGGGCCCACGATGTTGAAAAGGCGCGCGCACACCGTGGTCACCCCGCGGAAATGACCCGGGCGGTGAGGAGCGCACATTCCCTCCACCAGGGTCCCCGTCACCTCCACCCAGGTGGAATCGCCGGGCGGGTACATCTCCTCCGCCTCCGGCGCGAAGACCACGTCCACCCCCACCTCATCACAGCGCCGGAGGTCGCCGGGCAGGTCGCGCGGGTAACGCTCCAGGTCCTCGCCGGCCACGAACTGGGTGGGGTTCACGAAGATGCTCACCACCACCAGGCCGCACTCCTCCCGCGCCCGGCGCATCAGGCTCAGGTGTCCCTCGTGCAGCGCGCCCATGGTGGGCACGAGTCCGATCGTCCTTCCCGCCCGGCGCGCGGCGGCGACTTGCTCCCGAACTTCTGATATGGTCTTGGTGACCAATGGCATGTGCCTCTCCTACGGATTAATGAATGATTCGTACTGCTGCCCCAACCCTCGCCAGGAGGTGATCACGATGAACGCGATGATCGCGGCGATGATCAGATAGGAGAGCACGCCCACCGCGACCGCGGTCTGTTTCCCCCCCACCTCGGTCTCGGTCTCGTAGTACTCCGCCACCTTGTCCAGCGCGCTCTCGATGGAGCCCGAGCGCTCGGCCACGGTGATGAGGTCCACCGCCCCGGCCGGGATCTCCCGGCTGCTCCTGATCACCTCGGACAGGGAACGCCCCCGCAGCACCCCCTCCGCCTCCCGCACCAGGGAGGCCTCCATCGCCTTGTTTCCGGTGGCCGCGGCCGCGGCCACCATCGCCTGGTGGATGGGCACCCCGGCCCCCAGCAGCATGGAGAGCGACCGCGCCCACCGCGCGGTGCTGATGCGCCGGGAAAGGCTGCCGAACCAGGGGATCAGGATCTTGATGCCGTCGATCGCCTTCCCGAACCCCGGCAGTTTCACCAGGGCCCGCCACCCGTACCAGAGCCCCGCGATCAGCAGCAGCACCGGCACGCTCCGCGCCCACACCAGTCGTATCCAGGCGTCGAAAGACCCCAGGATCAGCGTCTTCAGGGTGGGGATGAGGATGGCGCAGATGAGCAGGATCTTCGGGTAGAAAGTCTGCCAGCGGTAGGTCATCTCCAACTGGTAGGTGCGGTCGTAGTACTTGGCCAGCAAGTCGGCGACCTGTTCCAGCATCCCCGACTGTTCCGCCGCCTCCACCGCGGCCAGGGTGGCCTTGTTGAAGGCCCCGGGGAACCGCTTCAGCACCGTGGACATCGGCTTTCCCCGGGTCGCCGCCTCGGCCGCCTCCAGCGCCACCCGCCTGAGGGTGTGGTTGCGGGTCTGGCGGGAGAGGTGGGCCATCGCCTCCGCGACGGTCATCCCGGCCGACGTCAACACCCGCAGAGAGGTGAAGAACTGGGCGATCTGCTTGCTGTTGACCGGATAGAGGACGGGCTGCAGAAAACGCCTGGCGAAAGCGTCGCCGGGTTTGACCGCGGCCGGCTCCACCACCGGGTTGACGCTGATCACCTGGTAGCCCCGCGCGGTGAGCTGCCGCTCCACCACCTGCGCGCTCTCGGCCTCCATCAGGCCGCGCTCTATCCGGCCGTCACTCTGTTTCGCTTCGTAGGCGTATCGGAGCATGAATGCCCTGTTTCTCGGCGAGCCGGGCCGCCAGTACGGCGGCCCGCTCCCCGTCCGGCGATTCGATCTCCGGCGCCAGCTCCGCCAGCGGCGCCATCACGAAGGCCCGCTCCCACATGCGCGGATGGGGCACCTTCAGGTCGTCGTCGTCCACTGTCTCATCATCGAAGATGAGCACGTCAATGTCAATCTCCCGCGGCCCCCATCGCCGGCGGCGTTTGCGGCCGAGCTCCCGCTCGATGCGCTTCGCCAGCGCAAGCAGGTCGCGGGGCGTTCCCTCGGCCTCCACCTCCACCACCATGTTGAGGAACCGCGGCTGCTCGGTCACGCCCACCGGCTCTGTCTCATAGACGCGGGAGCAGCGCAGCAGGTTCACTCCCGGGGCTTCCTCCAGGCGCGCAATCGCCGCGCGCAGATATCCCTCCCGGTCGCCGAGGTTGGAGCCCAGAGCCAGATATGCGATGTGAGCCATGTTGCTCCTTCACAGGCCGGAAGCGCCTGCGGCGGGGCAGCGAAGACTGCCCCGCCCTACAATCGGCCACAGGCAAGGGTGCCTGTGCCACCGGAGGGCGGCGGGCGTGGGAACGCCCGTCTTGCAAGGGTCACGACCTTTCGTGCGCCCACTTGTGTTCCGATCCCGGCGGCGGCTCGCGCCTCACCCTCACCACCGCGTCCGCGATGCGCGCCACCCGCGCCATTTCCCTGACATCGTGCACCCGCACGATGTCCGCCCCCGCGGCGATCGCCAGCGCCACGGTGGCCGCGGTGCCCTCCAGGCGCTCCTCGGGGGGCGCGTCCCCGAGCAGTTTGCCTATCGTGCTCTTCCGGGAGGTGCCGATGAGAACCGGGCAGCCCAGGCATCGGAACTCGCCCAGCCGCCTCAGCATTTCCAGGTTGTGCTCCACCGTCTTGCCGAACCCGAACCCGGGATCCACCACCAGGTGATCGCGCGCGAGCCCGGCCGCCTCGGCCCGCGCGATTCCCTCGCGCAGGTAGGCGCCGATCTCCCCGATCACGTCCGCGTACTTCGGGTTCTTCTGCATGTCCCGCGGGGTGCCGAGGATGTGCATGATCACCACCCCCGCGCCCGCCTCCGCCGCCACCCGCGCCATCTCGTCGTCGAAGTGCAGGCCGCTGATGTCGTTGATGATCGCGGCTCCGTTGGCCAGCGCGGCCCTGGCGATCGCCGACTTGTAGGTGTCCACGGAGATGGGTACGTCCACCTCGGCCGCGAGCGCCTGAATCACCGGCAACACCCGCCCTAATTCCTCCTCGAAGGACACCGGCTCCGCGCCCGGGCGGGTGGACTCCCCCCCCACGTCGAGGAGGTTCGCGCCCTGCTCCACCATGCGCTTCCCCTGCTCCACCGCGCGCGCCGTATCCCCGCCCACACCGTCGCCGGAGAACGAGTCGGGGGTCACATTGATGATCCCCATGACCAGGGTCCGCTCTCCCAGGACCAGCTCCCGATCCCGGCAGCGCCACACGCGCCGCCGGGGCGCGAGGAACGCGGTCAGGGCCTCCCGCATCATGCGGCCGGTGGCCCCCCCCGCCGCGTCGGCGAGCGCGGCCAGCGTGTCCGCAGGCGCCATCACCACCACCTCCGCCCGCTCCGGGTCCGCGCGGCCCGCCGGGCGGGACAGGGCCGCGAACGCGCCGAGCCCGGAGGCGGCCTTGAGCAGGGCCTGCGCCTCGGCCATCGGCAGCGGCCCCACCAGCATGGCGCGCCCCAGGCCGCGCGCCGCGATGGTGCGCACCGCCTCCGCATCCGCGCCCCGCGCGTAGAGCTCGGCCGTCACCTCATCCGCGGC
>WFSF01000180.1 GCA_015486155.1 Armatimonadota bacterium
GGGTGCGCAGCGCGGCGCGGGCGCTCAGCTCCGCGCGCTCCCGCAGGAGGAGGACGCGGCGGCCGTTCCCGGTGACCGCGAACAGCGTCCACGGCCGAAGGCCGCCGGGGGAGGCCTCCAGCAGCAGATGGGAGATTTCACCGGCCCGCAGCCGCCGGCTCCGCCGCAGAGGGCCGAGCGCGCTCTCGATGGTGATCTCCGAGCCGTCCGGGGAGAGGCTCACCGCGGTGCGGAACCGGAGGACGCTCAGCCAAGCGAGGAAACCGCCCAGCACCGCGGCATATCCGAGCGCCTCCTTCATTTCGACATAGGTCCAGCGTCTCGCGCTGGGGTAGGCGACGGCCGCGAGCGTGACCGCGAGGGCGGTGAGGGCGGAGAACGAAAGCGCGCGCAGCAGGAACGGCCGCCAGGGCGTCCGCCAGTCGGAGACATGCGCCCCGCGGGGCCGGGCGCGCCCCACCATCAGCAGGCCCAACGCCACCCACAGGAGGCCGCAGGCCCAGGCCGCCCTGCGCACCGGCGGGGCGGAGTCCCAGAGGCGAAGGCGGAGGGAGGCGGCGATCCGCCCCCACGGCATCCGCCGCGGCCGGAGGAGCCGCGTGCGGCCCCCTTCCCAGCTCAGCCACGCCTCTCCCTTCGCGGCCTCGCGGGGATAGGCGCGGCCGGCGTACTGCACCCACAGGCCGCGGGGGGAGAGGCGCACCTGGAAGGGGATCCCTCTCTCCTGGAGCAGACTGGCCAGGATGAGGGCCCGGTCCTCATCGTCTCCGGCCCCCAGCTGGGCCGCCTCGAAGGGGGTGGCGAGATACCAGGGAACGCGGTAGACCTGCCAGTCCGAGGCCGGGAGCAGGAGGCCGTTCACGAAGTCCGGCAAGTCGTCCGGGTTGTCCGGAACCTGCCAGCCCATGCGCTTCGCCAGGCGGGGGTCAACGGGCAGATGGGAGAGCCGGGCGGCGTTGCGGAGGAGCACCAGGGGGTTGGGATAACAGGCCAGGAGCGTCCAGAGGAGCGCCGCCAGGACGAGACAGAGGATCCGTCGGCCGGGGGAAAGGGGGTGCCGCGCGGGGGATGAGGGACTCATTCCGCCCGCCCCGCCAGGCGCGCGAGCCGCTCCTGAATGCGCCCCGCGTGGGTGCCGCGCCAGTAGATGCGCCGGCAGGAGGGGCAGCGCATGAAGTGGTCCTGGGTGGCGTAGACATAGGGAGGGACGCGCGCTCTGACCGTCTCCCTGGGCGCGGGTTCGAGGAGGTGGTTGCAGACGAGGCACCGGGTGAGGGGGCGGGCCTGGGAGAGATCCAGGGGCGTCTCCTCCGCCACCTGGCGGAGTTGATCCTCCAGGCGGTCGTCCTTCACGAAGATGATTCTCAATCCCTTTCTCCGTGCCAGCATTGTATCACGGGTGAGGAGAATGGCGTCCTTCTCGCGCGCCCAGGCTGTCAATTGTGCATCCTCCGCGAAGGGATGATAGGTGACATCGTACCCGAAGGCGCGCAGCCATTTCGCCAGGCGTCCCACCATGCAGTCGGCCACGAAACGCGGAGCCATGATCGGCCCACCTCTGCGCAGAAGAAGTTCTCCAGCGGAAGAGGGCATCCCTGCTCAAGAGAGCCGTCAGGAGGAGACGACCTCGAGGAAGCGCTCTGTGAGTTTGGGGTCGAGGGCGCTTCCGGCCAGCCGGCGCATCTCGGCTGCGCTCTCCTGGACCGAATAGCCCGGTTTGCCCGGGCTGCCGGTGCGGAGGCGGTCGTAGGTGTTGGCCACCGCGACGATCCTGGCGAGGAGCGGGATCGCCTCTCCCTCCAGCCCCTCGGGATACCCCTTGCCGTCCCAGCGCTCGTGGTGGTAGCGGACGGCGACCAGCGCGGGGGCGAGGAATTCGATGGGCTGGAGGATGCTGATGCCGATGAGGGGGTGCATCCGGTCCATCATCTCGTCGGCCATGCCCAGGTGCCCGGGGGCATCCTTGGCGCTCTCGCCCACTCCGATGCGGCCGATGTCGTGGAGGGTGGCGCCGAACCTGAGGGTTTCCATGTCCTCGGGGGAGAGGTCCACGGCGCGGCCCAGTTGCAACGCGTAGTCGGTCACCCGCTCGGAGTGCCCCATGGTGTAGGGGTCTTTCGCCTCGATGGCGCGGGCGAGCGCGCTGACCGTCTCCCAGTAGCTCCGGCGCAGGTCCTCGTGGAGGCGGGCATTGTGGATGGCCACGGAGGCGTGCTCGGCGAAGGAGCGCAGCAACCGGCGCTCTCGGCGCTCCCACTGGTGCCGGGATCCGGAGTAGACGCCGAGGACGCCGAAGACCTCGCCGCCCCGGCTGAGGGGGATGGCGAGCAGGGAGACCAATCCCGCCTCCTTCGCCTCCTCCTGGTGCGCGAACCGCGGGTCGGCCTGCACGTCGAGCACCGCCACCGTGCGGCCCGAGACCACCTGCCGGTAGATGGGGTTCTCGGAGAGGAGCAGGGGGCCCCTGGCCAGGAAATCGAGGCCCAGGCCGTAGCTGGCGGCGGCCACGAGTTGCTCGCGGTCCCGGTCGAGGAGCCGGATACAGCAGGCCTTGGCGGAGGTGATGCGGACCGCGGTGGTGGCGATGGTGCGCAGGACTTCATTGATGCGGAGGGAGGAGCTGACCAGGTAGGACATCTCGGCCAGGGTGGAGGCCTCCTCGCGGCGCTCCCTCATCTTGGTGAACATGCGCGCGGTCATGATGCCGACGAAGTAGAAGATGATCCCCCGGGTCACCATGTCGGTGAAGGGCTGCACTCCCCCCACGATCACCTTCGCCGGGAGAACCGCGGCGAGCAGCGCGGCCGCGAAGGCGGTGACGATGCCGCCCAGGTCGCCCAGGACGTAGGCGGCGATGACGATGGGGATGTAATAGAGGTGGATGAGCCCGCTGGGGGCCCCGCCGTTGTAGTAGCTCAACCAGGTGACGAGCACCAGCGCGAGGCTGATGCCGACGCCGGTGAGCAGGGAGGCGGGATCGCGCCAGCCGCGCCTCATGGGAGCCGCTTCCTTCGCGCTGGGCCGAGAGCGGGGTTCGATTGTGCGCTGAGTTCGGGGTCGTTCATCTTCAAGAGTGTTTTCCACACAAGGGGAGTATACCCCTCCGTATGCGCGAGCGCGATGGCATGGAGAAGCGCCGCGCGCTCCCCCGGGGCGACAGATGGCGCATGGAGGGAACATCTGCGGCCGCCGATAATGGCAGAGGGGGGACAGGATCGCCCGGGATTGCTGTTAACAAGATGGTGCGCGACGTGGTAGACTTCGTATGAGCGTGTGGTGGGTCGGCAGGGGATGGGCATGGGAGGCGGAGAGATACAGTGGCCCAGCAGAAGGTAAGCGGTGCAACCGCAGCAGTCGTGATAGGCGTTGCCCTGGTGGTGTTCGTGATCTTGTTCGCCCGGCCGTCGCTGGCCCCCAAGGAGGAGGCTCCCTTCGAGCTGCCCCCCAAGCCGCCGGTGGAGGAGAGGGACGTGGCGGCCATGCGACAGGGGCTGGAGCCGCTGGGCATCACGGTGGTGATGCCCCAGTTGATAGAGGACCGCCAGCGGGGGCTGCGGGTGGCGGCGGTGAGGCCGGGGAGCGTCGCGGACAAGGCGGGGATCGAGCCGGGAGACCTCCTGACGAGTTTCGACGGGGGCCCGCTGCTGCAACCGATGAATCTGGTGGCGGCCGCCAACCTGGCGGACCCGAACAAGCCTCATTCCGTGGCGCTCGTGCGGGACGGGAAAGAGAAGACGTTGCGCATCACGGGGCTGAAGCCCCTTCCGCCGGAGGAACTGAATCGGCTGGTGAACTGATAGAAACGGCCCGCGAGAGGTCCCGGAGGTATTAGTTAGGGATATGAGAAGGAAAGGTCAACAGCGACAGGACGTCAGGTTCCTGGTGATGGCGATGGGGACGCTGGCCGCGGCGATCGCCATCATGATCGGCGTGCGGGCCCTCTCAAATCGGCCCGCGAAGCATCCGCCGAAGAAGGCCAAGACGGAGGAGAAGGCGAAGCCGAAGCCGAAGGAGGAGCCGGCCCCGGAGGTCGCTCCTACCACGCGGGACCCCTTCCGCGGGCAAGAGCAGGCAGTAACCACCAAGGGCAAGTCGAGCCGCAGGGGGAGGCGGGGAAGGCAATCGGACGAGCTGAGGCTGGTGGGCATCATGTCGGGCACGCCGCCCTTGGCGGAGCTTCGCAAGGGTGATCGACGGTACTTCGTCCGCGCCGGGGAGACGGCGGCCGGCTACACGGTGGCGGCCATCGGCCGCGACCAGGTGACCCTGGTGAAGGGGGAGGAGAGGCTGGTGCTGCCGCTGCATCCCCCGAGCCCGGACGAGGAAGAGTGACCACGGGCCGGGATCCTCGGGCGCGGAGGCGGCGTTGCGCGCCGGAGGCCCGGCGCGGGCAAGAGAGGTGAGAGATGGCCAAAGAGGACTTTCCGGTGACGTACTCCAATCTGGTGCGGATTACCCATGCGGAGCTCGAGTTTCTGCTTGATTTCAAGCGCCTCGGCCCCGAGAACAGGGAGGTTGATTCCGCGCCGACGGTGGTGCGCGTGGTGCTGAACCCGGCCATCGCCAAGGCCTTCCGGGACGCCCTGGCGGAGAACGTGCGTCGCTACGAGGAACAGTTCGGGGAGATCCCCGCCCCACGGAAGGGGGCGGGCTCGGTCGTGCACTGAACTTGAGAGGCGAGAACATGAAAGGCCAACCTCCGCAGGAACGACGACGACGGCGGAAGTGCCCCAGTTGCGGCGGCGAGAGCATGATCCGCGGCTGCAAACTGCCCGGCGTGCAGATCCAGATCGTGGCCCATGACGGCGAACAGCGCAGCGGCCTCATCGAGCTCTACTCGGACGTGTGCATGGACTGCGGGCTGACCAGCTTCTACGCGCGGCGGGCCGACGTGGACGCCGAGCTGAGGCGGATCGAGGGCAAAAAAGAAGAGGAGACCGGCTAGCAAGGCAATGCGACGGATTCTTCCTCCATGGCTGCTGCTGTTATTGGGTGCGATCCTGTTCACGGCCGGGATGTTCTGGGTGAGGGCGCACCCCTCGGAGAAACGCACCCCGCTCGACGAGGCGGTGGACGAGGTGTTTCAGTACGTGGGCATGAAGGTGGAGCCCGCGCCGGGGGAGCAGTCGGGCCTGCTGGTGAAAGAGGTAAAGCCGGGCAGCCCGGCCGCGCGGGCGGGGATAAAGGTCGGGGAACGAGTGGTGGCGGTGGGAGACCAGTCGGTGTGGCACGCGGTGCAGCTGCAGGACCTGATGAGCAGCGCCATGCATAGGCAGGGAGGCTGTCTGCTGATGCTGGCGAAGGACGATCACTATCGGAGCGTTCCGCTGCAGGCGGTGCCGTTGCCGCCCCCTCCGGAGGAAGAACCAGCCACTCCCTGAAGTAATCTCATGCGACAAGTTGCCTTCATCTACGGCCCCCGGTTCAAGGAATACGACCTGGGGCCCTCTCACCCGATGCGGCCCGCCCGGGTGGAGCGCACTTATGAGTTGATCCGCGCCTGCCACCTGCTGGAGGGCGAAAACGTGCTCTTCTCCAGCCCTCCGGTGGCGGAGGAGAGCCGGATCGCGCTCATCCACAGCCCGGAGTACATGGAGGCGGTGCGCTCCCCCGACGAAGGCCGCCCCATGCCCACCCCGGCCGAGTTCGGGTTCGGGACCTCGGACAACCCCATCATCCGCGGGATGTACGACGCGAGCGCGCTGGTGGCCGGGGCCTCCATCCAGGCGGCCGACCTGGTGGCCGACGGGAAGGTCTCGGCGGCTTTCAACCCGGCCGGAGGGCTCCACCACGCCCACCGGGCGCGCGCCGCCGGGTTCTGCGTGTTCAACGATGTGGCGATCGCCATCGCCCATCTCCGGGAGCGCTGCGGGGATGGCGTGAAGATCGCCTATGTGGACATCGACGCCCACCACGGGGACGGGGTGCAGGAGGCGTTCTACGACTGCCGCGACGTGCTCACCATCTCCGTGCACGAATGGGGCCGCTACCTCTTCCCGGGGACCGGCTATCCGGAGGACCTCGGCGAGGGGGAGGGAGAGGGCTTCTCGGTCAACCTCCCGCTTGCGCCCTACACCACGGACGAGGTGTACCTGTGGGCCTTCCGGGAGGCGGTCATCCCCCTGCTGGAGGCGTTCGAGCCCGATTTCGTGGTCAGCCAGCTCGGCGCGGACACCCATTTCAGGGACCCCCTCACCCACATGAATCTCACCACTCACGGTTTCGCGGCGGTAGTGGATGAGATCGCGGCCCGCGCCCCCCGGTGGATCGCCACCGGGGGAGGGGGGTATGACCTCACCGTGGTGCCGCGAGCCTGGACCCTCGCGTTCGCCCGTATGGCCGAGGTCGAGCCCCCCGAGCTGATCCCGGAGTCCCAGGCCCATCTCTATCGCTCCTCCAACGACCCGCCCCGGCTCCACGACGATGAGGCCCCCGCGGTGTCGGAGAAGAAGATCTCCGCCGCCCGGCACTTCGCGGAGGAGATGGTGGGCGAGCTGAGGGGACGCGTGTTTCCCTACCACGGCCTGAGCGCGGGGGAGTAACACGCGGCCACCCCTATCCCATTGTGCATACAAATGCGCGATCCAGGAGCACGCGGGGTGATTGATGATACACGCCCTCGCGCATCGAAGGGGTAGAATCACTGCGTGCCGGGGGAATCTGGCTCGCCCCAGTGGGTGGCGGGCGCGCGGGGGTGTGGAGATGGAAAAGGTGAGCGCAGTCATCAGCCGGGTGGAGGTGGGGGACGATTTCACGACGTGCGGGGCCTGCGGGTATGGCCGGGGGTTCCACGCCTCCTTCATCCCGCGGCAGGACAGGGATTCGCTGGTGTTGATCCTGGTGTGCCCCAGTTGCGGCGCCAGGTTCGACATCGGGCAGGTGGTGTGGCGGCGCCCCGGGCGCGCGAAGAAGGCGAAGGCCCCCGGAGGCGGCCGCGGGGCCCGTCGGCGCGCGGCGGGAGCGGCGCGGTAGCGGGATTCAATCCCCCTCCGGCGGGCCTGCGAGGGCCTTTCGCATCAGCACGCCGTCCTCGCCGGTGTCCGCATAGTACCGGGGACGCAGGCCGACGGGCTGGAACCCCATCTTCGCGTAGAGCGCCTGTGCGCCGAGATTGCTCCGGCGCACCTCCAGGGTGATCTGCCGGGCCCGCAGGCTCTCGGCCACCGCCGCGAGGTGGCGCAGGAGCCGGGTGCCGAGACCGCGGCGGCGGTGATCGGGGTGGACCGCGATGGTGCTTATGTGCGCCTCGTCGGCCACCACCCACATGCCCGCATAGCCGGTCACCCGTCCCCCGACTAGGGCGACGAAATACCGCCCGTTCGGGTTGCGAAGCTCCCGCAGATAGGAGTCCGCGGTCCAGGCGGAGGGGAAGGAGATCCTCTCGATGTCCAGGACCGCGGCCAGGTGCTCGGGCGTCATCGGCTGGATGGTCACCCGCTCCGCCCGGCCGCTCTCATCGCAGCCCGAGGTCAATGTCGGCCGCCTCCTCGGCATAGGACTTGCGGACATAGATGGGCCGCAGCGGCGCGCGTCCCGGCGGCGGAGGCTCATCCGGGCCGTCGCTCTGGAAGCGCGCGCGGGCCAGCTCGCCCACCGCCCGCGCATCGGGGACCACCTCCCCGGAGAGCAGCACCGCCCCCGCCTCCTCGAAGGCCGTGATCTGCCTGGCGCTCAATCGGTCGGCGTGGCCGAAGACGGCAACCTGGGAATCCGCTCGACGCACCCGGTCTGCGATCTGCTCGGGCGCGGCGACGAACTCAGGGATGACCGCCTCCGGCAGCCCGGGCCCGGGCCGATAGAAGGCGGCATAGAACTCCCCCCGGCGCGCGTCCAGGATGGGGCAGAGGAGACACGAGCAGCGGCTCTGCACCTGGCGGCACATCGCCTGGAACGACGGTATCCCCACCAGCGGCTTCCCGAGCGAATACGCGAACGCCTTGGCGGTGGCGAGCCCCACCCTAAGGGAGGTGAACGAGCCCGGCCCCAGGCCCACCGCGAACAGGTCTATCAGGGAAAAGTCCACCTCCGCCGCGGCCAGCACCCGCCCCGCCTCCGCGGCCAGCCGGCGACAGAGGTCGTGGCGTGAGTCCTCCCTCCAGGCGGCCAGTTCCCGGTCGTCCTGCAGGAGGGAGACGCTGGAGCGCTCGGTGGCGGTTTCAATCGCGAGGATGAGCATGGTTCTCCTCACGCAACCGGCGCAGCAGGCGCTCCCAGCGGGGGCCGACGGCTGAAAGACGCAGGTGACGCACCTCCTCGCGGCCGGGGTCGAACGCGAGGGCGATCTCCAGGCGATCTCCGCCGAATCCCGGGGGCAGGCGCTCGGCCCACTCCACGACCACCACGCCTTCTCCGCCGATCAGGTCCTCCACGCCGATATCGGCCAGGTCGGCGGCGGCCAGGCGGTAGAGATCGAGGTGATGCAGGGGAATGCGCCCAGGGTGCTGGTGCAGGAGGGTGAAACTGGGGCTGGTGGCGGGCTGGTCGGTGTCCAGCCCCTCGGCGATGCCCTGGACCAGGGTGGTCTTCCCTGCCCCCAGGTCGCCGCGCAGGCAGATGAGGTCGCCGGGGGCCAGCAGGCGAGCCAGCCTCCGGCCCAGATGCCTGGTCTGCTCCGGGGATGAGGTGGATATCTGGAGCGCGGGTTGGAGAGAGCGCGCCACGTTTGCCTGCTTCCTTCAACAACCGTCTCGGATGTGGTATAACCTCCTTGAGACCTGCTATCCCAAGCGGGGTGGACGGTCGCGGGATTATACTGTTTGCGGGTCGGGGCTGTCAAAGCCGGCCCGCGGGGGCTGGATCAATCGGCGCGCAGGAGGTAGAGATGCGAAGAGCAGCGCTGGCAATCTGTTTGATGATCGTGGCCGGGATTCTGCTGTCGGTGTGCGCATGGGCGGAGGAGGCCGCGAGCGCAGGAGCCTCCCCGGAGACTCAGGGTGTGGCGGCCAATACTCAGGGCACGTGCTACTACTACGACGACCGACAGATGGAGGCCTGGGTGACCATCGGGTCGGACCACGGCCTGCGGAGGGGAGCGCGGGTGGCGTTCATGCGCGATGGACAAGAGGTGGCCGAGGGTGAAGTGGTGACCGTGCGGGAGATCGACTGCGTGGTGCGCCCGGACAAGGACGTTCCCGCGGGGACCATTATGCGAGGGGACACCGTGAAGGTGATCGAGAACGGCACGCGCAAGACCGTGGAGTCGGACCAGGCCAAGGAGCGCAACAGGCGCGCGCTGGCCGCCGGTGCGGCCTGGGGGCTGCTCGCGTATCTGATCTGGATTTGATCTCACTACAACCGACGCCTGAATATAGATTGAATATAGATGGCATTCCACCGGGCGGGCGAAAGCCCGCCCGATGCATTATTGAACCGCCAAAGCGCAGCACGCCGATTCCATCCTCCGCCGGCATCCGAGTGCGCTATAATTGTGAGAGAGATACCGAAATAGAGTGATGACGGTATCGGGCAACCTGGGCCGGGACATTCCCCCCGGCCCTTGAACGCTATATTGAAGGCCGCCGGTCTCAAGGGGGAAGAGCGATGAGATACCTTGTGGTGATCGAGCGAGGAGACACGAGCGTTGGGGCCTATGTTCCCGACCTGCCAGGCTGGGCAGTGGTGGGCGAAACGGAGGAGGAAGCGCTCCGTCTGGCGCGGGAGGCCGTCGAGTTGCACATCGAGGCCCTGAAGGAGCAAGGGATGTCTGTGCCACAGGCCCGTTTCCATGCGGAGGTCGTTGGCTGAGAAGTTGCCCCCCGGAGGCGAGGGCCGCGCCTGATGGCGGCATTGTCATCAGATGATAATGACCGGAGACTGCGTCAAGGGGTGAGTTGGGAAC
>WFSF01000181.1 GCA_015486155.1 Armatimonadota bacterium
ATGTGGTAATATCTAGTGTCTCGGCGGGAGGAATGAGACACTCTTTGGCGCTGAGGGGAAGGCAGTGGATCTGCTCCGTGGTCAAGTGCGGAGGGGGCGAGCCATAGGGGTCTGGTGCGTCTGCGCGCTGGCGCTGGCCGGGCTGGGGGGCGGGTGTTCGAGCCGCGCTCAGATCAACCCGGGGCTTCAGGTTACTCCCTATCAGATGGACAGAGCGAAGGAGCGCGCCAAGAGGGTGATTCGCGCGGGCGCCGACCCCAACAGGATAATCAACAGCTTGATGAAAGATGTAAATGTGAGCATTTCCGCGAATGTGGTGGTGACGAAGGCAGCGGCGTGCTGGCCTCAGGATGAGCTGGCGTATGAGATCGCGTTGAAAGGGGACGACTCGGATCAGGGACTGCAACGGGCTGCCGACGAGGCGATGAAGAAACTGGAGCGGCAGATGCGCTTCATCGTCAACGTCCAGTTGCCGTTGGGGCGGGATCCGAGCGAGATCTCCTTCGCTCTGTCCACCGGCCAGAGGAATGTCGAATATCCGCCCGTCTCGGTTGCGCAACCCGTGCATCTGCGCGATTACATGTCCGCCCTGGATCCGAATACGCCTCCTTCCTCGCTGTGGTCCTATGACGTCTGGTTCCCCATCGCGGGAAGTCCCGGGTATCCGCCGATAGGGGTGGGAACGCAGTCGCTGTGCCTGCTGGTGAAGGATGGGGACGCGACGGCGGAGGCCTGGTTCAGGATACCGCAGGCTAGTTTGCGCTAGCGGAGGGGGTGCGGGGGCCGGACCGCCGTTCGCGGGCCGCGCGAGGGGGGTCACGCCTGGGCGAGGGCCGCCATCAGCACCAGTGCGCCGGCCGCGCTGGCCGCCCAGGCCGCGATTTGTGCCCCAAGAGCGCGGCGTGCGAGGGCGGCGACGTACTGCTCGGGGGGCTGCCAGGTGGCGACCACCGGGAGGTCATGCTCGGGCGAGTCGAACCGCAGGGCATTTCCGTCGTCCGCCAGTTTGCCCCAAACGGAGGCCGGCACCTCCAGCGCGAGCGCCCACACTCTGACGTGGACATCGGCGCTGCCGTCGGGATAGGTGTCGGTCCAGATGGGGGCATCGAAGAGCACGCCGCCGGTGTGGATGCGGGCGGAAGCGTCCTTCTGGGATATTCTGAAATCAACTGATTTCGTCTCCCGGCGGACGATGCGCCATGCTCCCTGCTCCGAGTCTCTCTCCTTCATCACCAGGTGGTAGTAGACACAGGGCTGCTCGGTATAGGGGGCAAAGAGGGGGGTGTCGCATTCCACGCGGCCTCTGGCCCAGATCACGTCTCCGGCGTGGGCCTGGTGGAGCGGTAGTTTGGGGGAGCGCGCGAGGCGCCAGCGTCTGCGATCGGCCCGGCGCGCCTGGTAGAAGGCGGCCTGTCCCGCCGCCAGCAACACAGCGGCGGCCGTCAGCCAGTGCGTGAGCGAGAAATGACCCTGCCGGCGGTATGAGGCCAGCCATTCGGTGGCCTGCCAGGCGCTCAGCCCGATCACGGCGAGGGCCAGCGCGAGCCCGACCCATAGGGGCCAGGGGACGCCGGAGGGGTGAGGCCGCAGTCGCTTGCGCGTGGGGCGCAGGCGTGCGCCGCACGCAAAACATACGTAATCCGTGGCGAGGTTGGGCGCCCCGCATTTGGGGCAGGAGACGTGCTGGAGCACAGAGACACCTCACTTTTGTGCGGCGCGGCCGCATCTCCAATCACAATTCCACACTTGGCCGGACATGCCTACATACATGTGTCGGCTGTCGCCTGAGGGAGGATATGGGCGTCGAGTGTGGTAGACTAAAGCGTAGTGCCTCGATCCGACGCGTGTGGAGGACCTGGATGAAGAGTCTGGCGAGTCGAGTGCATCCGGTGACGGTGTTTCTGACGCTGATCGTGGTGGGATTTGCCGTTTTTATGGTGTACCAGCGCAAGTTGCAGAGCCCGCATGCTGTGGTGCAAATAGCTCCTCCAATTAAGAGGATACCGATGGCAACGGCGCGCGGGAACGCGTCGGGGCCGCGCCTCGGTGCGATTCTGAAGAACTCCAAAGATCCTGCGGGGATGAAGATCATGGCCTTCCAGGCGCCCAAGGGAAAGCCGGTGCTCGAGTTGCTGGGATGTAAGGAGGGGGATGTGCTGGTGAACATCAACGGGGGACCGGTGGATTCCGAGACGCTGAAGGCTGCAGTGCAGGCACTGAGGGAGGATGCGAAGCCGTTGACTATAGTGTTATATCGGGAGGGGAAGAAGGTGGAGCTCAGGCACACCGAGTTGCCGGAGGCGATGAAGCATTCCCGCAAGCGCGAGGAGTCCAAGTAAGCCCGCCTCTGGGGCGGAACCCGATGATTCAGGCGTGTGGCATACTATAGTGAAGTTGTGTTATCTACAGGGTGTGGAGGAGTAGTTCATGAGAGGTCTGAAGAGTCGTGTTCATCCGGTGACGGTGGTGTTGACCTTGGTGGTGCTGGGGGTGGCGATTTTCATGGTCTACAGCCGCAAGATGGAGAGCCAGTCGCCGCCGACCCAGCAGATGATGCAGCCGATGCCCCAGCCCGTGTACGATGAGTCTCTGGGAGTGATGCTGAATGTTTCCCGGGAGCCCAAGGGGGATAAGATCATTACCTTCCGGCCGAGCCGGGAGGCTTCGGTGCTGGGGTTGCTGGGGTGTATGCCTGGTGACGTGTTGGTGAGCGTGAACGGGAATCCGGTGAGCGGCGGCTATGTCCGGGATGCGCTGGATGCGCTGAAGAAGAACGGCACGCCGCTCGTGCTGGTTGTATATCGGAATGGGCAGAAGATCGAGCTCAAGCACACTAAAGTACCCACAGAGCCTCCGCCGCTGCCGCCAGGGCTAATGCCGCCATCCGGCAGGTAGTCGGCTTCTGCGAGGTGGGTCCAATATTGACGGAACCGGCCTTGTCCAATGCGGTTGTTGGACAAGGTCAACATGTTGACGAGCCGAATGAGCGAGGTTCGTTTGAACTTACGCTCGTCGACATATAAGCTTAACAGTGTCTGTCTAGCCTATTGGTGAGGCTAGGGACAGGCGACATCAGATGTAAAGGAGTGTCCAATGCGTGTCTTCTGGTTGTCTTTGAGTCTGGTGTTGGCGACGATGTCGTGGGGTTGCCGTGGTGGTCAGACGGCCTCCGCGCCCAGGCCCAAGTCTGTGTCCTCCGCGCCCAGGCACAAGTCTGTCTCCTCTGCGCCCTCCGCCCCCTCGTCCGAGACGGGCCAAGCGAGCGCAGTTGCTTGGATGACCGATTACGGGGCGGCCCTGAAGAAGGCCAAGGAAGAGGGGAAGCCGGTGATGATGGACATGTTCAGCCAGACCTGCCACTTCTGCAAGCTGCTGGATGAGCAGGTGTGGTCGCGTTCGGATGTGGGAGAATTGAGCAAGCAGTTTGTGGCGGTGAAGGTGGATGCCGGGTTGCGCCCCGACCTGAGGGCGAAGTTCAGGGTGAGCGGAGTCCCCACCACCATCTTTATGACCGCAGACGAGAAGGAATTGGGCCGAGTGCTCGGCCTCACTTCTTACCAGCATATGATGGACGCGATGAATGGGGCTCTGAAGAAGTTCGAGCAGAGCGGAACCCAGAAAAAATAGGTTGGTGGAGAAGCGCGGTAGTTCTCGTTCTGATTGCGTTGGCAGTGGCGGGCGGAGCCAGACGTCCCCGCCGGCGCCGATAGGCCGGCAACCCCTCAGACCGAGCAGCAAGAGTTGTAGGTGATGGTGCCGCAGGGGATTCTGGATGCGATTCAATTGGTGGAGTCGGGGGCGGCGGATGCTGGGTTGGCCTTCTTGCCTTGTCCGAACCCGGACAAGGCATCGAAGTTGTCGTTGCGCATCGTGCGCGGTGATCATGATCAATGGAGAGTATGACTTCAATCTCCCGGACGGCCGGGAGGTGAAGTCGCAAAAGCGGCCCAACAGCGAGGGAGCCTTCTACAACAGCGAGGACGTGATCACATCCTGGGCCAGATGGCGAAGCAGGGGGCAGATAGCGCACAGTTCTTTGGTTACGGTTTCAAAGGCAATAGCAGTATCAGCAGATAGATGTTTCTTACGGGTATCGAAGCCGCTGTATCACACCATGGCAGATGTGTAGCGCTAAGTTCTTTAGACATGCGTTCACAGTGGCCGTTGTAGCTAGGTGGGTACTGTGCTAGAATGCAATGGGGACCACGAGGACGGAGGAGAACCATGGCGCATGATGATGCCGCGTCTGACGGCAGGATTCGAGTAAAGGTGACGCCAATCGACAGTCCGGATGCAGAAGAGTACTACGCGAACATAACCGGGGTCGGAATGACGCAGGCTGATTTTGTACTTCTTTTCGGTCGTATGCTTCCCCCCGATCAATCTCGAGCGGGAGATATTCAAATAAAGCCGCGCGTTCGTATTCTCATACCATTATTTGCTGCCAGACATTTGGTGCGGCAGTTGCAAGAGCAGATCAATAAACATATAGAACTTATTACTTCGGTGGGGCAGGAGGAAGAAGAAGATGACAACTCAGACGTTGATTCGCCCTCCTAGCGGTGAGACCTTTCCGAGAACCAACATTTTCTGGAGCGCTAACTTTCAAGATGTGATATCGCGGTGCGGTGATGTGTCCGTTGAAGCCACTATGGATTGGAAGGGGGCTAACCAGATTCGGATGGCATACCCGCATCACTTGTCTGTAGCGGTAGAACTGAAGGTGCCTACGCGATCGAGAAATTCATCTGGAGTGGCCAGAGCTGAACAATCTATCCAGATGAAGCATTGCCGTCTTTCTCAGGTAGCGTGGGGAGGGCGACGGTTGAAATTCCGTCGCCCAATAAGATGTGTGGTGACGCGAGAGGATGATCTGTACGTCATGGAGTATGCCCCATTAGGGATACGCGCGTACGACTTCTCGCTCTCTGCTGCCAAGAACGCGTTCAACGAGGAATTTGTTGTGATCTGGGAGGACTATGGCAAGGCTCCCGAATATGAGCTTGGCCCTGGTGGACTTGAGCTAAAGCGGCAATTAATCGAGCTTGTTGAGGAGGACACCTCTTCGAATGCGGCCTAGGAAAAGTCATGAGGTGGCCTCTGCGCTATGTAAGAAGGGTTTTCGGAAGAGAAAAGCACATCACATTTTCTTTGAGTTGTACGTATCTGGAAAGAGAGAGGACATCCGAACCAAGATTAGCCACTCCCATAAAGAAGTGGCAGTTTCACTCCAGAGGCAAATGGCCCGCCAGATTCTTCTATGCCCGCCAGAGTTTGATCAGCTGATTGACTGTCCAATGTCTGGCGAGCAATATCTTAAGCTTCTCTACAGTCGCCGGAAAGGCGCGAATGGACACCGCGACGGATAGACGCGCGGCGAATCGCGCCTCACTGCCGGCGTCTCGTGCTATAATCCACGCTGCCCGGGCCGCAATCTCGTCGGCCGGGCGGTGGATTCCATGTTTCGCGCGCGTCTGCTGAGACAGTTCGATTGGGTGCTATTCGCCGCCGTGCTCGCGCTCTGCCTGTTCGGCCTGTTGATGGTGTATTCCGCCACGCGGGCGCCCCAGGAGGTGGGGCCGGGGCCGCTGAGCGCGGTGGCGCGGAAGCAGGCCGTGTGGTTGGCGCTGGGGTTGTGCGCGTTCGCGCTCACCGTCGCCTTCGATTACGAGACGCTCGCCAGGTGGCATGTGCCGTTGTACGCGCTGGTGGCGGTGCTGCTGGTGCTGGTGCTGAAGGTGGGGCGGGCGCCGACGGGGGCGCAGAGTTGGATCGGGATCGGCGGGTTCCGCCTGCAGCCGTCGGAGCTGGCGAAGATTTCGCTCATTCTCACGCTGGCGAGTTTCGTGAGCGGGCGGATGGACCGGCTGGGGAGTTGGCGGCTGATCGCGCAATCGCTGGCCGTGGCGGCGCTGCCGGTGCTGCTGGTGCTGGCGCAGCCCGATTTCGGGACCGCGCTGGTGATCATCGCCATCTGGTTCGGGACGCTGGCGCTGGCGGGCGCGCGGGGGTGGCATCTGGCGGCGGTGTTCGCCTGCGGGCTGGCGCTGTTCGCGGGGATGTGGAACCTGGATCGGCTGCCGATAGAGCGGGTGCGGCCCGCGGTCGTGGGCAGGGCGCTTCAGAAGGTTGCGCTGAAGGACTATCAGAAGCGGCGGCTGACATCGTTTCTCGATCCCAGCGCGGATCCGCTGGGCACCGGCTATCATATCATTCAGTCCAAGATCGGGATCGGGTCCGGCGAACTGTTCGGGCGAGGTCTGTTCCGGGGGACGCAGAGCCGGCTGCGGTTTCTGCCGGAGCGGCACACGGATTTCATCTTCTCGGTGATAGGGGAGGAGCTGGGGCTGGCCGGGTGCACGGGCGTGCTGCTGGTGTTCTTCTTTCTGTTCTGGAGGGGGATGAGGGTGGCGCTTCGGGCGCGGGACCCGCTGGGGTCGCTGCTGGCGGCGGGGGCGGTGACGATGATCACCTTCCACGCCGTCGTGAACATCGGGATGGCGGTGAACATCATGCCCATCACCGGCATTCCGCTGCCGTTCGTGAGTTACGGCGGCAGCAACCTGGTGGTGAGCTTCATCGCCTTTGGGCTGATCGAGAACGTCCATATGAGAAGAGAGAAATACGTCTTCTGAGGCGCAAGGAGGTGTGTGTTTCATGACTTCCGAGCAAGAGGAAGCGAAACGAGAGAAGGGGGAAGAGACGAAAGGGGCGCAGCTCCAGGAGGAGGGCGAGGCGGCGAAGGAGACCGCGCCGCCGTCCGGCGGGGCCGGAAAGGAGGGGGAGGAGGCGCAGAAGGGGGAGCCGCGCCAGCCGGTTGACGTGTTCACGGTGTTGCGGTTTTGCATCTCCCAGCTGGCCGCCGCGGCCTGGCAGAAGATGGGGCTGCAGGCCGATCCGCTCACCAATGAGATACACAAGGACATCGAGCAGGCGCGGGTGGCGATAGACTGTACGGCCGCGCTGGTGGAGAAGCTGAAGCCGAAACTGGAGGGGCAGGAATTGCGGGACTACGAGAGCCTGCTCACGGATCTGAGGCTGAACTTTCTCAACCAGTCGAAGTGAGATGCCTGGGAAACGATGAGACACGGGGCGGCCCCGCAGAGGCGGGGCCGCCTATCTGTCGGTCAGCGCAGGGAGTGCCAGTAGTGCCCGAGCCACTCCTGGATCAGGAACTGCATGCGGCCGATGAACAGGGAGAGGCGGGCCATCACGGTGTTGCCGAACATGGCGCCGAAGGCGATCATCAGGAACCAGCGGCCGGCGATGGAGAAGCGGCCGAGGATGCGGCCGAAGCCGCGCTCGTGGGGGACGGAGAAGAAGAAGTAGCTCATCACCGTGAGCAGGATGATGATGAACACCCAGTGGTGCAGGATTACGTCGGACCAGGGCAACTGCTTGTCGGGGAGGAGCGGCTTGAAGCTGCCGTAGACCTGAGGTGAATAGATGGGGAAGAACTGGCGGAACGTGTAGCCCGCGGCGATGCCGAAGAAGAACCCCATCACCAGCCTCGCCATCCAGATCAGGCGGCGGCTGTAGATGAAGTAGAAGAGCAGGCCGACGATGGGCGCGAAGATCCAGTACCAGCGCCCCTCGTGGACCATGGGGTTCCACCACTTGCCCTCCAGGTTGAGGGTCCAGGTGGTGACGATCAAGTAGCCGACGCTGAGGCCCACGTAGATGTGCTCGAAGAGCCGGGAGACGGGGTTCTCCCGGTAGAGGATGGTGTAGACGCCGAGGGTGGCTATCGCCGAGGCCCAGAGGACCAGCGTGTCGGTGCTCACGGGGC
>WFSF01000182.1 GCA_015486155.1 Armatimonadota bacterium
CCCCCAGGCGGTGCAACCCCGCGCACGCCCCCACCACGTCCACGATGGCGTCCACCGCCCCCACCTCGTGGAAGTGGATCTCCTCCACCGGCCGATCGTGGACAGAGGCCTCCGCCTCTGCGAGCCGCCTGAAAATCCGGCCCGCGGACTCCTTCACCTCGGCGGGCAGGTCGCTTCCGCCGATGATGCCGAGAATATCGCTCAACCCCCGGTGAGAATGTCCCTCCGCCACCTCCACCTTCACCTGGGTGCCGGCGATGCTCCCCTTGTTCACCCGTTCCGCGCTGAGTTCATAGCCGGAGACGGGCAGGAGCGCGAGATCGGCCCGCAAGTCGTCCAGCGGCAACCCCGCGTCCACCAGCGCGCCCAGCAGCATGTCGCCGGAGACGCCGGAGAAGCAGTCGAGATAGGCAATCATTTGGCGCGATCCTTTCGCATCAACAGGGCCGCAAAGTACCCGGCCCCGAATCCGTTGTCAATGTTCACCACCGCGACGCCCGCGGCACAGGAGTTCAACATGGTGAGGAGCGCGGCGAGCCCCTCGAAGCTCGCCCCATAACCCACCGACGTAGGCACCGCGATCACCGGCGCGGAGACCAGTCCGCCCACCACGCTCGGGAGCGCCCCCTCCATTCCCGCCACCACGATGATCACGCGCGCCCTCCGCAACAAGTCCAGGTGCCCCAACAGCCGGTGCAACCCGGCCACGCCGACATCATATACCCGCTCCACCCGGCACCCCAGCGTCTCCGCGGTCACCGCCGCCTCCTCCGCCACCGGCACATCCGCGGTGCCCGCGGTGAGCACCGCCACCGGCCGCGCCCGCGGAGAGGGTCTGCGGGGCCGGCCCACCACGGTGATGCGCGCGGCCTCGTGGTCCACCGCGTCGGCGAACGCCCTCTTCAACGCCTCACACGTCTCCTCCGAGCACCGGGTGGCCAGCACCACGTGGCCGCGCTCCCTGATGCGCCGGGCGATGGCGACCACTTGCTCCGGCATCTTGCCGGAGCAATAGATGACCTCGGGAAATCCCGTGCGCAGAGCCCGGTGGTGATCCACCTTGGCGAAACCGAGATCCTCGAACGGCAGAGAGCGGAGGCGCTCCACCGCGTCGGAAACGGCGATCTTTCCCTCCCGCACCCCTTTCAGGAGGCGGGTGACCTGGCTATCCAGGGAGATGTCTCCGGCGCGGCCGCGCCTCATGCCAGCGCCTCCCGATACTGCTGGACGCGGGCGGCGAGCGGCCGGTGCGAGAACAGCGGCGACCCGGTCACGAAGTCCCGCGCGCCCTGCTTGGCGAGCTCCACGGCCACCTCGGGGGTCACCGATCCGTCCACCATGATGGAGATGTCCCTCCCGGAGGCGGCGATGAGCTCGGCGAGATCGGCCGCCTTGCGCAGGGAGGCGGGGATGAACTTCTGGCCGGAGAAGCCCGGATTGACGGACATCATCAGCACATAGTCGATATCGTCCAGCACATAACGGACCGCCTCCGGCGGGGTGGAGGGATTCAGCGCCACCCCCGGCTGCGCGCCCAACTCGCGGATGCGGGCAAGGGACCGCTGAAGGTGCCCGCCCGCCTCCGGGTGGATGGAGAGGCGGTTCACGCCCGCCTCCACCATCCGCGGAATGAGCAGATCGGCGTCCACCACCATCAGGTGGGCATCGAAGGGCAGGTCCGTGAGCGGGCGCAGCGCCCGCACCAGGTCCGCCCCGAAGGTGATGTTGGGGACGAAGTTCCCGTCCATGATGTCGAAGTGAAACCCGTCCACCCCCGCCGCGGCCGCTTCCGCCACCTCCTCCGCGAGGTGCGCATAATCCGCGGCCATGATGGAGGCGAAGATGCGGTGTCGTGCCATTGCCGTTTCTCCCAGTGCCACTTACGCCGGAATCCGAACTGGCGCGCTTCTCGGTTCGACAGAAGGCTTGCCCCGTCCTGCGGGGAAAGGGGACAGATGAAGCCGTCTCGGCGCGGGGAAACCCATTTACGGGGAAAACATCCGCATCATAGTGGTACAGATCGAAAAAATCCGCCTCTGGCGGGCGCCCTGCCTGTGAAATCCCATGCCTTCCGGCGGCGAGTGCGGCGGCGCGGCGAAACCCACCTCGCGCGAGCAACTGCGCAATCCGGAAAATCCCTCCCCTCTCTGCGCGATTTGGGGTGGAAAACGCGTCAAAAAGATGGCTGATGTCGGTGGGGGCGCCAGGAGGTAGCTAGGATGCGGTTGTCGAGGACGGTGCTCGCGGGTCTCGTCGTGCTGCTGGGATGGCTTTTCTGGGCGCCGATGAGCGCCCAGGCGCAGAATCTGGTGGCCAATCCCGGTTTCGAGGAGGACCTTTCCGTCGGCTGGGGAGACTCCTGGGCGCGGGACCCGACTGCATTGACGCTGGAGCGCGTCTCCCCGGGGCGCACCGGAAGTTACTCCCTCAAGGTCACCCACACGGGCGCCGAGGACTGGTGTCTGGACCAGGGAGCGAAAATTCCGGTCTCCAGGGGAGACATCTTCGAGATCTCCGCCTGGATCAAGGCGGAGGACATGGGGGACGACGCCGCGGTAAATGTGAGTGTGGTGCTCTATGACGGCAATGACGAGGTGATGGACTGGGCATTTGGTCAGACCGGCGTCCGCGCGGATCAAGACTGGGGGCAGGTGATCACTCACTTCGTCATTCCGCCGGGTTGTGAAACCATCCTCCTGCGGCTCGAGGGATATGGAATCGCCACTGCTTGGTACGATGATGTGTCCCTGGAAAAACAGGGCAACATCATCGATATTCGAGGCCCCGACCGGGAAATTGCGCTTGAGAACGACTCCGTTGGTGTGGTATTCGACACCGCCACGGCCGCCTTCACCATCACTGACAAGCGCAACGAGGAGACCTACGAGCCACTCGTGACCCCCGAACTGCCGGTGGTGATGGGTGTGACCACGGCCGCCAGCGGTCGCATGGCGAGCGCGGACCTGTGGTACCCCGGAGACGACTTTCACCTGGAAATGACCCTGCTCATCCCTACGGCAGCGGCGGAGGTGAAGTGCGAACTGGACTCGGACGAAACGCTGTCCGGGGATTTGCTCTACCCCCCTCCCTTCCTCACCGCGCCGGGCGATTTTCTGGTAGTGCCCATGAACGAGGGCATTATCTTTCCCGTGGACGATGACACTGTGGAGCCGCTGTGGCTGTCCGGCTATTCCGGGCACGGGATCTGCATGTCCTGGTACGGCCTCACGCGCGGGCTCCAGGGGCCGGGGATAGAGACCATCATCGAGACCCCGGACGATATGAACATCCGCATAGACCGCACCTGGTCGGGCGATCCGCCCGACCTGATGATCTGGCCCGCGTGGGAGCCGTGCCGCGGCGATTTCGGATATACCCGCGCGCTCACTTTCTCGCTCATCTCCAGCGGCGGCTACGTCGCTCAGGCGAAACGCTACCGCCGATACGTGCAGGAGATAGGACGCTGGAAATCTCTGATCCAGAAGCGGGCGGAGAACCCGAACGTGGACCTGCTGATAGGCGCGGCCAACGTCTGGGCTCCCACCTGGTACGACAACAACGACCCGCTGGGCCTCGTCCAGGAGATGAAGTCCCTCGGCATTGAGCGCATACTCTACAGTGAGGGCAGCGACCCGGACACCGTGGCCGCGCTGAACGACATCCCCGGCGTCCTCACCAGCCGCTACGACATCTACACGGACGTGTGGCCGCCGGGCCAGCCGGATTGGGCCAACCACGAGGGCTGGCCGGAGGACCTGATCTTGCTGCCCGACGGCACGCCCATGCAGGGCTGGGTCATCCGCGACGGCGACAAGGAGTATCCGGGCGGAGTCATCTGCTCCCCGCGCGGGCTGGAGCACGCGCAGGTCCACATCCCCGAGGATCTCGCCACCACCCCCTACCGGTGCCGATTCCTCGATGTCACCACGGCCGCGGAGCTCCACGAGTGCTACAACCCCGACCACCCCACCACCCGCAGCGAGGACAAATACTGGCGGCAGCGGCTGCTCGATTTCTGCTCCCACGACATGGGCATGGTGACGGGGAGCGAGACGGGGATGGACTGGGCGGTGCCCTACGTAGACTACTTCGAGGGGATGCTCTCCCTCGGGCCGTATCGTCTCCCGGATTCCGGATACACCTTGATCGACCACGTGGAGCCCACACCTGACTTTTTGAAGTACCAGGTAGGGCCGTACTACCGGGTTCCCCTCTGGGAGCTGGTCTACCACGAGTGCGTGGTCGCGATGTGGTACTGGGGCGACTCCAGCAACAAGGAGCCCGAGGTGTGGAACCAGCGGGACCTGTTCAACGTCCTCTACGGCACTCCGCCCCTGTTCATGCTCAGCCCGGAGGTGTGGGACACGCACAAGGACCGCTTCGTACAGAGTTACCAGAACACATGCCCCACCGCGCGGCGTCTCGGCTACGACGAGATGCTCTCCCACGAGTTCCTCACCGAGGATCACACGCTGCAACAGACCTCGTGGTCGTCCGGCACCACGGTGATCGTGAACCTCTCCGACGCGGCGCAGACCCTGCCCGACGGCGCGAGCCTGGGCCCTTGGAGCTTCGTGGAGCGGGGGTATCCCTTCTACGACATCCTCCTCGACCACTGGGCGCGGGCGCAAATCGTCGCCTGCTATGACGCGGGCATCGTGGGAGGCTACGACGACCACACCTACCGCCCCACCCTGCCGGTGACGCGCGACCAGATGGCGGTATACGTGGCCAGGGCGCTGTGCGGAGGCGATGAGTTCGTCCCCACCGGACCGGCCGAGGCCACATTCCCGGATGTACCCACAGATCACTGGGCCTACAAGTACGTCGAGTACGCGGTGGCGGCGAACGTGGTGCAGGGCTACGATGACGGCACCTATCGACCCACCGTCGAGGTGGACCGGGGGCAGATGGCGGTGTACATCGCGCGGGCCTTGCTCACCCCCACCGGCGACGCCGCGATCCCCGACCCCGGAGGCACGCCCACCTTCCCGGACGTTCCCGCGGACTACTGGTGCTACCGCCACGTGGAGTACCTGGCCGGCAGGGGCATCGTGAACGGCTACGACGACGGCACCTACCGACCGGAAAACGTCGTGACCCGCGATCAGATGGCGGTGTACGTGCAACGGGCGTTCGAGCTGGCGCCCCCGTAGGGCGGGCCCTGGCTGGGGATCAGGGGGCTGGTCTTCCCGCGCGCTGGCGCGCTAGCTTCCGGTATTGGCCGGGGGTACATCCATAGTGCCTGGCAAAGATGCGGCAGAGGTGGCTGACGTCTACGAAGCCGACCTCTGAGGCGATCCTGGTCACGGTGCGGTCGCTGTGCAGCAGCTCCCGGGCGACGAGGTCGAGTCGGCCCCGCAGGCAGAATGCGCCGAAGCTAAGCCCCATGGTACGGCGGAACAGGTGTTGGAAACGGGAGGGACTCAGGGCGCAGGCCGCGGCGGCCTCCGCAATCGTGATTCGGCGGAAGGCCGCCTCGTAGACGAGTTTCAGGGCTGGGACAATCTGCTTGAGGTCGGCAGCCGCGCGGTCCGTGTCCGGTTCCGCGTTCCCAGAGGCGGCAGGGGGAGAAACACGCGCCAACTCGATCAGTATGCGGAGCAGGTCGAGGCGCATCTTGGTATGCCAGAATGGCGGCTTTCCCTCCATCTCCCGATGAAGTTCCTGCGCGATATGCAGAAAGTGCCGCCTCCTGGGAAGGGAGGCAATTCTCGGCCGCCGGGAAGGGGGGCGCGCGAATAGATCGAGCAGGGGGGCGTCCTCGCCGGTCAACTCGCCCAGCAAGTCCGGCAGAAAGATGAAGGCGAGGTTGATGGTCTCTGGGATGTTCACTCGCCAGGCATGGGGTTCCCAGGCATTGCAGAGCCATATCGAGCCCGGTCGGCAGAGCAAGCCGGCAGCCCCGGTCCCCTTGTCCGATGCGATGCCCGCGCCAGGGAAGAACATCTCGATCTCACCCTTCAGGACGACGCCGATCTCCAATCCCGCATGCAGGTGCCCTTTCAGGGTGCCGATGTAGGGGTGACTAGAGGTGAATGAGAAGGCGAGTGCGTCGGCGTGAGCATGGGCACCACGCCCGTCGCGGAGCGCGCTGAGTTGCTCCTCTATCTGCCCCTCTACAGCAATGCGCACCGACAATCCCGGATGCAAGTTACGCCTCCAAGCGGTGGGTTTCGGCCGCGCAGCGCGGCGTACCACTGTGCGCTTCCAATGCATCCCTCTACGCGGTGAAACGCCACGATTATACTGAAATGTAGCATGATTGTACAGTGATTCTCCCAACGGGAAAGCATTATAATCCCAATGCAGTTGGTACCTGGCCTGGAACCTGGGCACGACCTAGGGCAAAGGGAGGTGATGGCGGAAAGAGGCCTGGGTAACTAGCATATGGCGAACACAAGTTTGTATCGGCGTGGGCTCCGGATGCACAGAATCTCAGCATGGAGGGTATGGCAGTGAGCAAGTGCGCAGCAAAACGCAGATGGCTGGCGTTGATGGTGGTGACGTTGACTTGGTCACTGGCCTGGGCGTGCGCGGGCTGGGCGACGACGTATTATGTGGACTCGGCGAATGGCAACGACAACAACAACGGCACCAGTTCCAGCACCGCCTGGCGGACGCTCGGCAAGGTGAATGCAATCACGTTCCAACCGGGAGACAAGATCCTGCTGAAGGCGGGTTCGGTCTGGAACGACGAACAACTCTTTCCGAAGGGCTCGGGGGCCGACGGCAGTCCTATTGTGGTGGACTCCTATGGTTCGGGCGATAAGCCCCTCATCAATTGCAACGGGAAATACGATGCGGCAATTCGACTTGAGAATCAGCAGTACTGGGAGATCAACAACCTGGAGGTCACCAACTCCGGGGGCAAAGGGATATACATCTCGGGCAAGGATGTCGGCACTCTCAAGCACATCCATCTCAGCGGCCTCGAGGTTCATGACACCGGGGGCTCGGATGAAAACAACGGCATTCATCTGAACGTAGAAGGTGACACGACCCCCACCAAATTCGACGACGTGCTGATCGAGGACTGTTACATTCACGACATCCCCGGCAATGCTCTCACCTTGTGGAGCTCCTGGGGGAACAGCTGCACGAGGGAGAACGTGGTCCGTCACACCAATGTGGTAATCCGCAACAACGTCATCGATCACTTCGAGCGGGACGGATTGCAGGCGTTCATGAGCGACGGGGCTCTGGTGGAGTACAACGTGATCAGCCGCGGCCCCTATAGCAACGCGCACGCTTACGCCGCGCTGTGGACGTGGGACGAGCTCAATGCGGTGTACCAGTACAATGAAGTCTACGATTCCCAGCAGACCAAGGACGGGATGGGCTTCGACATAGACGGGTGCTCCGCAAACAACGTCGTTCAATACAACTACTTCCATGACAACGACGGCGGATTGTTGATGATCATCGGATCACCGGACTGCGCCATAGGCAACAAATCGTACGTGCGGAAACCATTCTGTCACGACAACGTCTTCCGCTACAACATCAGCCAGAATGATAAGACCAGAATCTGGCGGATAGTGGGCAAGATCTGGGACAACTACATCTACAACAATACGGTCTACCTGGATGACAGCAACCCGAAATGGCTGGACGCCGGGAGTTGCGGCGACCCGAAGCAATTCCCCGACAGCACCTATTGGTACAACAACATCCACTACAACACCAAGTCCCCGGACGCGTCGTGGAACTTCAGCAGCAGCACCAACAACGTGTTCGACTACAACGTTTTCTACGGCTACCACCACTCCACCGAGCCCAACGATCCCCACAAGCTCACCAGCGATCCCAAGCTGGTGGATCCGGGCAGCGGCGGCGTCGGGCTGGACACCGTGGACGGATACAAACTCCAGAGCGATTCCCCCTGCATTGATTCCGGGAAGAGCATCGAGAACTGCGGAAACAAGGACTATTGGGGCAACTCGGTGCCCGCGGGCAACGGCACCGACCGCGGTGCCCACGAGTATCAGGGGACGCCCGCTCCGGTGGCCGATTTCACGGGGAATCCCACCTCGGGCGCCGCTCCGCTGACGGTGGATTTCACCGACGCCTCCACCAATTCGCCCACCTCCTGGAGCTGGGACTTCGGGGACGATGGAAACTCCACCGCCCAGAACCCCAGCCACGAATACACCAGCGCGGGCGATTACACGGTGTCCCTCACCGCCACCAACGCGGGCGGCTCCGACACCGAGACCAAGACCGACTACATCTCTGTGAGCCAGGGGAGCAGCTGGGGTCCGAACCTCCTCTCCAACCCCGGCTTCGAAGACGGAAACGCGCATTGGACGGCGTGCTCGTGCAGGAATACCGTGGTGAGCAGCCCGGTCCATTCCGGATCCGGCGCCATGAAGCTGACGGGCAACTCAGCCGCCATCGCCGGGCAGGATGTGAAGGCGGTGTTGCAGCCCAACACCACCTACAAGTTGTCCGGTTGGGGGAAGGTAGACGGTTCCGGCAACACCCCCAGAATCGCCATCTGGGGAAGCAACTGGAGCTACAAGCTCAACTACACCGACGAGAGCACCTATACGTATAAGGAGATCATCTTCACCACCCCCTCCACCCTCGGCGATCAGGTGGTGGTGGAGGTCGCCAAGAACGACGCGAGTGGATTCTACGCGGACGACATTTCGCTTCAGAAGCAACAGTAGCACGCGGCGTAGTCAGCAGATACGCCTTCTCATCGGGCACTAACCGAAGCCCACAAGACTACGAGGGGCCTGCTGGAGCGGGCCCCTCGTAGTCGCGACGGAAAGGCCGGATACGAAGGCCTGCGGTGAAGAAACGAGCTTTCTCCCAGCAAGAGTTCACTCTTGATGAGAATGTTAGGCGAATCGGAGGAACTAGGCAGAGGCCGAGCAATACGGTCGGCCTCAACAATGCCCGCTCATCCATAGGTGCCACCTCCCGTGCTCTCCACGGCATCACATCCGGCCGCGGCGCGTTCATTCCTTCTTCCAGACCCGGAAGCATCCTGTTTCTTTTGTTCAGCGCTCCCCCTGGGGCCGTCCAATGTTTACTTCTGGAGTTGCAATTCTGTCCAGTCTTGAAAGTTACGCCGCGTCTCTTTTCCGGAAGGTTGCCCGCCGCCTCCCGGCGAACGGCGAGAACAATGTTCACGGGAGGTAAACCATGTCGGAGTATCGGCTGGAGTGGATGAAGCGCCCCGAGTTGATGGCGGGCGAGTTCGAGGTGGCGGTGCTGCCCATCGGCTCCACGGAGGCGCACGCGCAGCACTTGGTCTACGGAACCGACACCTTCCAGGTGGAGCGGTTTGCGGAGCTGGCGGTGGCGGAGGCCGACCGCAGGGGGGCGAAGTGCATCCTCCTGCCCACCATGCCCTATTCGTGCAATGAGAACGTGCAGCAGGTGCCCTGGGTGATGAGCCTGCGGCCGCGCACGCTCATCGATTTCGTGACCGATGTCCTGGCCAGCGTGGTGCGCCAGGGCGTGCGCAAGTTCGTCATCATGAACGGGCACGGGGGCAACACCTCGGTGTTGCGCGCGGCGCTGCGGGAGATCTTTCCGCACACCCCCGCCTTCGTCGCCCTGCACGAGTGGTACGGGGTGGCTTCGGATGTGGAGGAGGAGGTGATGGAGACCGAGGAGCGGGGCCACGCGTGCGAGATGGAGACCTCGGCCATGCTCCATCTCTGCCCGGAGGGCGTGGACATGGAGGCGGCCGAGCCGACCCAGGGGCGCAAGACCATCTTCTCCCGCGGGGGAGTGCTGTTCTTCGTCAATCCCTGGCACCTCTACACCCGCAACTCCGGCCTGGGTGACCCCACCAAGGCGACTGCGGAGAAGGGCAAGAGAATGATAGAGGCGGCCGTGGACCGCACCGCCCAGGCGCTCAAGGAGCTGAGCGACGCGGAGATGGACGGGCTGTTTCCCTACCGGGAGTAGCGGGCTTCGAGATGCGGTTGTGGGGAGGCGGACGCAAGAGCCGGAAGGAATTGGGCGAGATCGCGGAGGACCACGCGGCCCGCTATCTCGCCTCCCGGGGCTACCGGATCCGGGAGCGCAATTTCCGCGCCCGCGGCGGCGAGGTGGACATCATCGCGGAACACGGGGGCGCGCTGGTGTTCGTGGAGGTGCGCGCCCGCACCTCGAACCGGTTCATGTCCCCCGCGGAGAGCGTCAACGCGGCGAAACAGCGCCGCATCAGGCGCGCGGCCAACACCTTCATCGCGGCGCGGGAACGCCGCGAGCGGGTGATGCGCTATGACGTGGTCGAGGTCGGGCTGACCCCGGAGGGGCGGGTGGAGCAAATCAATGTGATCGAGGCCGCGTTCGGGGGCTAGCCGCGCCGGAGGAAGGCCGGAGGGTACTTGTCGAGGGAAGAGGCGGAGACGGTCCGGTCCGCCCACAGCAGGCGGAACGGCTCCACGGCCGCGGTCGCGAGCCCCAGCGTGATGGCGTAAATGCCCGGCCGCCCCTGGAGAATGAGCGCCTGGATGGGCGCGCGGGACAGTTCCCCGGAGGTGGCGAGATGCACCCGAAAACCCTGCCATTCCCGGAAGGCGGCGAGGGCCTCCGGGCTGCGACGGCGGAAGGCCTTGCTGGCGAAGACCATGACGCCACCCACGCCGAGCAGCAGGAGACTGTGCACGGAACCGAGCGCCGCCGCCAGTGGATAACACAGCGCCATCAGCGCCACCCCCGCCGTCAACACCCTGCGCCCTACCCGCCGGGCGTTGGGATCCTCGATGGGCAGAGGGTGGGGCTCGGACGCAGCCATCCTTCTCCACTGGTCGAAGCGCGCATAGCCCGCGTCCGCGTGCCTGGCCACATCCAGCATACGCTCGCTCAGGGAAACGGGGGCGTCCGCGTCCGGGCCGAGCCCCAGTACGGTCTCGATGAGGTATCGCTCCGAATCCGTCGGCGCGCCGCGCGCCGAGCCGCGGGAGACATAATACCGATACTCCTGCTCCGTGCCCGCGATGCCGCCGGCGCTGAGCACCGTCACCGGCTCCGCGTCCAGGGAGATGACTCCCCTCCACGCGAGGTCCGCGAGGGTGGCGACCATGTCCCTCGGGAGCAACTCTCCCCGATTCCACACCAGCCCCACCACGGCCGGGGGCCAGTCGCGGGGCGGCGCGCTCCTCGGCTCAGGCGGCGCGTCCGCGGCCGGCTCCGCGCCCCAACGAAGATACATCCATAGCGCCCAGCCTCCGGCCGCGGCCGAGATCAACGCCGGAAGCAGCCATCTCACCG
>WFSF01000183.1 GCA_015486155.1 Armatimonadota bacterium
ACTTCGGGATGAGATAGCCGATGATGAAGGCCACCGCGCCGATGGCCACGGAGATCAGCACCGCCGGGTACATCAGCGCGGAAACCACCTGCGAGCGGCGGCGCAGCCCCTTTTCCAGGAACTCGGCCAGCCGCTGCAACACCGCGTCCAGGTGCCCGCTGGTCTCCCCCGCGTGCACCATGTTCACGTACAGATCCGAGAACTGCCGCGGGTGTTTTCTCAGCGCCTCGGAGAGGGGAAGCCCCTCCTGCACCTCCCGCCGGATGGCCTCCACCATCTCCCGCAGGCCGGGCCGATCGGCCTGCTCGGCCAGCACCGAGAGGCTGCGGAATATGGGAAGCCTGGCCGCGGTCATGTCCGCGAGCTGGCGGGTGAAGACGACGATATCGGTGGGGGTGATGCCCCTGCCTCCCCCCATCTTCCTGGGGGCGGCCAGAGTGGCCCGCGCGGCCTCTCCGATCTCGGAGGGGAAATAGCCCATCTCTCGGAGACGACGCCTTACCTCCTCCGGGTCCTCGGCGGCGATTTCCCCGGTGATGGTCTTCCCGCTGCGGTCCAGGGCAGTGTAGCGAAATCGGGCCATGATCAGATCTCATCCCGCTGACAGACGCGCACCAATTCCTCGATGGTGGTCATTCCCTGGATCACTTTCAGCCGGCCGTCGGCGAGCAGGGTGCGCATGCCCTTCTCCACCGCGTGTTGCCTGATGGCCGCCGCGGAGGCCTTCTCTATGGTGAGACGGCGGACCTCGTCGTCCACCGGCAGCAATTCGAAGATTCCGGAGCGGCCCAGGTAGCCGCGCAGACACAGATCACAGCCCACCGCCCGGTAGAGTTTCAGCCCCTTCGCCTCCTCCGGCGAGAGATCGATCTCCTTCAAATCCTCCTCCGTGGGATCGAAGGCCTCTTTGCAGTGGGGGCAGAGCGTGCGCACCAGGCGCTGGGCGATCACCCCGATGAGGGAGGAGGCGACCAGGTACGGCTCGATACCCATGTCCTGGAGCCGGGTGATGGCCGCGGCCGCGTCATTGGTGTGGACGGTGCTGAACACCAGGTGTCCCGTGAGGGCCGCGTGAATGGCGATCTCCGCCGTCTCCCGGTCCCGGATCTCTCCCACCATGATGATATCCGGGTCCTGTCGCACGATGTGGCGCAGACCGGAGGCGAAGGTGAGCCCGATCTCGGGGCGGACGTTGATCTGATTGGTGCCGGGCAGCTCGTACTCCACCGGGTCCTCGATGGTGATGATCTTCTTTTCCGGCGAATAGACCACGTGTAGCGCGGCGTGGAGGGTGGTGCTCTTGCCGGAGCCGGTGGGGCCGGTGGCGAGGATGATGCCGTGCGGTCTGGTGATCAGGCCGAGGAACTCCTGGTAGGTGTCCTCACTCATGCCCAGTTCGGGGAGAGGGATCATCCCCGCGGTCCGGTCCAGCAGGCGGATCACCACGCTTTCCCCGTAGAGCGTGGGTATGGTGGAGACGCGCAGGTCGATCATCCGCGTGCCCAGTTTGATGCGGACTCGGCCGTCCTGGGGAAGGCGGCGCTCCGCGATGTCCATGTCCGCGAGGATCTTGATGCGGGAGATGATGGCGGGGTGCAGGTGGCGGGGAGGGGAGGAGGCGTCGTGAAGCACGCCGTCCACCCGGTATCGCACCCGCAGTTCCTTCTCCATGGGTTCGATGTGGATGTCCGAGGCCCTCTCCTGGACCGCCTGGTGGAGAATCAGGTTGACCAGTTTGATGACCAGCGCCTCCCTGGCCATCTTCTGGAGGTCGGCGATCTCCAGGTCCTCTTCCGCGATCTCCTCCTTCTGCATGTCGTCGATATCGCGGAACATCTTCTCCATATAGGACTGCTCGATCGCCTCGGAGATGCGCCTGGGGTTGCTCACCACCGCTCTCACCTCTCGGCCGGTGAGCAGTCTGAGGTCGTCGAGCACGCTGATGTCGAAGGGGTCCGCCATCGCCACCACCAGGCTGTGGTCCTCCTCCGCGATGGGCAGAACCTGGTGGCGCATGGCGAATTCGCCTGGGACCATGGCGAGGAGCTCGGGGCTGATATCCTTCTCGATCTGGGGAAGGTACTCCATGCCGAGGCGCTGGGCCACCACCCGGAAGATGTCTTCCTCCCGCGCGATCCCCAGACGCACCAGGGTGTCGTTGAGCCTCTCCGCGCCGTTGGCGCGGGAGGCGAGGGCGTTCTCCAATTGCTCGCGGGTGATCACTCCCGCCTCCACCAGCATCTCCGCCAGCGGATCACCCGAGGCCTGGATCATGCGGACATCCTCCTTGAATCTACACCCGCCCGGCAGGGGTCTGGCCCTCGCCACAGTACCCTAATAATTCCTGTGGCTCTCTCGGGCGAGCATACGGGCTGGGCCGCCTCGGCCAGCCGCAGTATTAGACACCCGGCCGGTCACGGGGTTTCGGCCCCGTCGCCGGAGCTAGGCCCAGCGAGCGGATAGCTGATTATACCGGAAACGAAGGGGACTGACCAGAAGCCCTGGCGTCCGCGGGCCGTTTACGGCGCCGGGACGGCGAAACGTGTGGGACAAGGGAGCAAGGCCGTGGAGATCAAGGTTTCGACTGAATCGCTGGAGAGTTATGTGGGCGATGCGGTGGTGGTGGGGGTGAATGAGGGGGCGCGTCTCGACGGCGCGGCCGCGCGCGCCGACCAGCTCCTCGGCGGGCTCATCTCGGAACTGGTGAAGACGAGCGAAATACGCGGCAAGGCCGATGAGATCACCATCATCCACACCCAGGGCCGCCTGCCGGCGGCGCGGGTGGCGGTGGTGGGCTTCGGCCGGTCCGAGGGAAACGATGGGTTCGCCGTGCGCCGCGCAATGGGGACGGCCGCGCGGAAACTGCGGAACATCGGCTGCCGGCGCGTGGGCACCACCCTCCACCAGATGGCCCCCGGGGG
>WFSF01000184.1 GCA_015486155.1 Armatimonadota bacterium
CGGCTGTCGTCTGAGAGCAGCGCCCACCCCCCCGGGTCGTCGCTGAAGGAGTTGATCCAGGCGGTGGCGTCCCGGAGTTTCGCCCCGGAGGGATGAATGTAGTCGGAGAGAATGCCCGCCGCGCCGCGCTCGGCGAGGATGCGCTTCACGTGGTGCGGATGGCTGGAGGTGAACACGATTTTCCCGCGCACCTCCTCCGCGGTGTAGGAGTCCGCGGCCGCGGCGTTCGGGACGTGGACGATCTCCGCCTCCACGCCCTCGGGCGGGGTGGGGCCGCTCCACATCGCCAGGGACTGGGTCACCTTGGCGCGGTCGGCGATGCGCTGGGCGAAGCCGTTGTGCCCGATGAGATCGAACCAGGCGTCCTCCACGTCCCAGGCGAGCGGCATCCGCCAGTCCCCGAAGACGCTTGCGCCGTCCGCGGGCGCCTGGAGCACCTTCACCTCGCTCAGGCCCGCCCGCCGCAGCCGGTCGGCGCTGTATTCCGCGCTGTCGTGGAACGCCCGATACGTGAAATGCCGGTCGTGAGCCTGAATCGCCCAGGCGTCGTCGAATGCGCGCTCGGAGTCGATGCGCTTGGAGATGAGCGAAAGCAAATCGTCGAACATGATCTGACCTCACAGATGTTGCTGGTTGCCGGGGGCAACGAGGACACAATTCCCGCCGCGCGGGCTGGTCCCTGCTGCCCTCATGCACCCGGAAGAAGGCGCCGGGCCGGCGCGCGATGTGGCCGAATTCGCACATACGCCCGGCATATCCCCGTGGAGACGCGTTTGACAGGGGCCCGCGATGTGGTAAACTATATCCGCATATGCGGATATGAGGAAATATCGTGGACGACCTCGCGGACCTGTTTTCATCTCTCGGACATCCTCTGCGGCTGCGAATCGTGCGCCTGCTGATGCGCCGGCCGATGTGCGTGTGCCGGCTGGCGACGGCCCTCGAGGCCCCGCAGTCGACGGTATCGCGCAATCTGGCCCTGTTGAAGCGGACGGGCCTCGTGGACCGGCAGCAATGCGGGACTTTCGTTCGCTACGCGCTCGCCGATTCGTTCGCGGGGGTCTCCCTGGAGCCCCTCTACCAGCTGGTGGCGCGGCTGACGCCGGACATCTATGATGAGGAAGCAGTGGACGCCGCCCTGGAGGCGCGCGGGACCACCGTTCCTCCCCTCGCGCCACCGCGTCGCAGGCACGCCCGTTCGGCCATGGGGAGTGGACGACGATGACCCTTCACCTGATAGCGGCCGGCATCACCTTCCTGCTCACCGCGGTGCTCACCATCGCGGGGGTCGGGGCCGCTTTCATCCTCATCCCCGTCTACTACAGCCTGGGGATCGACCTGCGGACCGCGATGGCGGTGGCGCTGCTGCTCAACTCCATCGCCATGATCTGCGCGCAACCTGCGTTGATGCGCAAGAAGCTCGTGATGTTCCCCGTGTCCCTGCCCATCATACTCATCGCCACCCCCCTGTCTCCCCTCGGGGCCTACGCGTCCAAATTCGTCCCCAAGTCCATCCTGCTGGCGCTCTTCATCGGGTTTCTGCTGTTCGCCGCCACCATGATGATCTTCCACCACCCCAAGGAACGGCAGCGGAGCCCCAAGAGCAGCACGCTCTGGCTGTACGGAGGCGGCGTGGGAGCGCTGGCGGGATTCCTGGGCGGACTGCTCGGGGTGGGCGGCGGCAATTTCATCGTGCCCGTGCTGGTGTGGCTGGGGTTCAACCCGAAGAAGGCCTCTGCCACCACCTCCTTCGTGGTCATCTTCTCGTCGTTCGCCGGATTCCTGGGGCACGCCACCCTAGGGCACATGGACTGGAGCCTGCTGGCGCTGACGGCGCTCGGCTCCGCGGCGGGCGCGATCATCGGAGCGTGGCTGATGGTGGCGAAATTGAACCGGCGCCAGGTGAAGATGATCATCGGGGTCGTGTTGTACGCGGTGGCGGGGAAGATGATCTGGAAACTGATGACCTATTTCGCGGGTCACGGGAAACTGTAGGGAAGAGAGGCATTCGCCCCTCGATCAACACTGGAGGCAATCGAGATGGACAAAAAAGAAATGAAGGAATGGCTGGAGTTGGGGCTCAAGTTCCACGGTCACATTTGCGGCGGAATGCCGCTGGGATTCCGCGCGGGGCTGCTGGCCATGGAGACGCTGGGGGTGGAGCGCGAGCCCAATTCCACCGTGGTGGCCCTGGCGGAGACCGGGGAATACCACCTGGCCGGGTGCTGGGTGGACGGCATCATGCTGGCCACGGGCTGCACCTATGGCAAGGGGAATATGCACAAGTTGTTCTGGGGCAAATGGGCGGTGACGCTGGTGGATCCGCGCGCATCGCGCGCGGTGCGCGTGAGCGTCCGCCCGGAGGCCCTGGAGCAGGCCTTCAACAGCCCGTTTCTGCAGCAGCGCCGCGCCGGAGTGCCTCCATCGGAGGTGGACCAGGAAATCGCCCGCGCGCAGTTCGACTCGGTGGCGGAGGCGCCCGACGGCAAACTCTTCCAGGTGAGCAAACCGTTCCAGTTCGAGTGGAAATCTCCGACCACCACCTTCGAGGTGCGGAGGTGTGCGGAATGCGGCGAGCTCGCCGTAATACGCCACATGAGAGTCAATGACGAGGGCAAACCCGTCTGCGCGTCCTGTCTTCGCAGCCCGTTCGACTATCCAGAGGATCTAGTGGTAACCAGGGGGCCGGAGCACTGCCGTTGGCCGGCCCCCGACAAAACCTGACCCCCCTCTCCCCCTTACGTTGCCCGCGGCCGGGCCCGGACTCGCATAGTCCGGGCCCGGCCATTCTTCGCGTGGGCCCGCGCACATCAGTCGGCAGGAGGGCGATTCCGCCCCGTGGAAATACCAGACGGCCCAATCGGGCACTCCGTGTGCCCCCTTCGGGCCGATGACGCGAACGCAGGACGAATGAGCGGGCCGCAGGCGCGGCCCATCCTGAGGAGGTTTCGACGTGAGCGAAGAGGCGATTGTTTCCAAAGACGTCCCCAAGGTCAACACCCAATACCGCCGCATTCAGACCCCCATTCCGCCGCCGGAGGCGATTCCCATCCTCGAAACCCTGTACCGCGACGAGCCGCGTTCCATGCGCGGCCAGCCGCAGGTGATCTGGGATCATGCGGAGGGCTTCCAGGTGAGCGACCGCTGGGGCAACACCTGGCTGGACTGGAGCTCCGGGGTGCTGGTGGCCAACGCGGGCCACGGCCGGCCGGAGATCGCGGATGCCGTGTGTAAGCAGGCGAAGTCGGAATTGCTGCACAACTACTGTTTCCCCAGCGAGATCCGCTCCCGGCTGGTGGACAAGCTGGCCGGGCTGGCCCCGGATCCGCTGGAGAAGGTGTTCTTGCTGACCACCGGCTCGGAGACCACCGAGTGCGCCCTGAAATTGGCCCGCACCTGGGGCAAGGCGAAGAGCGGAAACCGCAAGATCGCCATGGTCTCCTTCGAGGGCGCGTTCCACGGGCGGACGCTCGGGGCGCAGATGATGGGCGGCATCCCCGCGCTCAAGGAGTGGATCGTAAACCTGGACCCGGACATCGTGCAGGTGCCCTTCCCGGACGGGTTCCGCTGCCCGGACACCTCCTTCGACTTCTTCCTGAAGACGCTGGAGGAGAAGGGGTTCGGGCCGGACCGGATCGCGGGGGTGATCAGCGAGACCTACCAGGGCGGGAGCGCCGCCTTCTGGCCTGAGCAGTACGCGAAGGACATGTACGAGTGGTGCAAGGAGCACGACATCGTGCTCATCATGGACGAGGTGCAGGCCGCCTTCGGGCGCACCGGCAAGTTCTGGGGATTCGAGCACTACGGCTTCGTGCCGGACCTCGCCTGCTGCGGCAAGGGAATCACCAGCGGCCTGCCGCTGTCCGCGGTGATCGGCCGCGCCGACCTGATGGATCAGTACCCGCCGGGCAGCATGACCTCCACCCACACGGGCAATCCCGTCTGCGCGGCGGCGGCGCTCGCCAATCTCGACATCCTGGTGAAGGAGAAACTGTGGGAGAAGGCGGCCCAGGTGGGAGAAGTGCTCCACGCGGGCCTCAACGACATCAAGGGCCGGTATCCCGATATCATCGGCGCGGTGATGGGCAAGGGAATGGTGGCCGGCGTGCACATGGTGAAGCCGGGCGGAATCGAGCCCAACCCCGCGCTCGCCAAGGCCGTTGTGGACAAGTGCGTGGAGAAGGGGTTGCTGATGTTCTCTCCGGTGGGATTCCAGGGCGCGACGGTGAAGATAGCGCCGCCGCTGGTGACCCCGGAGGACGCGGTGCGCGAGGGGCTGGAAGTGCTGGAAGAAGCGATCAAGGAGGTGAAGTGATGGCCTGGGACAAGCGCCTGAACGTATTGCTCATCGGAGGCGGGATGATCAGCCAGGAGGTGGTGATCCCCACCCTGTTGCAGGAACGGTTGCGCGGGGTGGTGGGGGACCTGCACGTCTCCGCGCTCAACTCCGCCATCATCAAGCAGTGCCAGGATATCTTCGGAACCGACGCCTTCTACGGATATCCCGACCCCGCTCAGTACGCCGAGGACGACAACCAGCCCACCCTCTACCGGGAGGCGATGGCGAAGCTGGGGCCGCACGGCGTGGTGGTGGTGGCCACCCCCGATCACCTGCACACCGACATGACCCTGGAGGCGATCCGGGCGGGCTATGACGTGATCGTGATGAAGCCGCTCTGCCTCAAGGTGAACGAGGCCCACGAGGTGATCAAGGCCGCTGACGAGAAGAAGCGCTACGTCGCCACCGATTACCACAAGCGGATGGACCGGGCGGTGCGCCTGGCGCGCTACCGGGTGCGCAGGGGCGACCTGGGAGAGATGCTCCACGGGCACGCCTGGATCGAGGAGCCCAAGTACATGCCCCTCAAGTACTTCCGGCTGTGGGCGCACAAGTCCAGCCCCTTCGAGTACATCGGCGTGCACTATGTGGACGCCTGGTATTTCATCACCGGCCTCACCCCCAAGCGGGTGGCCGCCTTCGGCCAGAAGAAATTCCTCCCCTCCACCGGCAGCGACGCCTATGACGCGGTGCAGGCGGTGATCGAGTGGAACGACGGCTCGGTGCTGTGGATTCAGACCTCCTGGGTGTGCTCGGAGAAGAACTCCGCCATGACCAACCAGGGGCTCCAGATCAGCGGCACCAAGGGAGAATACTGGGCCGACCACAAGTTCCGCAACCTGCACATCCTCACCGATGACGACGGCTTCCAGCAGATCAACCCCAACTTCTTCAGGCAGTACGACAGCTGGGAGATCGAGGGAGGCGTCGAGCAGGTGGGCTACGGCTTCGAGTCCATCTCCCGGTGGCTGCGGGACATCCAGACCCTCAACATGGAGACCGAGGGGATGTCCGAGCAGGAGGCTCTCGCGCACCGCGAGAAGCGGCTCAAGGAATGGGAGGCCGGCCAGCGCCCCCTCCCCCGCCAGGCGCTCATCGGCGTCGCCGTCAACGAGGCCGTCCGCCTCAGCCTGGCCAACGACTCAAAGTACGTGGTCTTCGACGAGGAGTTCAAGCCGAAGCTGGCGTGAGGTGGAATTGCGGCCGGGTTGTAGGGCGGGCTTTCCGCCCGAGGCAGACAAGTCCCAAGCCCGCCCGCCAAAGCGGGAAGGCCGCCTCAGCCTTTCATTCCGCTCATGGCGATGCCGCGGGTGAAGTAGCGCTGGCCGGCGAGGAAGAGCACCAGCACCGGGATGGTGACGACGACGGTGCCGGCCATCAGCAGGTCCCAGCTGGTGGTGTACTGGCTCTGGAACACCTGGAGGCCGAGCTGGAGGGTGCGCATGGAGTCCTTGCTGGTGATGAGCAGGGGCCAGAGGAACTCGTTCCAGGCGGCGGTGAAGGTGAAGATGCCCAGGGTGGCGAGGGCCGGCTTGGAGAGGGGGAGGATGATGCGCCAGTAGATGCCCGCCTCCGAGCACCCGTCGATGCGGGCCGCGTCCTCCAGTTCCCGCGGCAGGCTCATGAAGAACTGCCGCAGCAGGAAGATGCCGAACGCGCCCACCGCGGCGGGGAGGATGAGGCCGGGGTAGCTGTTGAGCAGGCCGTGCCCGCCCATCCCCAGCAGGTCGTTCCCGCCCGCCAGCGGACACCTCTTCAGCATGATGAACACCGGCACCATGGTCACCTGCGCGGGGATCATCATCGTCCCCAGCACCATCAGGAACAGGGTCTCGCGCCCGCGGAACCGCAGCCTGGCGAACGCATACGCGGCCATGGAGCAGAACAGCAGGTTGGTGAAGGTGACGACCGACGCGTAGATGATCGTGTTCACGAAATACCGCCCGAAGGCGGCGGAGGCCATCGCCTTGCGATAGTTGTCCAGGTGCCAGGTGCTCGGCAGCCACACCGGCGGGTAGGTGAAGATCTCGCTCTCGGGCTTCAGCGAGGTGGAGAGCATCCACAGGAAGGGCAGCACCATGGTGAGCGCGCCCGCGGCGAGCAGCAGGTGTAACGCGGCCTTCTGGGAGAGCCTGAGTTTCACGGTCTCTCCCTCCAGGGCGATGTGCTGTTCGGCGCGGCCCTCATACGTACTCCACCTCTCCTCCCCGGGTTAGCCGGAGGGTGATGAGCGAGAGCAGGAAGATGAGCGCGAAGAGCACGAACGCCATCGCGGATGCGTAGCCCATCTTCAGGAACGAGAACGCGTTCTGGAAGATCTGGTGCACGATGGTGGTGGTGGCGTTGTTGGGGCCGCCGTTGGTCATCACGTACACCTGCGCGAACACCTGGGAGGCCCCGATCACGGAGATGACCAGGATGAAGGCGGTGGTGGGTTTGAGCAGCGGCCAGGTGATCGCCCAGAACTGCTGCCAGCGGGAGGCCCCGTCAATCGTCGCCGCCTCGTAGAGGTGATCGGGGATTCCCTGGAGCCCGGCGAGGTAGATGACCATGTTGTAGCCCAGGCCCCGCCAGATGGACATGGCGATGATGGCGGGCATCGCCTCACCGGGGTCGGCGAGCCAGGTCTGAGGCGGGATGACCACCCTGTGGCGGGCGACCACGGTGAGCGCGCGGGAGAACAGTTCCAGCCCGTAGTTGAGCAGCCCGTAGGTGGGGTCGTAGAGCCACATCCACACCATGGAGACGGCCACCAGGCTGGTGACCACGGGCAGGTAGTACGTGGTGCGGTAGAGCGTGACGCCCCGCAGGCCCGCGTTGACGAGCAGGGCCAGCCCCAGCGCGAGCGCCATTCCCACGGGGATGGTGCCGATGGCGTACTGCGCGGTGTTGCGCAGGGAGAGGTAAAACACCCCGTGATTGGATACGTCGCGGCCAAGGCGCGCGTAGTTGTCCAGCCCGATCCAGACCGGGCGGTGGATGATGTCATAGCGGCAAAAGGAGAGATAGAGCGCGGCGAGCACGGGGATGAGCACGAACAGGAAGAAGAGCGCCAGCCCGGGCGTGAGGAAGAGCCAGGCGGTGCGTGCCTCGCGTTTCGCGGCTCCGGTGGCGCGCGCGGTCATCGTTTTACTCGCTCCGCGAGCAGCGCGTCGAGTTCCCGCGAGTAGTCGCGCAGGGCCTGCTCCGGGGTCTTGGTGCCGTAGATGGCGGCCGACACCGCGGACTGGAGGCCGGTGCGGATCTCGAACCATTCGGGGATGGCGGGAAGGGACTGTCCATATTGGTCCATGAGGCGCACGAATTCCTGGAGCTCGGGGTTCTCTTTCATGAATCCGGCCGCGGCCACGGCCGAGCGCCGGGGCGGGATGAAGAACATGGTCGCATTGTACGCGGCCAGGTTCTTCGGCTCCATGAGGAAGGTCATCAGGTCCCAGGCGAGGTCCTTGTGCTTGCTCTGCGGGGACATCGCCAGCCAGTCGGTGTAGACGGAGACGACGCGCCGTTTGCGCTTTGGGGTGGGGGCAATGCCCACCTCTGGCAGCAGGTCGGGCGCGTACTTGCGCACATTGTAGATGCCGAACTGATTCATGATCTCCATCGCCGCCCGCCGGGAGGCGAATACGGGCACGCCGCCCCCCGCCACCGGCATGCCGGAGGTGGGGCAGACCTGGTACTTGTGGTACAGGTCGCAGTAGAACTGAAGCGCCTCCACCGCCTCCGGCGAGTCCAGGAGCGACCGGGTGCCCTCCTCGTTGAAGATGCGCCCCCCGTTCTCCCAGAGGAACTCCACGAATACCTGCCACGAGACCGGGAGGTTCATGCCCGCCAGCTCGAACACGGGGCCGCGGCGCACCGTCATCGCCTGCGCGGCCTCCGCCAGCTCCTCCCAGGTCTCCGGCGGGTGATCGAAACCCGCCTGCTTCAGCAGGTCCTTGCGGTAGAGCAGCACCCGGGGCGCGGAGAGGTAGGGGAGGCCGTAGACGCGGCCGCGGTAGACGCACGTGCTCCAGGAGGCGGGGAAGAAGTCATCCTTCGCGCCCCACTTCGCGATCCTGTCGTCCAGCGGCTCGGCCATGCCCCGGTAGGCGAGGCCGCCGACGTATTCCGCGCCCACCTGGAAGACGTCGGGGGCGACGCCGCCGGCGAAGGAGATGGTGAGTTTCTCGTCCAGGTGTGCCCAGGGGATGTACTGGGTGTTGACTTTGACGCCGGGATGGGCGGCCTCGAAGGCGGGGATGAGTTCTTTGTCGAGCAGTTCTCTGGTCTTGCCGTCGGAGGAGAAGTCGGCGATCCAGAGCTCCAGCTCGACGGGGCCCTGCCGATGGGTGCAGCCGGACAGCAGCCCGGCCGCGAGCAGCGCGAGCGCGAACAGGACGACGATTCGCGTGCGGTTCATGGTGCGCTCTCTGTCCAGTACAGCTTGAGCCAGAACATGGCCAGCAGAACGAGGGTGACGAGGATGTGGTATTGCTCGCGGTTGGAGAGGAAGCGCGCCCAGCTCCAGCGGCGGCCGCCGGAGGCGGCGGGCCTGAGCCGGGGGAGGAGCATGGGCACTTCCGCGGCCCAGCGCGCGTGGTCGTCGCCATAGAGCCGGCGCAGGGTGCGCTCCTCGGAGATCACCTGCGCGGTGTAGATGAGCACGAACGCGGGGAGCACGGCGACCCAGGCCCAGATGGTGTTCATCATCACGGAGAAGCCGACCGCGGCGAGCAGGGAGCCCAGGTAGAGGGGATGGCGCACCCGGCGGTAGGGGCCGTCGGTGCAGAGCGGGCCGCCCTTTTCCAGGTATCCGGCGGCGGAGGCGCGCACGGCGAGCCCGAGCGCCACCAGCGCCGCGCCGAGCGCGTTCGCGGCCGGCTGGGGCCGGGCCAGCAAGAGCGCCAGCAGCGCCAGCGGCAGGTGCAACTGGATGCGGCGAACCTGTCCGAGAAGGTTTGTCATCTCAGATCGAGTGGTCCCCACCTGATGATCCGCCACCGGAGCAGCAACAGCAGCACGACGACCACCGCGGAGACGCGCAATTCGTGGTTGCGAAACACGCAGGCCCACGACCAGCGGGCATCGGAGAATCGCTTTCTGGGGGGTGTGGGCAACCAGCGGCGCACCGTCCGGCGGTAGGCCTCGTATTCCTCGCCGAAGCGCTCCCGGAGGCGCTGTTCTTCTCCCAGCACCCGCGCCTGGGCGTAGAGCCAGAAGATGACTATGTAGGGCAGCGCCAGCCACCACCGCCAGGTGAGCGCGGTGAACCCGAGCCCCACGAAGAATCTCCCCAGGTACATGGGGTTGCGCACCCAGGCGTAGGGGCCGGACATGATGACCTCCACGTTCTTGCGCAGGTGCGCGGAGGCCCAAATCTGAACGGCCTCGCCGAACAGCGCCAGCGCCACCCCCGGCCACATGGGGCCGCGGTCGGCGAAGGCGACCACCAGCGCGGCCGCGGGCACCGCGAGCACGAATCGCAGGCGGGTGAAAAAGCGCTGCAGCCTGACGACGGTCTGCGAGGTGAGCCGCGAGGGTCGTTCCACTGGGGTAGGCGTGTCGTCGGTGCCGGTCATCAGGGCGGATTCTAGCGGGGCCGCGGGATGGTGTCAACTGGAAGAAGAGAGACATCTCCTCGGCTACAGCCTTCCCTTCACGAACAGTTCTATGATGGACCAGAGGCCGCCGTTGAGCGCGGGGCCGATCATGAATCCGACGGCGATGGGGATGGTGGCGCGGTAGAGTCGCAGGCCGCCGTAGCGCACCACCAGGGACTTGGCGAGCCAGCCGACGAGGAAGGGCATGTAGTATTCCTGCATCCCCCAGCAGTTGGCCGCCAGGTAGCCGAGAGGGTGGAACGGCCACCACCAGAACCGCAGCCGGAGCATACCCAGGATGACGGCCACCGCGGCTCCCGCCCCGAAGGCGATTACCCCGCTGGGGTCGGGCTTGCCCGGGGAGGTTAGGTATTCGAAGATGCGTCCCCCGTCGTTGCGCGTCTGCCATGAGGGCCACCCGTAGGCCGATCCCATGCCCAGGGAGGAGTAGCCGTAATGGTAGATTCCCGTCAGCACCACGTAGCACCCGACCACCAGGGAGAAGACAAAGGCGGCGATGAGCGCCCATCCGAGACGGCGGTTGTTCACCCCTCCGGCGTCGCCGATCTTGAACGCCTCCAGCGCATTGCCGGTGATCACCTCCGAGGACTCCCCGAAACCGGGGAAATAGGCCCAGCGGGTGGAGATGAGGGTGATGATCTCCTTGGGCCTGAAGATGGAGGAGCCGAAGGGGGAAACGAGCGCGTTCTGGATCTCCAGGTTGAAGGGCAGGAAGCCGAGCCCCGTCTCCGCGCGCAGTCGGGCCCACATCACGTAGTAGCCGACGATGAGGGAGATGAGCACCAGGCCGAAGATGACGCGGCTTCCCGCGGCCCAGCAGAAGTAGACCATCGCCCCGAACGAGAGGATGAACCCGAATACCGCCAGGCGGTAGCCCAGGGGTTCCTTTGCGTCCTCCATCCGCTCCCGGCCGATGACCGAGCGAAGCACCCGGAGGATGTGCTGGCGGCCGATCCAGAGCACCCAGATGGCGAGCGCGAAGGCCGCGCCCCCGCCCTGGAAGTAGGGCGCGGGGAAACTGCTCTGATACCAGTCCTCGGGGCGCTGGGGAGTGGCTCCCGCGGCGATGGCGATCACCGTCAGCCCCACCCGCACCAGCCAGAAGAACCACGCCGAAAAGGCCAGCTCCTTGGGGATGAGGTAGGCGATGGCGATCTGGTCCGGGTAGAGGGAGAGGTAGATGTCTCCCAGCCCGGCGAGCGGCCCCACCCGCTGCCACTGCATCAGCACCCGCGAGAGCGGGAGCGAGGGCACCGCGGGCACCTTGCTGGAGAGCGTGTTCATGAAGGTGAGCAGGAAGGCCGCCGTCAACCCAAGCCAGAACGGCCACGTGGAGGGCAGCCGTCCCGCCTTGCCCTCCTCCGGGGAGCGCGGGTCCTGCACCATCTGGAGGGGGAGCTGCGCGATGGGGAAACTCAGCCGCTCGTTGCTGATCCACTGCCTCTGTATCACCACCAGCAGGCAGAAGGTGGCGAAGAAGAGGCAGAAGTAGAATCCCATCCATGCGCCGAGGGGAACCCACCACAGCGACCAGGGCACCCGCGCGTGTCCCTCGAAGAACGACTCCACCGCGGCCGGCGCGGAGGGGGCGAACCAGGTGGGCACGAGCGGCAGAAAAGCCTTCGCCCAGAGCGGATGGATGCGCGCGCCCTCATAGTAGGCGATGGTCTTCGGGATCATCCAGAAGAGGGTGCCGTGGCTCACCAGGGGCCCGCCCACCAGCACCATCGCGTACACGACGAGGAGCTCGCGGCGGGTGAGGCCGGCCCGGCGCAGCCAGCGCGTGGTCATGAGCGCGGTGAGGAGGAACAGCAGGGCCACGGAGGCCATCGAGGGCACGCCCGCGCCGAACATGTACACCCGCCGCCAGGCGATCTCCACGTAGAACGCGCCGACCGCCACAGCGACCAACAGGATGAAGCCAATCACTAACGCGCGCGGCGTAACGCCGGCCGCGCGGCATTCCTCTCGCCTTGATGATGATTGCATACAGAAAAATACTTCATCGTCCCGCCGATGTTCCCCTTCCCTGCCGTCCGGCCCCGGGCGCGGCCTCCGCTCTGCCGTCGCGCCCTTACGCGCCGAGCCCCAGCAACTTCGCCAGCGTATTCCCGAACACCGCCTCTTTCAGATCGGGGCGCAGACCTATGGCGTCCATGTGGCGCTGGTAGTCGTTCATCACGTCCTCAATCAGGTTGATGGACACATCGGAGCCGAAGACGATTTTTTCCCAGGCGTGCCGGCCCTCTGGGTCGCGGTATTGAGTGGTCTCCGTCCACCAGAGCAGCTGATTGAAGAACTCGGGCGGCTTCGCCTTGAGGGAGGAGCCGGAGAGGTCGAAGTAGAGATTCGGATTCCAGCGGCAGATCATCGCCGCCTCCTCGTACCAGGGGTTGCCCAGGTGCGCCCCGATGATCTTGAGGGTGGGGAAGGCGCGGGCGATGGTGTCCAGGTAGACGGGGCGATGGCGCTCGTTGTTGACATCGTATTTCCTGTCCTCCGGGGTGCGGGCTACGATCCCCAGGTGGAAGAGACACACCATCCCCAATTCCTCGGCCGCCTCCCAGACCGGGTAATAGGCCTTGTCATCGTATTGGGAGGGCGGGCGGATCAACTTGAGGCCGCGGAAGCCTCGGTCGTGGTATTCGCGCACCTTGTCCGGCCCCTCCTGCCCCAGGGGAAGATAGGCGAACCCGACGATCACGTCGGGGTACTTGCGCATCGCCTGCTCCACCTCGTCGTTGGCGCTCCTGTGCACCTCCCAGTCCGCGCCGTTGAGACACACCTTGTCAAAGCCGAGCCGCCGCTCTTCCTCCACCAGGCGGTCCACGTAGCCATCCTCCGAGCTGTAGTGAACATGACCGTCAATTCGCATCTCTACGACCTCCTTCTCAGCCGCTGTCATGTCCAGCAGTTTCCATATCCCCACCACGCCCCCTGCCCGGTTGTCGCGTCATGGGGTGCGCTACATGGAATAGATACTATGTGCGCGCGCCGCGAACGCGCGCCCTGAGGAGACGAGCAAGTGACAGCTTGGCTGATTGCAACCACATCGTTCTGGGCAGCGGGGGCGCTGTTGCTGGTGTTGGCGGTGGTGGACGCGGTATGGTCCGCCCGCCGCGCGCGCCGGGAGCGGCGGGAGGCCCTGCGCCGGATTCCCATCGCGCGCAGGCGCCGCCACAGCGCCGAGCGCGGCGGAGACCCGCTCTCCGCGGGCGGCAAGACGGATGAGACCGAGGTAAAGGCCGGCGTTCCCTGATCCCGCGCTTGCCGGGGCGCCCTGTCGCCCGGTCATTCCCGGCCTCCAGGCCGCATATCGGGGCCCACCGACGCCTGGGCGGGCCTCGCCTTGTTGCGTTTTCCCGCGTCATGCTATAATGCGGCGTTCCGTTGCATGCAGGAGGCCCAGATGGTAAGTACACATGGCGAATACGTCGCCAGTAGGTGTCTGCGGAGTTCTCTTCCGGCTGTTCTCGTCCTGGTTTGCGCGCTCGCGTGGGCGGCTCCGTATGCCGCGGCCCAGGATGCGGCCGCGCAGGAGACGGCCCTGAAACCCCCTCTGTCCGTGCTCTGGACATTCTCGATGGGGCCAGACCCGCGGAATCTGTTGGCGCCGGTGGTGGATGGGGACCGGGTGTTCGTTTCCCACGGCGGCAAGTTGTATTGCCTGGATTTGCAGACCGGCGCCAAGCAGTGGGATTTCGCGCTCAAGGCCGAGAAGAAGGATGAACCCACTCCTCAGATCGTCACCGCGCCGGTGCTGGTGGGCGACAAGGTGATCGTGGGGGCGAATGACGCGAAGCTGTATGCAGTGTCCCGGGAGGACGGGAAAAAGGTGTGGGAGACGAGGTGCAGCAAGACCATCGTCCCCAACCCTGCCCTGTTCGGGGACCTGCTGGTGCTGGCCGCCGGCGAGATGGTCTATGGGATCGAGGCCGAGACGGGGACCCCGAAGTGGGTGTGTTCGCTGGCCGTGCCCGCGGCCTGGGGGCCTGTGGTCTACGGCGGGAGCGTGTACTTCCTCTCCCAGGACGGATCCATCCAGGCGGTCGACCCACGCGGGGGCCGGTTCCGGTGGCGCTCCGGGGCGGCCGGTGGGCCGAGGGCGTTCCCGCCGGTGGCGGCCGGGGGGAGGATCCTGGTCGCAAGCGGAGACATGCTGCGCGCGGTAGCGCGGACCGGCGCCACCAGCTGGCAGGTCGAACTTCCCTCCCCCATCGGGGCCGCTCCCACGGTGGTAGAGGGCACGCTCTATGTGCCATGTGTGGACGGAAGCCTGTTCGTGCTGTCGGCGCGGTCGGGTTGGGACAAACGCCGCGGGCCGATCAAGATCAGCGAGCCGGCCACCTCTCCTCCGCTGGTGGATGGAGGGAAATTGATGGTGGGGACCGCCACTGCGATGGTATACGTGGCCGATATCGAATCCGGGGATACCGACTGGATTTACCGGTGCATCGGGCCGGACCAGCTGCTCGATGAGGGGGCCGAGTTCGGCATCTACGCTCCTCTGGTGAAGGCGGACGGGATGGTCCTCTGCATGACCGGGGATGGCGATCTCTACTGCTTCTCCTCCTCCGCGCTGGACCCGGTGCCGCCGAGATTCAGCGATTTCAAGCCTGAGCCCAACGACACAATATCCTCGGAGCAGAGAATCAAGCTCAGTTTCGTGGTGACCGACGACGGGAGCGGGGTGGTGGCGGATTCGGTGAAGCTGATGGTCGACGGGAAGCCGACCAGGGTTGGTTTCAACCCGGTGACAGGGGTTGCGAAGGCCGACCTCGCTCCCCTGGATGACGGTGTCCATCTGATTCAGGTGAGCGCGCGGGATTACCGGGGAAACGAGGGGATGGATGAATGGAGTTTCCTCACCGATGAGAGCATTCCGCCCGTGGAGGAGACCGAGCAAACGGGCCTGCGCAGCAACACCCGCTCGCGAACGGGGAACAGGACCACCACCGGGCTGGGAGGGCGCACGCGCACCCGCACCCGGTGATCGGGACGCCCGGGCCGCGCAACCCCGAGAGCGAGACTGAAGAGTGAACGACCACGAGGCGTGGCTGGCGCTGAATGCGGCCGATCTGCCGGCCCGCACTACGCTCGACCTGCTCGACCACTTCGGTTCGCCGGAGGCGGTGCTCTCGGCCGGGTTGCCCGAGGTGTATCGAGTCTGCCGCCTGAGCGGCGCGGAGGCGGCCCGGTTCGCGGAGGCCAGGGAACGAGACTGCGGGCGCGACCTCGACGTTCTGGCGCGGTTGGGGGCGCGCATCGTCACCATTCACGATGGCGACTATCCCGCCAACCTGAGGCAGATCTACGACCCGCCCCCGATGTTGTTCGTCAGGGGCTCGCTCGAGCCCGGGGACGAGCGGGCGATCGCGGTGGTGGGCACCCGGCGGGCCACCCCCTATGGCAGGATGGCGACGGAGACGCTGGCGCGGGACCTGGCCGCCCGGCGGATCACGGTCGTGAGCGGGTTGGCGGTGGGCGCGGACGCGGCCGCGCACCGGGGCGCGCTGGCCGCCGGGGGCCGCACCATCGGGGTGCTCGCGTGCGGGATAGACGTGCCCTATCCGCGGGACACCATGGAGCTGCGGGAGAAGATGGCTGCCCAGGGAGCGGTGATCTCGGAGTTCCCGCTGGGCACCCCCGCGCGGCGCGGCCGGTTCCGCATCCGCAACCGGCTCATCAGCGGGCTGGCCCTGGGCGTGGTGGTCACCGAGGCGCCGGAGCGGAGCGGGGCGCTCATCACTGCGGACCTGGCGGCGAACCAGGGCCGGCAGGTGTTCGCGGTGCCCGGCAGCGTGAACAGCGAGTTCAGCCGCGGGACCCACGCCCTGTTGCGGGACGGCGCGCGTCTGGTAGAATCTGTCGACGACATCCTGGACGAGGTCGCCTTCCCGGAAGTCCCGGAAGTCGCCGCGCCGGCCGCCGCAGCCGGCGCGCCCGGGACGCCCAAGCCGGAGGAGAAGGGGGATCAGCCCCCGGAGCCGCCCTCTCTGTCCGGAGACGAACGGGAGTTGTTGCGCGCGCTCTCCCTCCAGCAGCGGCACATGGACGAGATCATCGCGCAGTGCAACCTCACCTCTTCCCGGGCGAGCGCGGGGCTGCTGATGCTGGAGTTGAAGGGCCTGGTGCGGAGGCTTCCGGGCAATATGTACATGCGCGTGCGCTGAGTATCCGCCGCGGGCGGATCGAGGAACCAAGGAATGGCAAAATCGCTCATCATAGTCGAGTCGCCGGCAAAGACGCGCACCATCAAGCAGTTCGTGGGCAAGGAGTTCGAGCTCGCCGCCTCCATGGGGCATGTGAGAGACCTTCCCAAGAGCACGCTGGGGGTGGAGGTCGAGCGCGACTTTCGCCCCAAGTATGTGACCATCAGGGAGCGCGCCCAGGTATTGAAGCGTCTCCGGCAGGCGGCGGCCAAGGCGGAGCGGGTGTATCTTGCCACCGACCCGGACCGCGAGGGGGAGGCGATCGCCTGGCACCTCGCGCAGGCGCTGAAGCTGGAGAATCCCCTTCGGATCGAGTTCAATGAGATCACCCGCCGCGCGGTCACCCAGGCGCTCTCCCACCCCCGCACGATAGACCCCAAGCGCGTGGATGCGCAGCAGGCGCGCCGGATTCTCGACCGGCTGGTCGGGTATACGCTGAGCCCTCTGCTGCAGCGGAAACTGGGCAAACGCCGGCTCAGCGCGGGCCGGGTGCAGTCGGTGGCGGTGAGGCTGGTGTGCGAGCGGGAGCGCGAGATCCAGGCGTTCAAGCCGGAGGAGTACTGGGACATCGCGGGCTGGGTCTCGCCCGATACGCCGGAGCGCCTGTTCTCCGTGAAGCTGGTGAACCGGGGCAGGAAGAAGTTCACCCCGGAGAACGAAGAGCAGGCGGCGCGCGCGCTGGCGGAGATCTGGGAGTCTCAGCCGGTGGTGGTGAGGGTGAAGGAATCGCGCCAGGCGCGCCGTCCGCCCGCGCCCTTCGTCACCAGCACTCTCCAGCAGGAGGCCGCGAACCGGCTGGGGATGTCCGCGCGGCAGACGATGCGGGTGGCGCAGGCCTTGTACGAGGGCATCGAGCTGGGGGAGGAGGGGCATGTGGGGTTGATCACCTACATGCGCACCGACTCGACGCGGGTGGCCCCCGAGGCCCAGGCGGAGGCGCGGGAGGTGATCGAGGAGCGGTTCGGCCGGGAATACCTGCCCAAGGAGGCGCGCCGCCACCGAAAGCGGGCGGGCGCGCAGGACGCGCACGAGGCGATCCGGCCCACCTCGCTCCGCCGCACGCCCGAACAGGTCAAGCAGTTGCTCAAGGACGACCGCCAGGCGCGGCTCTATCAGCTCATCTGGACGCGCTTCCTGGCCAGCCAGATGGCCGACCGGCAGCTGGCGGTGACGGTGATCGACGTGGCGGCGGGCGACTATGTGCTGCGGGGCCGGGGGGTGAAGGTGGTTTTTCCAGGGTTCGGCGCCGTCTACCCCACCAGGGACAAAGAGGTGCTGGTGCCGGATGTGAAAGAGGGCGAGATGCTGATCCTGTGGGGGCTGTCGGGGGAGCAGAAGTTCACCGAGCCGCCCCCGCGCTACAGCGAGGCGACTCTGGTGCGCGCGCTGGAGGCGAACGGAATCGGCCGGCCCTCCACCTATGCCCCCATCATCAGCACCATCCAGGAGCGCGGGTATGTGTATCTCCAGGACAAACGCCTCCATCCCACCGACCTCGGCTTCCTGGTGACCGATCAATTGGTCTCGCACTTCCCGGACGTGATGGACGTGGATTTCACCGCGGGCATGGAGACCAAGCTGGACAAGATAGAGGAGGGGGAGCAGGACTGGGTGGAGGTGCTGCGGGAGTTCTACGGACCCTTCAGCGCGGACCTGGAGAAGGCCGAGGCCAACATGAAGCGGGTGAAGGTGGAGCCGAAGCCGACGGACGAGAAATGCCCTGAGTGCGGAAAGCCGATGGTGCTCAGGGTGGGGAGACACGGTCCGTTTCTGGCCTGCTCCGGCTACCCCGAGTGCAAGCACACCCAGCCCGCCCCCGGCAGCCCCGAGGAGGAGCGCAAGACTCGCAAGCCGCCCCCGGAGCCGACCGACGAGAAGTGCGACAAGTGCGGCGCGCCCATGGTCATCCGCACCGGGCGCAGAGGCCGGTTCCTCGCCTGTTCGGCCTACCCGAAGTGTAAGAACACGAAACCCCTGCCCGAGGAGGCGGCGAAATTGGAGGCGCTGGCGGCGGGGGTGACCTGCGAGCTGTGCGGGAGGCCGATGGCCGTGCGGCGCGGGCGCTGGGGGCCGTTCCTCGGATGCACCGGCTATCCGGAGTGCAAGGGAATCAAGAAGATCCCCAAGGATGCCCTCGCGCAGGCCGGAGACGAGCCGGACAAGAAGGCCGCGGCGGCGGAAGAATAAACTGACGCCCGGCCCCGCGCGGTTCCGCCCGCGGCCCGCGTCTCGCGGCGATGCATGCGTGCGCTCTATCGTTCCCCTTTCTGTTGACACCTGGGAAGAGCGAATGTTATCATCCCAAACTGCAATCAAAGGAGATGTAAAGGGCGAATGGCGAGCGCAGGACGGGGTTATCGAGCAGCGGTAGTGGGAGCCCGGGCGGTGGGGCGGGAGATGATTCGGATCTTGCGCCAGCGGCGGTTTCCGCTGGCCAGCCTCCGCGTCTTCGCCACCCGCGAGCGGGACATCGTGGTGGATGGAGAGACCTATCACGTGGAGGTGATAGGGGAAGAGGTCTTCGACGATATCGAGGTCGCCTTCTTCGCGGGAGGGGACACCAAGGAGGGACATTTCGGGCCGGTCGCCGCGGCGCGCGGGACCGTGGTGATCGACAACGGGGACGCCTTCCGCATGGATCCGGAGGTGCCGCTGGTGGTGCCGGAGGTCAACCCGGAGGCCCTGCGCGCGCACAAGAACCTCATCGCCAACCCCAATTGCTCCACCATCCAGTTCGTGGTCGCCCTGAAGCCGCTCCACGACGCCGCGGGGTTGAAGCGGGCGGTGGTCTCCACCTACCAGGCGGTGTCCGGCAGGGGCACCTCCAAGCGGGGGAACGATCCGGTGGAACAGTTGCGGCGCGAGATGGCGAAGATCAGCGCGCGGCTGGGGTCGCTGGCCGAGGAGGGCGCGCCCGAGGAGCGGCTCCACGACATGTGCGAGGCGGTGACGGAGATGGCGGGGACGCTGGTGGACGATCCCACCCTCTTCCCCCATCCCATCGCCGGCAACTGCCTGCCCCACATCTCCAGTTTCCGGGAGGACGGTTACTCCAAGGAGGAGATGAAGCTGGTGAACGAGACGCGCAAGATCCTGGGGGAGCCGGAGTTGCGCGTCAACGCCACCACCGTGCGCGTTCCCGTCTTCAACTGCCACTCCGAGGCGGCGAACCTGGAGTTCGAGCGGCCCATTTCGGCGGCGGAGGCGCGGGAGGTGTTGGAGCGGGCGCCGGGCGTGGTGGTGATGGACGATCCGGCAAACGCCGAGTATCCGGTGCCCATCTATGCTTCAGGCAGGGACGAAGTGTTCGTGGGCCGCATCCGTGAGGATCCGACGGTGCCCCACGGCCTCAACCTCTGGATCGTGTCGGACAACTTGCGCAAGGGGGCGGCTCTCAACACGATACAGATTGCGGAGAAGATGATCGAGATGGGATTGCTGCCCGAGCGCTAGGGCTCGGACGGCCCCGGGGATGTGAGCCAATGAAAGTAGTGGTGCAGAAATTCGGAGGCAGGTGCGTCGAGTCGGAGGAGAATCAGCTCATCACCGCGGAGCGCATCATGGAGGCGCGCGATCGCGGCCTTCACCCGGTGGTGGTGGTCTCGGCCATGGGGAGAGAGGGGCAGCCCTATTCCACGGTGGAGCTGGTGAAGACCGTCCGCCGCATCGACCCCCAGATTCACCCGCGCGAGTTGGACCTGCTCATGTCCTGCGGAGAGATCATCTCCACGGTGGCCATGGCGTCCCTGTTGCGCACCCAGGGATATGACACCATCGCCTTCAGCGGCGGGCAGGCGGGGCTGATCACCGACGGCGTCTTCGGCCACGCGCGCATCGTGGAGATCCGGCCGGAGCCGGTGCTGCGCGCGCTGGAGGAGGGGCAGATCGTATTCGTGGCGGGGTTCCAGGGCAATACCACGGACCACCAGATAACCACGCTGGGGGCCGGGGGCAGCGACTACACCGCGGTGGCGCTCTCCTGGATCATCCAGGAGACTCCGCAGCTTCCCTTCGGCGATAAGTTGGAGGTGGTCCCTCTCCAGATATTCAAGGAGGTTGACGGGGTGATGACCGCCAACCCGAAGAGCCTGGAGGACGGGGTCTATCCGCGCGGCATCCCGGAGCTGACGTATGACGAATGCGTGTGGATGTCCCGCCTGGGCGCGGAGGTGCTTCAGCAGCAGGCGGCCGAGATGGCCCGCCAGCACGGGATTCCGATGGTGGTGAGGAATTACCGCAATCCGGAGGCCGAGGGCACGGTGGTGGGGGCGTCTGAGAGCCGAGCCGGCGAAGGGCGCGCGACCGCCATCGCGGACCAGGCGCAGTTGGTCATCTTCGATCTCAAGGACGCCACCCCGCGGCTGGCGCTCCAGATTGCGGAGCGTCTGGAGAAGGAGCGGCTCACCTATTTCCAGGTGTCCACCGAGACCGCCGCGGCCCGGTTCGCGGTGCGCCCGCTCAAATACCGGGAGGTGCGCGCGGTGATCGAGCGGGTGCTCGGGGCGCGGGGAGTCCAGGCGGAGATAGACATCGGGAGGTTCGCGCTGGTTTCGGTGGTCGGGGAATCGCTGCGCGGGCGCCTGGAGACATGGACAGAGGAGGTGGAGGGGATTCTGAAGAAGAGCGGAATCGAGGTGCACGGAACCAGTTCCTCGGAGATCAGCCTCTCCTGCCTGGTTCCCGAGGCCCAACGAAAGAAGGCGGTCTCCGCGCTGCACCAGCACCTGGTGGGGTAGCGCCGGGCCGCACACGTTCAGGAGGTAGCGCGCGTGCCGATTGACCTGCGGGGCGTCTTCGTCCCGAATATCACACCTTTCTCCGCACAACAGATCGACGAGACCGCGCTGAGGAAGATGCTCGACTATCTGCTGGAGCGGAATGCGAGCGGCTTCGTGCCTTGCGGCACCACCGGCGAGTCGGCCACCCTTACCCATGACGAACACCGCCGGGTGGTGGAGTTGACGGTGCAGCATGTCGCCGGGCGGGCGCCGGTGATCGCCGGCGCGGGCTCGAACAGCACCGCGGAGGCGATCGAGCTGGTCAAGCACGCGCAGGAGGTGGGCGCGGACGGTGCGCTCGTCATCTGCCCCTATTACAACCGCCCCACGCAGGACGGGCTGAAGGCGCATTTCACCGCGGTGGCGCAGGCGGTCTCTCTGCCCATCATCATGTACAACATCCCCAAGCGCACCGGCGTGAACATGGAGGCGAAGACCACCGCCGAACTCTCCCGCGTGCCCAACATCGTCGGCGTCAAGGAGGCCAGCGGGGACCTGCATCAGATCACTGACGTCATCCGGCTGTCGGAGCCCGGATTCTCGGTGTTGAGCGGGGACGGCAACCTCACCTTTTCCATCTGTTGTCTGGGGGGCGTGGGAGGCATTCTGGCGGAGGCGCACATCCTGCCCGGGGAGTGGCGGCGAATGGTGGAGCTGATCGCGGAGGGAAAGGCGGCCGAGGCGCGCGAGATCCACCTCCGGCTGCTGCCGCTCACCAAGGTGCTGTTCATGGAGACCAACCCAGTCCCCGTGAAGGTGGCCATGGAGATGCTGGGCTTCGGGTCGGGGGATCCCAGGCTTCCGCTGGTGCCGGCCACCGAGCGGTGCCGGGACTGTCTCTTATACACATCTCCGAGCC
>WFSF01000185.1 GCA_015486155.1 Armatimonadota bacterium
GAGTTCCAGGTCGAGGCCGACACCGTGGTGGTGGCCGTCAGCCAGTCCCCGAACCCCCTCCTCCGCCAGACCGAGCCCCGGCTGGAGGCCAAGCGCAACGGCCGCCTCGTAGTCAATCCCGACACCCTGGAGACCACCATCCCAGGCGTATTCGCCGGCGGCGACATCGCCAATGACGCGGGCACCGTGATCGCCGCCATGGGGGACGGAAAACGGGCGGCGAAGGCGATACACGAGTACCTGGAGGGACGGGCCTCGGGCTGATGGAGCGCGGGCCGACGCCCCTCGCAGCGCCCCGCAAGACCAAACTTTGACCTTGCGACGCGAGTCACGGCGCGCCGCCCACGCGGAGGCGCAATGCGCCGCGGCAGATCCCCGTTGGGCCCCATAGGCTCGTCTTGGGGCGCCGCAATCATCTTTCCCCCCGGCATCTTTCGGCCGGCATGTATCGATGGGGTTACAAATCTATTCACCATTAGGGATTACATGACAACTATTGCAGAAGGAACATGACTGCGGCCGCAGAATCATCACCATAACGCGCCGGCGATTATTCGCCCCCGCCCCCGCACATCGAGGCTGCTCCAGCCATTGATAAGGGGGTATGAGCGCGTTTCTGGGACGTGGAACGGGCGTATTATCGCCCCTGGGAGACAGCGAACATGATCGAAATCAGGTTGCACGGCCGAGGAGGCCAGGGAACGGTGACCGCCGCGGAGCTGCTGGCGGTCGCGGCATTCGACGGGGGAAAGGAGGCGCAGGCGTTTCCCGCCTTCGGGGTGGAGCGCCGGGGCGCGCCGGTGATGGCGTTCTGCCGGATCAGCGACAACCCCATCCGCATTCGCAGCCAGATCACCACCCCGGACTTCGTGATCGTCCAGGACCCCAGTTTGATGGAAACCGTGGACGTGCTCGCCGGCCTCAAGCCCGACGGCACCGTGCTCGTCAACAGCGAGCATAAGCCGGAGGAGCTCAAGATGGACACTAAGGCGAAGGTGGTGACCTTTCCCGCCACCCAGATCGCGCTAGACGAACTGGGGCGGCCCATCATGAACACCGCCATCCTAGGCGCCTTCGCCGGACTCTCCGGTCTGATCACCTTCGACGCCATCGAGCGAAGCATCAGCCACCGGTTCGGGGAAGAGCTGGGAGAGCGGAACATCAAGGCCGCCAGACGCGCATACGAGTTGATGAAGGAGCAGAACGCATGAGCACATCACAGGCCTCCAACCGCAGGAAGCCGCCCTTTGCCGTCGTGACGCGGCCGGGCAGCTCGCTGCGCAACAAGACCGGGCCCTGGGGCATCCAGAAGCCCGTCTGGGACTGGGAGAAATGCACGGGATGCAACACTTGCGAGGCCATCTGCCCGGAGGGCTGCATCCGCCACCTCGAAAAGAAGCAGTATGAGGCGGACTACGACTACTGCAAGGGCTGCGGAATGTGCGCCGCGGCGTGCCCGGTGAACGCGATTACCATGACCACGGAGCATCGCTGATGAGAAAGATGATAGAGGGCTCGCGCGCCGTCGCGGAGGCGGTCGCGCTGTGCCGACCAGACGTGATCTCCGCATACCCCATTACCCCCCAGACCCACATCGTCGAGGATTTGTCCCAGATGGTGGCCGACGGACAGTTGGACGCCGAGTACATCCGCGTCGAGAGCGAACATTCGGCGGCCTCGGCCTGCCTGGGGGCGGTGGCGGCCGGCTCCCGCGCCTATTCCGCCACCACCTCGCAGGGCATGATGCTGATGATCGAGGTCCTGTACAACATCGCGGGCATGAGGCTGCCGCTGGTCATCACCGGCGTCAACCGCGCGCTCTCCGCCCCCCTCAGCATCTGGAACGACCAGCAGGACACCATGGGCATCCGGGATACGGGCTGGCTGCAGCTCTACGCCGAGAACAGCCAGGACGCCCTGGACATGCACATCCAGGCCTACAAGATCGCCGAGGACGACCGGGTGCTCCTCCCGGTAATGGTGTGTATGGACGGGTTCGTCCTCACCCACACCTATGAGAGCGTGGACATGCCCGAGCAGGAACAGGTGGACGCCTTCCTGCCCCGCTACAACCCGCTCTACCGGCTGGACCCGGAGGATCCCTACACCTTGGGCGCCTTCGTCGGGCCGGAGGCCTATCACGAAGTGCGCTACGTGCTGCAACAGGACTGCCTCGGGGCGAAAGAAGTCGTCAAAGAGGTGGCCCGGGATTTCCAGAAGGCCTTCGGCCGCTGGAGCGGCGACGTCATCGACACCTATCACTGTGACGACGCGGAGACCATCGTGGTGGCCCTCGGAACGCTGGTGGGCACCCTCAAGGACTGGGTAGACGCCAGGCGGGCCGAGGGGCAGAAGGTCGGCGTGGTGAAGCTGCGCTGCTTCAGGCCCTTCCCCGGCGAGGAACTGGTGGAGGCGGTCTCCGGCGCCAAACAGGTGGTAGTCCTCGAGAAAGCCGTGAGCGTGGGCGCGCAGGGCATCGTCGCCTCGGAGCTGCGCTCCGCCCTCTACGGAAAGGCGACCGTTCCGGTCGCCTGCTCCTTCGTGGGGCTCGGCGGCAGAGACATAACGTTCGACACCATTGACGAGGCGTGCAAGCGGGCCGGAGACGGAGAAACCGAGTTCTTCGCCGGGCTGCGCACCGAAGTGCTGGAGGAAGCGTAAATGGCCACAAAACCGTTCACCTATGACATCAGCAGAGGATTCCTTCCCGGCCACCGGGCCTGCGCGGGCTGCGGTCAGGCCGCGGCGGTGCGCATGGTCATGGAGATCGCGGCGCCGAATTGCGTGGTGACCAACGCCACCGGCTGCCTGGAGGTGTTCAGCACCCCCTACCCGGAAAGCGCCTGGGGCGTCCCCTGGCTGCACTCCCTGTTCGAGAACTCCGCCTCGATCGCCTCCGGTGTGGAGGCGGCCCTGCGCAAACAGGGGCGCCTGGAGAACACCCGGGTGCTCGCCTTCGGTGGAGACGGCGGCACCGTGGACATCGGATTCGGCGCGCTCTCCGGCATGTTGGAGCGCGGACACGACATCCTCTACGTGTGCTACGACAACGAGGCCTACATGAACACCGGCGTCCAGCGCTCCGGGGCCACCCCCTACGCCGCCAGCACCACCACCAGCCCCGCGGGCCGCGCCTCCTTCGGCGAAGATCACCCCAAGAAGAACCTCCCCGCCATCTGCGCCGCCCACGGCATTCCCTATGTGGCGACGGCCTCCATGGCCTTCTTCGCCGACCTCAAGCGGAAGGTGAGGAAGGCGCTCGGTATCCGCGGTCCCAAGTACATCCACGTCCACGTCCCCTGTCCGCCGGGATGGGGGTATCCGGAAAAGGACACCGTCGAGATCGGCAAGCTGGCCGTCGAGACCGGCCTCTTCCCCCTCGTGGAGTGGGAGGACGGGGAGGTCACGCGGGTGCGAAAGATCAAGCGGCTTCCCGTGGAGGAGTACCTGAAGCCCCAGCGCCGCTTCCGCCACCTCTTCCGCACCGAGGAAGGCAAGGCGAAGCTGGCCGAGATCCAGGCCATCGCCGACTCCAACATCGAGAAGTACGGTTTGGCCGGTTAGGCGCGCCGCGCCGCCCTCATCCGCCAACTGTTTCGCCGGCCGCGGCCCTGTCCGCGGCCGGTGTGAGTGGGTGTCATGATTGCGTTCGGGCCGGACATCTGCCGCGATTTCGACCGGGCGGCCGCCAGGGAATGGCTGGAGACCAACGGCCTCGGCGGATACGCCTCCAGCACCATCATCGGGGCCAACACCCGACGCTACCACGGCCTGCTGGTGGCGGCCCTCACGCCTCCCGCGGGGCGCACCGTGCTCCTCTCCAAACTGGAGGAGACGGCCGCGGTGCGCGATCAGGAATACCCGCTCTCCTGCAATCAATACCCGGGCGTCATCCATCCCCAGGGGCATCGCTATCTCCGCCAGTTCGCGCTGGAGCCGTTCCCCACCTTCCACTATGAAATCCCCTCCGCTCTGCCCGCCCGCCTCGATAAGACCATCGCCATGTGCCGCGGGCGCAGCGCCGTCATCATCAGATACCGCGCCTCCTGCGCGCACGGCAGCATGAGCCTGGTCGTCCGGCCCATCGTAAACTGCCGCGACTACCACCATCTGATGAAGGAGAATCCCGAATTCAACACCTCGGTCCGGGTGGGAGAGGGGGGCGACCTCGTCACCGTCCAGCCCTACCCCGGAGTCCCCCCGCTCTACCTCTATTTTCCGGGCTCCTACTTCGAGCCGGGGCCCGACTGGTACCGGAACTTCGAGTATCGGGAGGAGGCCGCGCGGGGGCTGGATTTCCGGGAGGACCAGTGGAGCCCGGGATGTTTCATCTGCCGCCTCTCCTCGGGCGAAACGCGCTACCTGATTGCCTCCACCGAGCCGCCGGAGGACCTGGACCCCGCGCGGATGCTGGAGCAGGAGCGCACGCGGCGGGAGCTCCTCGCCCGCCCCTGGCGGGACGAACCGGAGCCCGTCAGGACGTTGGCCGCGGCCGCGGAGGCCTTTATCGTACACAGAAGGGACGGCTCCGGCCGCCGCGCGTGCGGCCTCGTCGCCGGCTATCACTGGTTCGAGGAGTGGGGCAGGGATGCCATGATCTCCCTCCCCGGCCTCACGCTGGTGACCGGGCGCTACGACGCGGCGCGCAGCGTGCTTCGCACCTTCGCCGAGCACTGCGACCAGGGGATGATCCCCAACCGCATCCCCGACCCCAGCGCCTCCCCCGACTACAACACCGCGGACGCCGCGCTGTGGATGTTCTGGGCGGCGCACAAATACCTGGACTACACGGGCGACCGGGAATTCGTCCGCGGCGTCATGCTGCCGGTGTTGCTGGAGATCATTTCCTGGCACGTGAAGGGGACCAGACACGGCATCCGGGTGGAGGACGACGGGTTGCTGAGGGCGGGGGACGCGGGCACCCAGCTGACCTGGATGGACGCCAAGGTGGGGGACTGGGTGGTGACCCCCCGGTGGGGGAAACCGGTCGAGATCAACGCCCTCTGGCACCACGCCCTTCGCTTCGTGGAGGAACTGGGGGCCGCGCACCCGGGCCCCCGCGCGGACCGGGTGGCGGAAACGTTCGCGGCGAGGTTCTGGAACGAGGAGGCGCGCTATCTCAATGACGTGGTGGACGGCGAGAGCCCCGCCGACGCCTCGCTGAGGCCGAATCAGATCATGGCGCTCTCCCTCCCC
>WFSF01000186.1 GCA_015486155.1 Armatimonadota bacterium
CGATCACCTGCACCAGAAGGGGGGTGATTCCGGCGCTCCCCACCGCGGAGGAGGTGGCGCGGTTCCTGTCCGAGCGCGCGGGCTAGTTCCCGCCCGCCTCCGAATCCTCCGCCCGCGGATTCCTGTCCCCCAATGAGAAGCGGGGCGTGGTCTGGCGCATCACGATTCCGCGCATGGCATTGGACACCGCCAACCGCACATCGGCATCTGGATCCTGGAGACGGTCCGCGAGGGCGGGGAGGCAGGAGGATTCACCGATCCGGCCGAGGGCCCTGGCGACCTCTGCGCGGACCAGGGGATCCGGGTCTCCCAGGGCCGCCTGCAGATAGGGCACCGCCTCCGCGCCGCTTTCCGCCAGCCTGCGCGCGGCCTCCGCCCTCTGCATGGGATCGCCGGCCCGCAGGTCCACGGCCGCGGAGACCCAGTCTCCCTCCGAAGGCCCGGGACGCTCGGCCAGCCCGCCCTCCTCCATCTGGACTTGGGTATCAGCGTCCGGCGCGGGCCGTCGGCCGGCGGCCGCGATTCGCTCGTCATCCACACCCAGCAGCCGGAGCCCGGCGACGGCCGCCGAGCGGATTCTGCTCAATCCCTGTGTAATCGCCTCCACATCTTCGGTGTCATCGGTGGAGTGGTTGACCTGACTTTCGGTTTGGGCGAGCGTGGAGAGCAGGAAATCCTCGGCTCCGGGCATTCCCGTCTCCGCCAGCAAGAACAGACTGCGCGCCCGCACGAACCAGTCCGGATCCTCCTGCGCCAGACGGCGAAGCCGTTCTCCCGCCCTGTCGCAGCCCAGCCGACAGACGGCCTCCGCTACGGCGATCCGCACCTCCGGGGAGGGCTCGGTGTCCAACATGGGCAGCAACGCGGCCACGGAACTGGAGTTGCCGATGGCCTGCAGGGACTCGACCGCCAGGCGCCTCGCCTGCGCGTTGAGGCTCCCCAGCGTGGAGACCAGCGCCTCCAGGGCATCCTCTCCCATCCGGACCAGCGCCGCGGCCGCGGTCTCCGCGACCCGCCGGTCGGAGGAGGCCAACGCCAGCGCGAGCTGCTCGGAGGCGTAGTCGCGGTCTCGTCGAGTGATGGCCTCGGCTGCGGCGCGCGCGACATCGGGGTCGTCATCGCCGAGCGCCTGGACGAGGGTCTCCATCGCCCGCTCGTCGCCCACCTCGGAGAGCGCCTCGATGGCGCGAAGTTTGGCGGCGTAATTGCCCCTCTGCAGGTCGCGCGCCCACATGTCGAGGGCGCGCGTGCGCCGCAGCACGTCTATCGCTCCGGAACGGACGGTGGCGTCCATACAGGTCAACAGCTCGCGGGCGGCCTCCACCGCGGCGGAGACATCGGGGAATTCGCACAGCTCCTCGATCGCCGCGGCCTGGTCCTCCACCGCGGCCAGGGTGGTGGCGGGCATCCGCAACCGGGCCGCGATCTGCCGCGCTTTCGACACCGCCCTGGCATGGCGCAGACGCAGCAGCCATCTGACCGCCAGTCCTCCCAGGAGCAGCGCCGCAAAGAAGAGCGCGATGATCTCCGCCAGGCTGAGCCGTAAAATCACGTTTGCCTCCACGACCGTCAACGACCGGCCGGTTTGGCCGGCCGTGGGACGCGCGCCGTCTTGTCCCACCGCAACCGTTCTTGTCTTACCATATCCAGGTAGTGGGCCTTAGCGCAGACGAACACCCAAGCCTGACAATAGGTGAAATACATCGCCGCGGATGCGAGGAGATTCACCGCGGAGTTCTCTCTCTCGAGCGACAGGGCGAGGGCGGTCTGCAGCATGAACACCGCCATCGCCAACCCCCACAACACCAGCAACGGCCCCTGGGCCGAGCCCACCGTCAATCCCCCGATCAGCCCCGCCACCAGAATCAGGTCGGACAGCACCAGCACCAGGAAGAAGACGTGGTACATGGTGGTGAGATGGAGCACCTCCAACAGGAGGTTGCGCTTTCGCAGCCGGTGCAGCCGGGGGAAGAACTTGCGGACCACGTACATGCCCCCGCGCGCCCAGCGCAGACGCTGCCGTAGCCACACTCCCCAGTCCTGCGGCTCCGGTTCCCAGGAGACCGCGTCGGGCACGAACTTGATGTGGAATCCCTCCTGGCTCAGCCGCACCGTCAGCTCGGCGTCGTCCGCGATGGCGCCCGGATCCCATCCGCCCGCCAGCGCCAGCGCATCCCGCCTGATGATGTAGTTGGTGCCGGGGAGGGAGGCCAAACGGAAGAGCCGCCATCGACCGGCCTGAATGATCCACTGGAAGGTGATGAACTCGACATTGATGCAGCGGGTGAGGAAATTGGTGGCCCGGTTCAGGGTCCTCACCTTGCCCACCACGGCCGCCAGCTCCGGCTGGTCCACGATCTCCCCGACCAGCCGCCGCAGGGACTGCGGCTCCGGGGAGTTGTCCGCGTCGTAGACGACGATCAGGTCATGCTGCGCGTGGCGCAGCCCGACGTTCAGCGCGTGGGACTTCCCTTTCCCCCCGAAACCGGGCGGAATCGCCACCAACTTCACCCTGCGATCGGTGGCCATGAAATGCTCCACGATCTCCCGGGTGCGGTCGGTGGAGGCATCGTCGATGATGATGATTTCCATCAGGTGATGGGGATAGTCGAGGTAGAGCAGGCTCTCGATGGTGCCCGCGATGACGATCTCCTCGTTGTGCGCGGGCACCAGAATGGAGATGGGGGGCCATTCCGCGGGATCCCGAGGCCGCGCGCGGCGCAGCGACTCGCGGGAATAGAGATAGCCGGCGAGCGTCAACACGGCGTAGAGAGAGATCACCGCCCAGGCCCCGACCAGGCAGACGGCAAGGAGAATATTGTGCGCCACCAACAGGTAACCGGGAATCACTTTATCTCCTCGTAGCAGCGACGGAGGACGGTCCAGGCCGACTTCCGGTCGAGCGCCGCGGAGTGGTAACATTCCACGCCGTCGGGCTTCGCCCTCATCACATATCTGATGGTTTTCGCGGTTTTCTCCGCAGTCATGTGTTGGTTTCCAAAGTCAGTTATTTCCACATGTATGACGGTTCTCGCCCGTCCATCCACGCGGTTCTTGAGGCGTTGTGCGGTGTCCGCGGCCCATTGGTAGTTGAATATCCTGGTGCCGTAGATGGCCGCCCACTGCTGCCAGATCACCTCGAAGTTGATCCAGTCCGGAGGGTTCGGGGAGTCCAGCAACGCGTCGAGGTCCAGCCCCGACTCCTCCGCTTGGCGCACCGGGGTCAGCACCGCTCCATTGCTCCAGGCGTCGCAGATGGTGAGTAGATAGGCCTCGGTACCTTCCTCCTTGATCGCTTTGATGCACTCCGAGAGGAACTCCGTCAGTCCTTCCGCGCGCCATTTCAGCCATTGTTCTCCGCCAAGCGGATCGTTCGGATAGCGGGAGCGGAATTCCCGGTTGCAAACATCGCAATAGCAGGCCGTGTTCCCGAACCAGTTCACCACCGGCTCGGCCAGCTCGATGCCATCCAGTTCGGGGTATCGTTTCGCCAGGTCCCGCACCAGGCCCACATACCATTCCCTCACCTCCGGATTGTTGGGGCAGAGAAAGTAGGTGGCGTGCAACCGCAACGGATTGTATACGCTTCCGTCCCTCTTTCGCTCCCGCCAGGAGGGGTGTTTGGTCCACATGCCGCGGTCGCGGCCGCTGTACATCCACGCGACGACGCGAATGCCGCGGGCATGACAGGCCTTGATCACCTCCTTGAGCAAATCCTGCTTGCCCCACGAACTGATCGTGGCGCCCGGGTAGCGTGTCCAGTAGGCCGCTCCCTCTTTCACATTATAAGCGTAGAAGAAGACAGTATTGACCCCGTTGCGCGCGTATCTCTCGGCCAGCGACCGGGCCAGCACCTTGGCCGAGACCCCCTGCCAGGCATAGGGCCACGGGTCCAGATTCACCCCCTTGAGCAGAGGGATCTTCTTCCGGTTTCTGACCGGCTCCAGGACCAACACCGAGCGATCCGGCGCCGATGCCTCCACCTCGGCCCCGCCCGACACGGTCTTTTGCCCGCTCTGCTCCCAGCGGGGCCCCAGCACTCGTTCGCGGGTGTCGGCGCGCCACGGCACCGTCACCGATGAGGTCCCCGACACCATCACCCGCCGCGGATCCTCGACCTTGACCCTCAACTCGCGCAGGTCGGCTGTGCGCCAGCCCTCCCGCGCGCGGGCTTTCACGAATTTCAGGAAGGGGTCCCGCGGAGCCCACAGTCCGAACGAGACGAGTGCCACCGCATCCCGAACCACCGACTGCATGTGCAGCCGATCCAGGTCGGACTGTGAGTAGTATCCGGCGTCGGTGACCGCGATGGGCGCGGGCAACAATCCCCCGGCGGAGAAGGGGGGAGAGGATGATTTGTCGGCGATGCGTAGCCGGAACGGGTTGTCCGTTCCCTCCCGGCCTCCCCAGGCCACCGGATGAAGCCCGACCTCCCAGGCGAAGTGCAGGTGGTCGCGCGCGTTCACCGCGCCATCCGCCCACAGCACCACCGTCGCCCCCATCTTCTCCGCCGCCCGCAATCCCTTTACGTCCTCGGGACGGTCGGCGAGCGGGGTGTCTTGCATCTGAGTGTGGGCCAGCACCGCAACCGGCAGGCCGGCCGCCATCATGGGCTTCAGCACCCTCGGCACCTGCTCCTTGGTCGCCCACACCGGCACATCGCGCAACACTGGGATCAGGCGCCGCCGGGGCTCATGGGAGATGCCGAGCATGTCATGGAGCGCATCCGCCCAGATGCAGGCGCTCCAGAAGTGCTCCGGGGAGAAACTGGGGCCGGCGGCCACATACCATCGTTTGCCCTTCCCAGCCGCGAAGACCCGCTTCCGTCCGCTGTGCCGGGCGGGCGCGAGGACCTGCGCTCCCTCGGCGACGACCTCCGGCAGGGCCGCCCGTTCCCTGTGTTCTTGTCCCCGATAGGAAATCGTCCACGTCTTCTCCACAGGAGGTTCCCCGCCCGACGCGGCCGAAAGGCCCATCTGCGCCAGCGTCGCCTCTCCCACGCGCTCCAGACCCGGTCCCACCCACACCGCGATTCCCTCGAAATCGGCCAGGTCGGCGGCGAAGCCCCGGGACGAGTCCTCGCCGTTCGCCCCGGCCAGGTAGAAGGCATAGCGATAGCGATTCACCTGTCCAGAGCGATAGGAGGAGGCGGCGGCGATGTCACAGCGGGCGTCGAAATGCGCGAGCAGGAGCTCCAGCGTCCGTGCCTCGGGATCCTCTTGCGCCTCCTCCGGCTTCGCCTCCACCAGAATCAACGCCTGGGCCTGAGGCGGGGGTGGAGCAACGCGCGAGGA
>WFSF01000187.1 GCA_015486155.1 Armatimonadota bacterium
GGCGAGCACTTCGGATGTGACCTACACGCGGGAGACGACCGATGTGTCCACGTACATGGACAGCAACGGGGTCGTAGGCATCCGCGTGTGTGGTTGCCCGAACGGCTCGGCCAACTACGACATCTCCGCCGACCTGGTCCGCTTCAAACTCGACTTGGCGGTTCCCGTTGCGGACTTCACTGGTTCGCCGACCTCGGGAACGGCTCCGCTGACGGTGAATTTCACCGATCAGAGCACGCACTCGCCCACCTCGTGGAGCTGGGATTTCGGGGACTCGAACACCTCGACCGCCCAGAACCCCAGCCACGAGTACACGGCGGCGGGAACGTACACCGTTAGCCTGACCGCGACCAACTCGGCGGGCTCCGACACCAAGACCAAGACCGACTACATATCGGTGACCAGTGGAAGCGGAGGAGAGGTCACCGTGTATCCGGACAGCTGGGGCACGGAGGACTGGGCCGTCTCTACGCTCCAGTCCGGCGGCCTGAGCGACCTGCAGGCCGATGACGACACTTACATGGTGGTGAAATGCGACACGAGCAACCAGAAGTATTCGGTCTGGTATCAGTGCGATACCGACTATACTCCGGATCAGGTGAGCAAGATCACCATCGAGTACCAGGGACATTCAGACAATTCGGCCACCCCCAATGGCCTCATGTGGGTGCGCAATTCAAGCGGCAGCTATGTGGACAACGAGGACTGGGTTGAGATGCACACGACCACGGACGTCTGGTATACCAGGGAGATCACCGATGTCTCCAGCTACATGGACAGCAACGGTGTCATCGGCTTCCGGGCGTGCGGGTGCCCGCAGGGGAGCAGCAACTACAGCCTGTCGGCCGATGTCGTGCGCTTCAAGCTGACTCTCAAGTAGGGTCGGCGGGACTAGGCGAGGGGGGATGTGACGCGGGCCCGGCCTCGAGGCCGGGCCCGCTCCGCGTTGCGCGATTTGACAGCGCTCTCCGCGGGGTGCTAACATGCCTTGGACGCGAGAGGCGGGCGAACGTATTATTGGTCTCCGGGCGGGCGGTATCTATCCACTGCGGCGCGGCCGCGCCGCAGAACGGTCCGCGGGGGCCGCCCTCCTCTCCCCCCGGCACTGGCGAGCACGATGAGAGGCGGCAGCGCGCACATCAAGGCGGTCATCCTGGACCTCGACGGAGTCATCTATCGGGGACGCACGCCCATCCCCGGCGCCAAGGAGACCGCGGACTGGCTGGCCCGCAGGGGATACGGCCCCTACTACCTAACCAACAACTCCACGAGGACCCGCGAGTACTACGCCGAGATGCTGGCCGGCTTCGGGATCCATGCCGACGCGGAACATATCGTCACCTCCGCCTCCCTCACCGCGCGCTATTTCCGGGACAACGGTCTGCTGCCGGCGACTGCGCTGGTGATAGGGGAGGAGGGGTTGGCCGAGGAGCTGAGGCGCGCGGGAGTGCGGGTGGTGCGAAGGCGGGGAAAGCGCCCCATTCAATTCGTGGTTGTGGGCATGGATCGGCAGTTCACCTACCGCAAGCTCCACGAGGCCCAGCAGGCCGTACTCGCCGGCGCGGAGTTGATCGCCACCAACCGGGACGCCACTTATCCGGTCGAGGGCAACGTCATCCCGGGCGGTGGGAGCATCGTGGCCGCGGTGGCCACCGCCTGTGAACGGGAGCCCGTGCTCATCGGCAAACCCTCGGCGAGAGCGGGGGAGGCGATCGTGCGATATGCGAGGGTGCGGCCGGAGGAGGCGCTGATGGTGGGGGACCGGCTGGAGACTGATATCCTGGCGGGGACGAGGGCCGGATTGCGCACCTGCCTGGTGCTGACCGGGATCAGCACCGAGGAGGAGGCGCGCGCGGCGCCGAAGGAGATGCGGCCGGACTTCATCCTGCCCAGCATCGCCGATCTCACCGGGTTGCTGGACTCTGCGGGAGGCCGCGGGGGGAGGGGAAGATGAAGGCGAATCCGCCCGTGGCGCTCACCATTGCGGGTTCCGACTCCGGCGGCGGCGCCGGGGTGGAGATGGACCTCAAAGTGTTCGCCGCCCTGGGGGCCTTCGGGGCGTGCGCCGTCACCGCCCTCACCGCTCAGAATACGCAGGGAGTGCTCGGCGCCTGGGAGGCGCCGAGTTCCATTGTCAGGGCGCAGATCGAGGCCGTGCTCGACGACCTGCCGGTGGCCGCCGTGAAGACGGGGATGCTCTCCTCCGAGTCCGTGGTGGAGGCGGTCGCCGAAGTGCTGAGCGAGCGTTTCGACGGCCCCCTGGTGGTGGATCCGGTGGTGGCGGCCCAGGACGGCACCCGCCTGCTGTCCGACCGCGGGATTGCGGCGCTGATAGAGCGATTGCTCCCGCTCGCCACCGTGGTGACGCCCAATCTTCCGGAGGCGGAGGCGCTGTCGGGAATAAGAATAACCGGCCGGAAGGAGGCGCGGGAGGCGGCGCAGAAACTCCGTTCCCAAGGGGCGACTTGGGTGCTGGTCAAAGGCGGACACCAGCGCGGCGAAGTTGTAACCGACCTGCTCGTCGGGCCTGATGACGAACGGGCCGTTTCCTCACCCCGGATCCCCGGCGGTCCTTTCCACGGCACCGGCTGCGCGCTCTCGGCGGCCGTCGCGGCCCACCTGGCGCGGGGGGCCGGGGCGCCGGAGGCGGTGGAGCTCTCCCATCATTTTCTCCAGCGGCTGTTGCGCAGGGCGTGCGCGCTCGGCCGCGGCGCGCTGGTGCTCCATCCCGGGGGTGAATCGGCGACTCACAATACCGCAGACGAAAGGCAGCAATCATGAGGAAGTTCATCTTCGTAACCGGCGGGGTGGTCTCATCCGTCGGCAAGGGCATCACCACCGCCTGCCTGGGGCGCCTTCTCAAGGATCGGGGGCGGAAGGTCACCATCCAGAAGATCGATCCCTATCTCAACGTGGACGCCGGCACCATGAGCCCCTTCCAGCACGGGGAGGTGTTCGTGACCGATGACGGCGCGGAGACCGATCTCGACCTGGGGCATTACGAGCGTTTCGTGGACCTCAACCTCACCCGCCTCAGCAACGTCACCAGCGGCCAGGTCTACGGCGCGGTGATCGAGAAGGAGCGGGCCGGCGAGTATCTGGGCAAGACGGTGCAGGTCATCCCCCATCTCACCGACGAGATAAAGAGCCGCATCCGCGGGGTGGGGGAGCAGGACAAGGCGGAGGTGGTCATCTGCGAGATCGGGGGCACGGTGGGGGATATCGAGGGGCAGCCCTTCCTGGAGGCCATCCGCCAGATGCGCCGGGAGCTGGGGCCGGAGAACACGCTCTTCATCCACGTCACTCTCATCCCCTATGTGGGTCCCTCCGGCGAGAGCAAGACCAAGCCCACCCAGCACAGCGTGCGGGAGCTGCGCAATATCGGCATCCAGCCCGATATCCTCCTCTGCCGCTCCAAGCGCCCCCTCACCAAGGAGATGAGGGACAAGATCAGCCTCTTCTGCGATGTGTCGCCCGAGGCGGTGATCGAGGGGCTGGATACGGATTCCGTGTACGAGCTGCCCCTGATCTTCGAGAAACAGGGCTTCGGGGGTCTGGTCGCGGACCGGCTCGGCATTGACGGGAAGCCGGACCACTCGGAATGGGAGCAGGTCGTGTCCCGCGTCCGCAAGCCCTCCCACCGCGTCACGGTGGCGATGGTGGGCAAGTACATGGCGCTCCAGGATTCCTACATCAGCGTCACCGAGGCGATCAAGCACGGGGGGATCGCCAACGACGCGGAGGTGGAGGTGCGCCGCGTGGACTCCGAGGAGATCGAGAAACACGGCCCCGAGAAACTGCTGGAGGGCATCTCCGGCATCGTGGTGCCGGGAGGCTACGGCGACCGCGGGGTGGAGGGGAAGATTCAGGCGATCCGCCACTGCCGCGAGAACAAGATCCCCTTCCTCGGCCTCTGCCTGGGGATGCAGTGCGCGGTGATCGAGTTCGCCCGCCACGTCTGCGGCTGGGAGGACGCCCACAGCGCGGAGTTCAGCGACTCCACCAAACACCCCGTGCTCCACCTCATGCCCGACCAGGAGGGGGTCACCGACAAGGGGGCCACCCAGCGCCTGGGGGCCTACCCGATGCGCATCCTCCCGGGCACCCGCGCCCGCAAGATCTACGGCTCCGCCCGCGCCAGCGAGCGCCATCGCCACCGCTACGAGGTGAACAACGAGTTCCGAGACGGGCTGGAGGACAAGGGGCTGGTGATCTCCGGCGTCAGCCCGGACGGCCGGCTGGTGGAGCTGATCGAGCTCCCTGACCACCCCTTCTTCCTCGCCAGCCAGTTCCACCCCGAATTCAAGTCCCGCCCCAACCGCGCCCACCCGCTGTTCGCCGAGTTCGTGAAGGCCGCGCTGGGGCAAGGCAAATAGCGGGTCCCGGTGCACCGGTTGGCGGGCCCCGGGCTCGCGCCGCAAGCGGAGCTTGCGAAAGGTGGTTCGGTTGTGTGAGGTGGATTGGCGGGGTTTGACATCCCCGCCCTATAGCAGGGCATCTGTGCAGCACCAAACACAAGGCGGCGGGCCCTCGTCGGCCCGCCGCCTGTGATACATCGTGATGTGGGGGTCTACGCCACCGCCTCCACCGCCTTGACTTCGGGCACGGCCTGCTTGAGCACCCGCTCGATGCCCATCTGGAGGGTCATCTGAGCCATCGGGCAGCCGCGGCAGGCGCCCGTCAGGCGCACCTTGACCACTCCGTCGTCGGTGACCTCCACCAGTTCCACATCACCGCCATCGTTCTGGAGCGCCGGCCTCACCTGGGCCAGGGCCTCCTCTACCTTCTCCTTCATGTTCTCTCTCCAATCGTCACAGCCCGGCCCTTGTCGTCCAGGTCTGCGCCACCATCAGCTTACCCGCGACACGCCTTCTGTCAAGCGCCGCGGGAGCGGGAATTGAGACATCGCTTATTGTCCGCCGCCGCGAGTGCAACACCGAACATCCGTGGAATGTGACGCGCCGCCACTTCCTCCTGTAGCCGACTTGTGCGTGTTTGTGCACTCCACGATAGCGGGTTACCGCGGCGGATTTGTGAAGAAACTGAGGCGGTTCTGGTGCGGCCCGGCGGCCCCGTGGCCGGGGAGGACCGCGCTCAGTCCACCAGAGCGGCCGCCTCGCCGAGAATCTCCCTCACCTCCACCGGCCGCCGCTGTTTGGTGGACTCGATCGCGGCCCACACCACCGCCAGCGCCAGCATCGCCTCCGGGCCGCCGGTCTCCGGCTCGTCGTCCTCCCGGATGGCGCGGGCGAATTCGTCCATCTCCGCGGCGAAGCCGTTGACGGGCGGGACCTCGCTCTCCTCAGTCTTCGTGGTCCATGGGTCGGTGGGGATCACGTGCGTGAGTTTCCCGCGCTCCGCGTACACGTTCTCCTTCCGCCCGTAGAAGCGCGCGAAGTGCACCGGGGGCGCGACGTAATTGGTGCCCACATAGGCGAGGAGGCCGTTCTCGAACTCCAGCAAGGTGAGAAATACGTCCTCGATCTCGGAGGGCAGGAGGTCCTTCGTGCACAGGGCGGTGACCCGCTTGGTGGGGCCCACCAGGTAGTGCAGGGTGTCGAAGGTGTGCACCGAGAGCTGCATCAGCGGTCCCCCGGGGGCCTCCTCCCAGTGCCAGCGCCACTTGTCATCGCTGAGCCGGGTTCCCCCCGAGTGCGAGCTGTTCACCTCCACCATCACCAGCTCGCCCAGGCGTCCGGAGTCCAGGATCCGCTTCAAGGCCCGCGCCTCGGCCCCATAGCGGCTGCTGTGCCCCACCATCAGCTTCACGCCCGCCTCCCGGCACACCTTCATCATCGCCGCCCCCTCCTCGATGGTGTTGGCGATGGGCTTGTCCACGAACACGTGCTTGCCGGCCTCGGCCGCGACCCGCGTGGGCTCCATGCGGTAGGCATTGGCGGCGAAGTTGGCAACCGCGGCGATGTCGTCCCTGGCCGCCAGCTCCTCGAGGGAGGAGCAGACCTCGCCCCCGAACTCCTCTGCAAACTTCTCGGCGCGCTCCCGCGTCCGGTTCCAACAGGCGACCAGCCTCACCTGCTTGGATTCGCGCGCCTCCCGCCAGAATCCCCGCGCCCAGTTTCCCGTACCCACTATCCCGATGCCGATTGGCTCAGATGCGCTCATGCGCGCTCGCCTCCCAGGTCATGTTGCAGGGGCGACCGCCGGCCGAAAAGCCTCCGGCCCGCCACACTCTTGCCTTCTTTTGCGCACCGATGCCGGGTTCCTGCCGAGTCATCGGGGCGGGATGAAGTGGCAGGCCCCCCAGGCCAAATGGGGAGCCGGCCCTGCGGGACTGGCTCCTGAATGTCCCGGGATATTGCCCCCAGCTACGGCGTGATGGTGATCTCGGGCTGCCGCGCGATCCGGTAGGTGGCCCCCGTCTCGTCCTCGATGGAGACGGTGAGCGTGTAGTCGCCGGCGGGCAGCCCCGCGGGAAGCGCCCAGGAGACCGCGTAGTAGGGCACCCCGGTGCTCACCGCGTTCGCCTTCGCGGAGACCAGGTCGGCCGCGGAGAGCGAGACCGTGTGGCTCACCGCGGTCGGGCCCGTCAGCGTGAAGGTGACATTGAAGAAACCGTCCGGGCCCGCGAGTCCCGCGCCCAGCCGCGCCGCGTCGAACACCACATAGGCATAGCCGGGCGAGGAGGCGAGGCACGTTCTCCGGCTCGACCATCCCCAGTAGCCGGCGGTCTCGGGGTCCACCCCGGTCACGTCCGGCCCGCCCAGCACCACTGCGGCGCCGGTAGGCGCGATGAACCCACGGTACACATAGACCGCCATCTGGTCCCGGGTCACCGGGTTGCCCGGGCGGTAGGTGCCGTCGTCATAGCCGTGCACCACATCGTGGGCCACCGCGTACTCTATCTCGTTGTAGGCCCAGTAGGTTGTGGGCACATCGGGGAAGGTGGGAGTGGCGGGGCCGGTGGGGATGTCCATTCCGCCGCGCATCCCGCGCGCCACGTACACCGCCATCGCGTCCCGGTCCACCACCACGCTCGGCCGGTAGGTCCCGTCCGGATAGCCGGCCACCACCCCGGCCCGCGCCAGCGCCTCGATCCAGGGCCAGGCCCAGTGATCGGGGCTCACATCGGGGAAACGGGCCTCGTAGGGAGCGGTGGGGAGTTTCAGCGCGCGCGCCATGTACACCGCCATCGCCGCCCGGTCCACCGTGTTCGTGGGGCGGTAGGTGAACGTGCCGTCCGGCTCCGGATATCCGTTCACAATCAGAGGCACCCGCCCCGCACACTCCTCCACCCAGAAGCGCGCCCACTCGCCCGCCGTTCCCGGCTCCACGTCCGGGAAGCGGCTGATCACCGTCGCCTCGCTGGCGGTGCCGCCGGGGAGCGGGTCGGCTCCATGCGAGAGGCTCCAGCTGCAGGCCAGGTCGCCGGTCGCTCCGGCCGCCGTGGGGGTGACGGGAGGCTGATAGGAGATGGTGGTGAGCGGGGGCGCGGTCACCGTGAAATCGAAGGACGCGCTCGCCCCGGGCGGAACATCGCCGGGCAGGGGCTGGGACAGCACGCCCCAGCGGTCCACGCCGCTTGTGGCCAGCAACTGGTATCCCGCGGAGGTGGTCCAGGTGGTGCTCCCCAGGTTCTCCACGGTGAGGGAGGCGTTCGCCTGGGTGTCCCACTCCATCGCGGTGGGCAGGGAACTGGAGGTGACCTGGGCCTCCGGTCCCGGTATCGGACCTGGCAGCGCCATGATGAGGGCTGCGATCCGACGGCGGTAGGATTCGAGTGCGTTCTCCACCTGAGTGAGGCAGCCGGGGCCGTCCGGTATGCCCGCGAAGTGCTGGGGATTGTACGATGCGTCTATCGCGTACTCCGGCACATCATTGCGGAGTTCGTCGAGCAGGGCATCGGCCTGGTCCGCCCAGGAGACGAACTCCGGCAGACCGGTCGCCCGCGCCTGCTGTGATAGCCGGGAGAGCGTGGCCGCGTACCGGTAGTCGGTGATTCCCTGGCTGGCCCACTCGAACTTGAGGGTGGCCACGGGGCCGTTCGGCGATGGATACGTATAGTGCCAATGATCGTTGAACGGGCTGTAGGGGAACGAGTCGAAGAGGCCGCTGTCCAGCCAGTCGTAGTGCCACTCCCATGCGCCGTTTCCATAGGCGAACTGGTAGAACCCGTACACCATCCGCAGGTCGCCGCCGGTGTTGTAGAACCAGTTGGGCTTTCCCTGGGAGCGCGCGGAGCTGATGAGGCCCTCCGAGAGCGGCCAGGGGTGAGTCTGCATGATGTCCACGGCGTCCGCGATGGGCGTGTAGTCCAGGCCGTCCTGGGTGTCCTGCATCACCCCCACGGAGCTCACCACCCCCGGCACCTGGTGCGCCAGGTCGCAGTAGCTCAGGGTGTCGGCGAGGTTGCGGTTCCAGGGCTGGATGCCGGTCTCCCTCGGCTCGTCCACCAGGTAGATCACCAGCGGCGCTCCGTCGGTGTTCTCCCAGGCGACGATGCGCGAGAGCACGTCCTTGAACGCGTTGTCGAAATTGGTGTCGAACTCGGAGACCGAGCTGTTGCGCAGGATGGCGTTGGCGATCCCAATGGTGTCCACCTGCCCCATCCAATCGCCGCCGAAGCCGGTGTCGTTCATGGCCGACAGGTAGCGCTCGAGTTCGCTGAAGTCCAGGGTCCCCACATGGCCGGTGGAGGGGTCAATGTCCGATACCCCCGGGGAGGGAAACTGGAGCGCGTTGAATCCGTGGCTCTTCATGAATGCGAAGTCCTGGCGCAGAATCGCGTCCCCCCATCCCGCCACCTCCGGCCAGTAGTAGTCATACGCATTTTCGAGACAATATCTCTCCTCAGGGGACATATAATACCAGCCGTATGACATGTCGTCGGCCGCGTCGAGATAGAAGGGCCACACCTCGACGGAAAGAGGAACCGCCAGGTCCCCGGACGAGGCGTGAATGGTCACCGTGCCCGTGTACGTGCCCGTGGGGGTGGACGGCGGCACGTGCACGGTGAGCCAGAACTCTTTGGTCACCTGGCCGGCCACGTCGATCGGGAAGTCGTCCTGGAGCAGCCGCGGCTTCCAGGTGAGCACGCCCGGCCCGAAAAACTCCTGGTCCGGGGTGGCCAGGTAGCGCACATGCCTGACCTTCACCTCCGAGCTGGGGATGGTGTGTCCGGCCCCGTCGTCGAGGTCGCTCACCTCCACCGACACATCGGTCAGATCGTCCAGCGGACGGATGGCCAACGCCACCGACTGCCGCTCGTCCTGAGAGGCGGCCGTGGAGAGGGCGAGGGTGGGTCTGGGATCGGGAGGGAGAGTGTCCGGGTGGCAGGGGTCCATGGTGGCCACCGGCCAGGCGGCGTAGCCCCGCGCCGTTTCCTCCGGGGTGGGGGTGAAGGTGAGGGACTCCGGCGGGTTCACATAATAGTGGGACTCGAACTGCGCTCGGCGCGCCGCCTCCCATCCCGCGATGCGAGGCCCCATCTCCGACTCCAGGTTGCTCGGATATACCACCAGCATGAACATCCAGGCGCGATATACCTCCAGGTCCAATTGTCCGTCGCTCACCGTGACCGTGAACTTGTAGGCGGGGAAGTTGGGCTCCTCGAATTTCTCCCAGAAGGAGGTGCTGAGAGGGTAGTCTTCGTCCATGCCCCGATAGTAGTAGTCCGTGCTGAAGAAGGTGGCGGAGTCCATGGGCACGTTCACCTCCTGGACTCCCTCCGCCCAGATCTCCCAGCTCAGCACCGGCATGAAGTGCAGGTCCCCGGAGCGCGCGATGATGTATACGGTGTACTCGCCGTCGGGCACATCGATCGCGAACGTGAGAGGCTGGCTGGTGGGGCAGCAGGGATTGGGCCGTACACAGTCACGACAGAGATCGTCTGGGCCGCTCAGGTCGACCGAATAGCGGCTGTCCCCGGTGTCGATCCAGCCCCACCCGACGCTCGATGAGTAGGTGTCAGACGCTGTAACCCGGTAGAAATCCCTCCACTTGGGAGAGTCGGCCGTCCCGAAGTCGAACTTGTAGATGCCCCGCGCCGCGTCCGCGTCCGGGTCGTCCTCCACCGTCTCCAAGCGCACATAGTCAACATAAACGGTGATCGGGGAGCTGAACCCGTCGAAGTAATATGTGAAGCGGTCAACCGCGGTGAGGTCGATGTCCCCGGAGCCGTCGTTCATGGGCACATTGTGCAGGTCGATCTCGATGTGATTCAGGCCCGGGATGACCGCGGTCTCGGTGTAGTAACGCTGATACCAGCCGCTGCCGTGCACCGAGTCGCTGATCTCGATGTGGAGTTTGATGGCATAGGAGAGCGGGTTGTACACCTCCCACCGCAGGACGTCGTAGCCAGACCAGTCGTGGGTGGGAAACGAGGATAGATACATCCCCGGATAGGTGGTCACCGGAAGGTCTGCCTGGCAGCTGTAGCTGCCGGAGGTGGCGTGAGCGGCGACCCTGGAGAGGCTGGCCCCGTCCGTGCCCGACCACTGGGCCAGGTCGGAGTCGCTCTCGAAGTCGGAGATGACATAGGTCGCACCCCAGCCGGGAGCACACAGGAAAACCGCCAGAAAGATGAGCAGTGATACCGCCAGCCGCGCGTTTCGCATTGCCGCGTCCTCCCTTTTCAGCGCGATACTCAGCTCTGTCGCCAGGGGAGGGGACTCAGGGGCGGGGCAGCGGCTCCACACTCCTCGTCCCCTGCCCTGAGATTTCCACAGATTGGACGCGGAATCCACCCCCAAAGTTCGCGGGCCTCCGGGGGGCCGGGCGGGGCTGGAATCCGGCCCCGATTTTCAAGATTGCCCGGCCGTTTCCTGGGATAATGCCGCAGGACGGACGACTTCAGCCTCTGGAATCAGCAGGGCGCTGATCTCCTCCAGGAACGCCAGCAGCTCGACGAAATCGGTGCGCAGCCGGGCCTGGGCCGCCCGCGCCCGCAGCAGCTCGCGGCGCACGCTGCAATCCGCGCAATTGGGGAGGCGATTCTCTCCGCCGGGGGCCGAGGAGGTCTCGCTCCGGGAGAGTTCCTGCTGCAACTCGGCGCACTCCGCGGCCGTCTCCTCGCACTGTCGCCTGAGTTCGGCTGTTAGCTCCGCCAGCGCGCGGATTCTCGCCCGTGTCCGCGCTCGCAGCTGGGCCGGAGAAAGCCGACGCGCGGCGGCCTTCCGGGAACCTTTTTCCGCGGATCGAGACGCACTCGCCTTCGTTTGCTGCCTCTGCGACATTGCTCGACAACCCCCTCCGGTGACGCGGTCCGCCCTCGCCGGCACACGCTACCCGGCCCCCGGGCTCAGGTCAAGCGCCGCCGCGGGTCAGGTGTGAGGCGCGGGCTACAGACGCGGGGTCGTTGCGCGCGATGTGACGTCTGAGCGATGGAGAAACCCGTGAGCGCGTTACTTGATGGGCAACGGGCGACACCTGATGCGCCTGCGATCAACTACACAGATGGAACACGTGAGCATCTCTTCAGGGATTGTCCCTAGTACTCTTGACAGCAATTCTTCAGTTTCCTGTTGCGTGTAGTCACCCCCGCGAAAGAGGATGACCCCTGGGCTTGTCTTTCTCGAAAGTGCCAGCAGGTGAGGGAAGTCAGTGTCTGCAGTCACTACAATGCGCTCTTCCTGCACCGCACGTTCCAATATCTCTTGGTCCGACGCGCGTCCCAGTCCCAGCGAAAAAGCGTGGACTGCCTCATGCCCGTGCTCCTTGAGCCACTCGGCTGTAAGCGGAGAGACGGGCATGTCGAGCAGAAATTTCATCGCGCGAATTCGACCACTTCTTCTTCCGCCAGGGCCGCAGCATACGCAAGGGCGGCCTGGACATCTTCCGGCTCCAGATATGGATACTCGGCCAGAATCGTCTCTTCATCCTTGCCGGAGGCCAGGAGTCCCAGCAACCGGGAGACCGGAAAGCGCAGCCCTCGGATGCAGGGCTTTCCTCCCATTACATTGGGGTCCACCGTAATGCGCTCGAATCGGGTTGCTGGCATAACCTTGTACTCCTTCTCTATCGGAAGCGATTATACCATAGTCTCCCCGTGCGAATCGGTCCAGTGTGGGTGCCAGTTCTCCCCCAGGCGCATGTCCCGGAGGCCCACCCTATCCTCCCTCCACCAATCCCGGCACCTCCGCCAGGGCCGACACCCTTTCGCCGTCCCAGTCCTCCCCGTCCACGCGGTGAACCGCGTCCCCCTCCTCATAGGGGGTGCGGATCAGCACCGGTCGCATCCCCACCGCGGCCGCGCCGGTCAGTTCCCGGCTGCCCCCGTCCCCCACGTAAAGGCACTCCTGCGGTTGCACGCCCAGGCGCTCGCAGGTGAGCAGGTAGATGCGCGGGTCCGGCTTCTTGACCCCTTCCTTCACCGAGAACACCGCCACATCGAACAGCGGCGCCAGCGCGGACCCCTCCCACACCACGGGAGTCTCCCACGAGCAGTCGCTGATCATGCCCAATTTCAGCCCGCGCTCCCGCAGCGCGGTGAGCGTGGCCGCGGCGTCGGGCCGGGGCGCGAAGCTCTCCCGCGTCACCTGGAGACGAAACCGGCAGGCCTGGGAGATCCGTTCCCGGGAGGGGGAGGAGTTCAGCGCATGGCAGATGAGTCTCAGGTTGTCCTCGCAAGTGGCGATTTTCCCCCGGTTCCTTTCATCCCAGGTTTCCCGCCAGAGCCGGGTGAATTCCTCGACCGGCACTTGCAGGAGTTCCGCCAAGCGGGAATGGGTGGCCTCGAGGCGTTCGAAGGGCCAGTTGTCGATCAAGGTTCCGAAGAGATCGAAGACGACTGCTTTCAGGGACATGGGGCGCTCGCTTCTGAATTGGTGATCATTTTGCTTCTAAAACCAGCTCGCGAAGAGATTCCCGTCATTACGGGGAGGGTTTTGCGAGCGACGACCGATAGCGTCGCAGCCTCAGCGCGTTCGTCACCACGGACACCGATGAGAGCGCCATCGCGCCGGCCGCCATCGCCGGATGCAGCATGGTGTGGATGAGGGGATAGAGCGCGCCAGCGGCGATGGGGATGCCGACCGTGTTGTATGCGAAGGCGAAGAACAGGTTCTGGCGGATGTTGTGGACGATCGCCCGGCTCAGGCGAATGGTCTCCGGGATCAGGCGAAGGTCGTCTCTCACCAGGGTGACGTCGGCCGCCTCCATGGCGATCCGAGTGCCCCCGCCGATGGCGATCCCCACGTCCGCCTGCGCCAGCACCGGGGCGTCGTTGATCCCGTCGCCCACCATGGCCACCCGGTGCCCCGCTTCCTGCAGCCCCTTGACCACCTCGGCCTTGTCCTGGGGAAGCAGTTCGGCCTGCACCTCCTCGATCCCCGCCGTGTGTCCGATGGCGCGCGCGGTGCGGAAGTGATCCCCGGTGAGCATCATCACCCGGACATCGAGCGCCTTGATCTCGCGCACCGACGCCGCGGCCTCCGGTTTGGCCGTGTCCGCGACGGCGATGGCGGCCACCGCTTTCTGTTCCACCCCCACCAGTATCACGGTAGTGCCCTGGTCGGCTAGTTCGCAGGCGGCCTGAGAGATGGGCGCGAGGCCGATGCCTCTGTCCTCCAACAGGCGGGTGGTCCCCACCGTCACCTCCCTGCCCTCGACGCGCCCCCTCACCCCAAGCCCCGGCAGGGCCTCGAAATCCTCCGCCTCCAGCGGGGTCAGGCCCTCCTCCACGGCCTTTCTCACCACCGCCCGGCCGAGCGGGTGTTCCGACTGGCGCTCCACCGCGGCCGCCAGGGCCAGCGCCTGCCTCATGTCCCAACCCTCGGCGGTCTCGATGCTCACCACCTCCACTTGCCCCGTGGTGAGGGTCCCCGTCTTGTCGAACACCACCACCTCCACCCGGGCGGCCGCCTCCAGCGCCTCCGCCGACCGCACGAGCACCCCCATTTCCGCCGCGCGGCCCGACCCCACCACCACGGAGATGGGGGTCGCCAGGCCCAGGGCGCACGGACATGCGATGATGAGCACCGACACCGCGGCCGTCATCGCGTGCGTGAAATCCGCGCCCAGGGCCAGCCACACCGCCAGCGTGAGCGCGGAGATCCCCATCACCGAGGGCACAAACACCCCCGCCACCCGGTCCGCCAATCTTTGCAGGGGCGGCTTGCCGGATTGCGCCTCCTGGACCAGCCGAATTATCTGTGCCAGCATGGTGTCGGCCCCCACCTGCGCGGCCTCCATGCGAAAGGCCCCGGTCAGGTTCACCGTTCCCCCGATGACGGTGTCTCCGGGGTGTTTGTCCACCGGCAGGCTCTCCCCGGTCACCATGCTCTCGTCCACCGCGGAGCCTCCCGAGGTGATCTCGCCGTCCACCGGTATCCGCTCTCCCGGCCTCACGATCACCGTGTCGCCCACCACCACCTGGTCGGCCGGTATCTCCGTCTCCTCTCCGTTTCGAAGCACCCGCGCGGTCTCCACCTGGAGCCCGGCCAGCCGGCGGATGGCCTCGGAGGCCTTTCCCCTGGCCTTCGCCTCCAGGGTGCGGCCGAGCAGAATCAGGGTGATGATCATGGCGGAGGTGTCGTAGTAGACATGGCCGCCGCCGGGGGCTCCCAGGTTGGGCGCAAGGGTGAGCGCGAGGCTGTAGCCGAAGGCCGTGGAGACCCCCACCGCGATGAGGGTGTTCATGTCCGCCGAACGCCTCCGGAGGGCGGCCCACAGGCCCTGGTAGAACGGCCAGCCGGCCCAGAACTGCACCGGAAGTGTCAGCCCGAGCAACACCCACGGGGCCGCGCGGGAGGGCAGGAGGGGCAGATGGCTCAACAGGAGAATGACCACGGTGGCCGCCAGCGAGAACCAGAACCGCCGCCGGAGGGCGCGCAGCTCGCGCTCGTGGGTCTGCTCCGCCGCCTGTTGCTCCCCGGGCCGAACCACACCGTACCCGGTCTCCTCGATGGCCGCGATCAGGCCCTCCAGGTTCACGACTTCCGGGTCATAGACGACCGTAGCCGTCTCCATGGCGAAATTGACGCTTGCCTCCGAGACGCCGCTCCTCCTCTCCAACACCCGTGTGATGGAGGCGGCGCAGGCCGCGCAGTGCATTCCGGTGATAGCTAGTTGTGTGCGCTCAAGAGCCATTGTCTCTCCATCATCCTCCTGCCGCGGACAGAGGATTACCCGCTCACCTGCCGAAGTGCCCAGCCGGAGACGGATAGCGAGGGAGCATGACCACACCGACCCCACCGGCAACGCATAGTGCCGAGTTGCGCGGCCGCGACACGGAGATCGTGATCGCGGTGTTCCGCACGGTTTTCATTCTCGTCGTCCTCTTCTCCGACGAGTTCACCGCCGCGCGCGCCAACGTCGGCAGAGTGCTGGTGCCGGCGGTGATCGCCGCGGCCGGGTACAACCTCCTGCTCTTCCTGCTCCATCTCTGGCGAAAGCCTTTCCCCCGCTGGTTGATTATCTTCGGTGACCTGGTGCTGATCACCCTCTGGATATATCTGTGCGGGAGGGCGTCCCAGGTGTTTTTCGGCCTCTATTACGCGGTGGTGATCGTGGCCGCCATGTGGTTCGGCATCCGGGGGGCCCTGCTCACGTGGGCCGCGGCCTCCGTGATGTACGTGGGGACCGTCTACCTGTCCTGGCTGTCCTATGAAGCGGCGCCCCCTGCCGGGCAACTGGCATTACAGGTCATCTTCCTGCTGGGCACCGCCGGACTGGTGAGCATCATGGCCCATCTCCTCCAGCTCGAGAGCGATGAGTTGGCGGTCAGCAGGGCCACCATCCAGCAGAATCTCCAGCGCATCCGCATCGCCCAGCGGGTCGACGACCTGGTGCGGCCCCGCCGTCTCGCCACTCTCCCGGGCTTCGACATCGCCTTTCGGTTCCGGCCGGCCGCGCAGGCGGCCGCGGCGGGGGACTATTACGATGTGATCCGCCTGGGCGGGCGGAGGCTGGGGGTGTGCGTGGGCGACATCTGCGCCAAACTGGAGGTGTCCATCCCCTACCTGCCGGTCTTCAAGGCCGAGTTCCGCGCCGCGGCCCGCCGCGAGCCCTCTCCGGCGAAGGTGTTGGCGGAGATGAACCGCTGGGTGACCGCCGAGTACGAGGAGCGCCAGGACCGCGAGGGGTTCATCAGCATGTGCTACTTCATCATCGACCTCGACCGGGGCCGGCTCACCTATGCCATCGCGGGCCACGAGCCTCCGCTCCTGTTCCCGGCCTCCGGCGGGGAGCCCCTCTCGCTCACCCGCAGCGGGATCGTGTTCGGCGTGATCCCGGACGCGGCCTACCAGCAGGAGAGCCTGGATATTCATCAGGGTGACCTCCTCGCGCTGTTCACCGACGGCATGATCGAGGTGACGAATTCCCGAGGGAAGTTCCTGGGGCGGGAGGGATTGATCTCCCATCTGCGCCGGCACGTCGCCCTGTCCTCCGCAGATGAGATCGCCGAGCGCGTCTTCGCCGCCGCCAATGACTACGGCAAGGACGGACAGCGCCGGGACGACATGACCTTGCTGATAGTGCGGATCACCGCCGACGACATAGGGGCCGCGCCCGCCGGTGAACCCCCCGGGAATTTCCCGCGCCCGGATTGAGAATAGACTACATCGGGTAGAGGTCGGGAAATGCGCTTGCCGGAGAAAGGATCGGAAACACCGGGCGAGACGCCCTCCGGCGTCAGCCTCCGCGCGGCGATCATCGGCCTATTCGTGGGCCGGATGGTCGCCACCCTCCTCTCCTCCGCGGTCCGCCTCATGACCGGAGTGCCGGGGTAGTCCGCCTGTGGTATAATCCCAGGTGTCCAACACCTGTCTGCGTCTATAGGAGTGGTCCATGGCATCCCCGCAAAAGCGTCTGAAGGTCGTTATCGAGCGCACCGAGGACGGGTATGTCGCCTACCCGCTTGGGCTGAAGGGCGTGGTGGTCGCAGAGGGGGATTCCTACGACGAGGCGCTGCGGGAAGTCAAGTCGGCCGTGCGCTTCCACATCGAGACGTTCGGGGACGAGGTGCTGATGCATCTCTTGTAGATAGCGCGGCGGGCATGGGACTTGTCTGCCCTGGATAGGATGTCAGCCCTACGGCCCGCCGAATCCAGGCCC